>NZ_JBHXAG010000005.1:86934-323223 GCF_042726555.1 Streptomyces sp. NPDC060232 | reverse complement strand
CACCCAGCCCCGCCGGCGATTGAGGCGCGGGGCCTGGGGCAGAGCCCCAGCAGCCACCGGCCCGCAGCCGAAACACCGACGGCAGCCGAACCGCAGGGCACGGGCGCAGCCCCAGCACCACCCACCGGCGGCAGCCGGGTCAGCGACGGCAGCCGAAACACCTGCGTCAGCGGACCGGGAGGACCGCCGACACCCTGAAGCCGCCCGCCTCCGTCGGGCCCGACACGAAGACCCCGCCCAGCCCCAGCACCCGCTCCCGCATACCGACCAGCCCGTTCCCCCCGCTCGGCAGCCCGACCCCGTCCGCCGCCCCCTCGGACGGCCCGTTCTCCACCTGCATCGCCACCTCGCCCTCCCGGTGTGCGAGCCGCACCACGACCCGCGCCCCCGGAGCGTGCTTGTGGCAGTTGGTGAGCGCCTCCTGCACCACGCGGTACGCCGTCTGCTCCACCTCCGCCGCGTACACCGCGCACGCGCCCTGTACGACCATCTCCACGGCCATCCCGGCCGCCCGCGACTGCCCGATCAGCGCCTCCAGCTCCGCCAGCGAGGGCCCCTCGTCCGAGCCGCCCGCGAGGGCGACCGGCCCCGCCGTCGCCACGGCCGCGGCGACGGCCGCGGCCGGCTTCGGCGCCGCCCGCAGCACGCCGAGCATCTCCCGCAGCTCAGTGAGCGCCTGCCGCCCCATGTCCCCCACCAGCGCGGCGTTCTTCGCCGCCCGCGCCGGGTCCTTGGCCGCCACCGCCTCCAGCGCGGCCGCGTGAACGACCATCAGCGACACCCGGTGGGCGACCACGTCGTGCATCTCCCGCGCGATCCGGGTCCGCTCCTCGGTACGGGCCCACTCGGCCCGCTCCTCCGCCCGGTCCGCCAGCAGCGACAGTTCCCGTTCCAGCGAGTCGGCCCGTTCCTGGAGGCTCTCCATCAGCCGCCGCCGGGCGCCGATGTAGAGCCCGAGCAGCACCGGGGGCACGGTCAGTGCGACCGCGACGAACCCGGACAGCGCCACCACGAGCGCCGGATCGGCCTCCACGTCGCCACGCGTTTTGAGGTACATCACGATGAAGGTCGCCACCAGCGACATCGAGGCGAGCGCCGCGATGATCCGCCGGGGCACCTCGGACGAGGCGAGCGAGTACATGCCCACCACCGACAGCAGGAACCCCGTCTCGGCCGGCGCCACGGCGATCCCCACGAGCACCACCGCGATCGGCCACCGCCGCCGCAGCACGAGCACGGACCCCACCGCTGCACCGAACAGCACCCCGGCGGGCACGGGGATCCCCGCCTCGTGCGCGAAGCGGACCCCCTCCCACGCACACTCCGCGGCGGACGCCGTGGCCAGCGCCACGTCCACCACGGCATCCCGCCGCCGCGCCCACCACAAAGGCGGCCCGGCACGGCCTTGCTCTTCCCCCGTACTGGTCATGCCGTCCAGCGTACGCAGGCGCCCCTACAGACCACCGACAGAACCGACGCGGCCGCGAACTCCCCCAAAGCGCCGATCTTTAGCGTCGCATCGAAGGCCGGTGGTGCGGCATAGTAGGTGCCGGCGGCTCGACCACAGTGACGCAATGTCTGGTTTAGTCGTAAACAGTCCCCTGTGGTGTAATTGGCAGCACTGAGGCTTTTGGTGCCTTATGTCCGGGTTCGAGTCCTGGCGGGGGAGCTTTCGCATCTTCGGGTCCTGACCGCTGCGGTCGGGACCCGGCTTCGTTTGGGGCACCCGGCCCACCGGTATCCTTCACGGGTCCACCCCCGAAGCCGAAGGGCACACCCGTGAGCGCCAACCGCCCGGCAGCCGTCGTCGTACTCGCAGCGGGTGAAGGCACCCGCATGAAGTCGGCCACACCCAAGGTCCTGCACGAGATCTGCGGGCGCTCGCTCGTCGGTCATGTCGTCGCAGCCTCCCGCGAGCTGGACCCCGAACACCTCGTCGTGGTCGTCGGGCACGCCCGGGAGCAGGTCACCGCACACCTGGCCGGCATCGACGCCGATGTCCGCACCGCCGTCCAGTACGAGCAGAACGGCACCGGCCACGCCGTCCGCATGGCCCTGCAGGAGCTCGGCGGGCCCGTCGACGGCACCGTGATCGTCGTCTGCGGCGACACCCCGCTGCTGACCGGGGAGACCCTGGACCGGCTGGCGCGGACACACGCCGCCGACGGCAACGCCGTCACCGTGCTCACCGCCGAGGTGCCTGACTCCACCGGCTACGGCCGCATCGTGCGCGACGCCGGCGGCGCCGTGACCGCGATCGTCGAGCACAAGGACGCCACCGACTCCCAGCGCGCGATCCGCGAGATCAACTCGGGCGTCTTCGCCTTCGACGGCGCCCTCCTCGCCGACGCGCTCGGCAAGGTCCGCACCGACAACAGCCAGGGCGAGGAGTACCTCACCGACGTCCTCGGCATCCTGCGCGAGGCCGGGCACCGGGTCGGCGCGGCCGTGGGCAGCGACCACCGCCAGATCCTGGGGATCAACAACCGCGTGCAGCTCGCCGAGGCGCGCGCCCTGCTGAACGCGCGCCTGCTGGAGCAGGCCATGCTCGCGGGCGTGACGGTCGTCGACCCCGCCAGCACCTTCGTGGACGTGACCGTCACCTTCGGGCAGGACGCGATCGTGCACCCCGGCACCCAACTCCTGGGCGCCACGCACATCGCCGAGGGCGCCGAGGTGGGCCCCAACACCCGGCTGCGGGACACCCGGGTGGGCGCGGGCGCGCGCGTGGACAACACGGTGGCCGAGAGCGCGGTCGTGGGCCCGCAGGCGAGCGTGGGACCGTTCGCGTACCTGCGTCCGGGCACGAGCCTCGGGGCGAAGGCGAAGGCCGGTACGTACGTCGAGATGAAGAACGCGACGATCGGCGAGGGCACCAAGGTGCCGCACCTGTCGTACGTGGGCGACGCGACGATCGGCGAGTACACGAACATCGGCGCGGCGAGCGTCTTCGTGAACTACGACGGTGAGCACAAGCACCACACCACCGTCGGCTCGCATTGCAAGACGGGGTCGGACAACATGTTTGTGGCACCCGTCACCATCGGGGACGGGGCCTACACGGCCGCCGGATCCGTGATCACGAAGGATGTGCCCCCCGGCGCGCTGGCCGTGGCCCGTGGCCAGCAGCGGAATATCGAGGGCTGGGTGGCTCGCAAGCGTCCGGGAAGTGCCGCCGCCACTGCGGCGCAGTCGGCGGTCTCGGAGGACTCCGAGCGCCCTTGAGGTGAACTGACCGGAAACAGGTGCGTCTCGAACGGCGTACCGTGATAGTGCACGCAATTCGGCTGGCTCACCGTGTGCGGGACGGACGCACATGGGGGCGAGCAGCTTCAACACGTCTGAGGAGACAGTGCTGTGACCGGGATCAAGACGACCGGCGAGAAGAAGCTGATGCTCTTCTCCGGCCGCGCCCACCCCGAGCTGGCCGAGGAGGTCGCGCACCAGCTGGGCGTCGGCCTCGTGCCGACCAAGGCTTTCGACTTCGCGAACGGCGAGATCTACGTCCGCTTCCAGGAGTCGGCGCGTGGCGCGGACTGCTTCCTGATCCAGAGCCACACGGCTCCGATCAACAAGTGGATCATGGAGCAGCTGATCATGATCGACGCGCTGAAGCGCGCGTCGGCGCGTTCCATCACCGTGATCATCCCGTCCTACGGGTACGCCCGCCAGGACAAGAAGCACAAGGGCCGTGAGCCGATCTCGGCGCGTCTGGTGGCGGACCTGCTGAAGACCTCGGGTGCGGACCGCATCCTGACGGTCGACCTGCACACGGACCAGATCCAGGGCTTCTTCGACGGCCCGGTGGACCACCTTTCGGCGCTGAACGTCCTCGCGGACTACGTGGGCGCCAAGGTGGACCGTACGAAGCTGACGATCGTCTCCCCGGACGCCGGTCGTGTGCGGGTGGCGGACCGCTGGTGCGACCGGCTGGACGCGCCGCTGGCGATCGTGCACAAGCGCCGCGACAAGGACGTCGCCAACCAGGTGACGGTCCACGAGGTCGTCGGTGAGGTCAGGGGCCGCGTCTGCGTCCTGGTCGACGACATGATCGACACCGGTGGCACGATCTGCGCCGCGGCCGAGGCGCTCTTCGCGCACGGCGCGGAGGACGTGATCGTGACGGCGACGCACGGCATCCTGTCGGGTCCCGCGGCCGACCGACTGAAGAACTCGAAGGTGAGCGAGTTCGTCTTCACGAACACGCTGCCGGACCCGTCCGACCTGGAACTCGACAAGATCACGGTGCTCTCGATCGCCCCGATGATCGCGCGTGCGGTGCGCGAGGTCTTCGAGGACGGTTCGGTGACGAGCCTGTTCGAGGAGCAGCAGTAACCGCTGCGGCTAGATCCTTTTGAAGTGCGGCCTCCCCGCCGGGTAGACTCATGAAGTTGCTCGGCGAGGGAGGCCGCACTTTCGTGTGCGGGTGCTCCGTTATCGACGCGCTCTTCGTAGCAGGCCGTTTCGGCCGGGTGACTTCAGTTTCGTTTTCCGTCACCCCACGAGGAGTGAGCATGTCCGAGGTCAAGCTTTCCGCCACCCTGCGCGACACCTTCGGCAAGGGCTCTGCCCGCCAGGCCCGTCGCGACGCCCTGACCCCCGGTGTCATCTACGGCCACGGCACGGACCCGAAGCACGTCAACGTCGAGGCCCACGGCCTGATGATGGCGCTGAAGACCCCGAACGTCCTGCTGTCCCTGGACATCGCCGGCGGCGGCAACGAGCTGGTCATCCCGAAGGCCGTGCAGCGTCACCCCCTCAAGCGCACCATCTCGCACGTCGACTTCCTGATCGTCCAGAAGGGCGAGAAGGTCGTCGTCGAGGTCCCCGTCGTGACCGAGGGCGACCTGGCCGCCGGTGGCAACCTGCTGGAGACCCTGCTGACCACGATCTCCGTCGAGACCGAGGCCACCCACATCCCGACCGAGATCACCGTCTCGATCGAGGGCCTGGAGGCCGGTGCCACGGTGCACGCCTCCGACCTGGTCCTGCCGGCCGGCACCACCCTGGCCGTCGAGGGTGAGACCGCCGTCCTGCAGGTCGTCGCCCCGCAGGCCGAGGAGCCGGCCGCCGAGGGTGAGACCGAGGGCGCCGAGGCCTGAGCCTCGCCCCTTCCTCTCAGCAGTTGCTGACCGACCGCCGTCCGGCTCCACTGGAGCGGGACGGCGGTCGTCTTCGTTCTAGGCGGTAAGGAGCTTTTGATGTCGGACGACGCGGCGCCCTGGCTGATCGTGGGTCTGGGCAATCCGGGGCCGGAGTACGCCGGGAACCGCCACAACATCGGGTTCATGGTGGCGGATCTGCTGGCGGAGCGCATCGGCGGCAAGTTCAAGGCGCACAAGGCGCGGGCGCAGGTGGTCGAGGGCCGGATGGGTCCGCCGGGGCCGGCCAACCGCCGCGTGGTGCTGGCGAAGCCGATGTCGTTCATGAACCTGTCGGGTGGTCCGGTGACGGCTCTGCGGGACTTCTACAAGGTGCCGCTGGAGCGGATCGTCGCCGTCCACGACGAGCTGGACATCGACTACCCGACGCTGCGTCTGAAGCTGGGCGGCGGGGACAACGGACACAACGGCCTGAAGTCCATGACGAAGTCGATGGGTGCGGACTACCACCGGGTGCGGTGCGGCATCGGGCGGCCGCCGGGCCGGATGCAGGTCGCGGACTTCGTGCTGAAGGACTTCTCCTCCACGGAGCGCAAGGAGCTGGACTGGTTCGTGGACCGGGCGGCGGACGCGGTGGAGTGCCTGGTCGCGGAGGGCCTGGAGCGCGCCCAGTCGGCCTACAACGGGTAACGCTTTCAGCCCCCTTCACAGGGACAAGTGGCCCGGAGCAGGTCAGTTCGTCACAAATGTGGACGCCTGGCTCTTGACCGGGGCGGTGTCGTGTCAGCATGCTGGCGCCGCCGCCCCCCATGGCCCCATGCTTCGCTCTCTCCTCAGAGGTGCCTCGATGCTCCGTTCCCATAAGCGCTGGGCGGCTGTTGCCACTGCGCTGCTCCTCTCCGCGTCCGCCGGCCCGGCGTTCGCCGCCGACTCCTACGAGGTGCCGCTGCACCAGGCGAAGGACCTGCCGATCTACGCGGCGCAGTACAAGGGCAAGCCCGGCGACACCTGCGCCTCCATTCCCGCCACGAAGGACGGCTGGCACTTCATAGCGCCGGGCAGCCCCAACGAGGTCTCCTTCGTCAAGCTGACGGTGAAGTTCGAGCCGGGCGGCGAGCAGGTGATCACCACCTTCGGTCCGCCGAACGAGAACCACGCGTACGCGGCTTCGGAGCCCGGCGCGAAGCTGGTCTCGGCGGTCGCCCTGGTCGAGGGCACCACGGGCGGCGGCAAGAAGCTGGAGTGGTTCAACCTCTCGCACACCTGCCCGTCGACGGCCACGACCGAGCCGACGCCTTCGCAGTCCTCCACCACGCCGGCGCCGTCGACGTCGACCTCGGCCTCGGCCTCGACGTCGCCGAGCTCCAGCACGTCGGTCTCGCCGTCGGCCTCGACGAGCACGAGCCCGTCGTCGACGAGCGGGTCGCCGTCCTCGTCGGCGTCCTCCCCCGTCCCGTCCGCGTCGGCCTCGGCCTCCGGCGGCACGACCGGTGGTGACCTGGCGAAGACCGGTTCCGATGCTCCGATCGGGCTGCTCGCCACGCTGGCGGCCGCGCTGATCGGTGCCGGGGCGCTCCTGCTGGTCCGCCGCCGCAGGTCGGGCGCCCAGGGCTGAGCCTGGTCGTAGAAGAAAAAGGGGGGTCCCCCGCGCCGGTCGGTCGGCGCGGGGGACCCCCCTTTCACAGGTACGGCGGCGGGTCAGCCGGTGTTGCGCAGACCCGCGGCGACGCCGTTGACGGTGAGCAGCAGGGCGCGGGCGAGCAGCGGGTCGGCTGCCTCGCCGCGGGCGGCGGCCGCGCGCTGGCGGGCCAGGAGGGAGACCTGGAGGTAGGAGATGGGGTCGAGGTAGGCGTCGCGTACGGCGAAGGTCTGCTGGAGCACGGGGTGGGAGTCGAGGAGCTTCTCGCCTCCGGTGATGCGCAGGACCTCGCGGACGGTGAGTTCGTGCTCGGCCTCGATGCGGGCGAAGACGTGCTTGAGGTGGTCGGGGACGAGGGTGTCGACGTAGTGGCGGGCGATCCGCAGGTCGGTCTTGGCCAGTGTCATCTCGACGTTGGACAGGAAGTTGCGGAAGAAGTGCCAGCGCTCGCCCATCTCGGTGAGGGCGTCCTCGTGGCCGGCTTCGCGCAGCGCCTTGAGGCCGGAGCCGACGCCGTACCAGCCGGGGACGATCTGGCGGGACTGGGTCCAGCCGAAGACCCAGGGGATGGCCCGCAGGCCGTCGAGGCCGGCTCCGGAGTCGGGGCGGCGGGAGGGCCGGGAGCCGAGGTGGAGGTCGGCGAGCTGGTCCACGGGGGTGGCGGCGAAGAAGTAGGCGGGCAGGTCGGGGTCTTCGACGAGTTCGCGGTAGGCGGCGTGGGCGGCGTCGGAGACGGTGTCCATGGCCGCGTCCCAGCGGGAGAGGGCCTCGTCGGACTGGCGCGGCGCGGTGTGCAGGGCGGAGGCCTGCAGGGTGGCGGCGACGGTCAGTTCGAGGTTCTCGCGGGCGAGGGAGGGGACGAGGTACTTGTCGGAGATGACCTCGCCCTGTTCGGTGACCTTGATCTCGCCTTCGAGGGTGCCCCAGGGCTGGGCGAGGATGGCGTCGTGGGAGGGGCCGCCGCCCCGGCCGACGGTGCCGCCGCGGCCGTGGAAGAGGCGCAGGCGGACGCCGTAGCGGTGGGCCACGTCGCGCAGCCGGCGCTGGGCGCGGTGGATCTCCCACTGGCTGGTGGTGATGCCGCCGAACTTGGAGGAGTCGGAGTAGCCGAGCATGACCTCCTGGACGTCGCCGCGGAGGGAGACCAGGCGCCGGTAGGAGGGGTCGGCGAGCATCTCGTCGAGGATGACGTCGGCGGCGCGCAGCTCGTCTGTGGTCTCCAGGAGCGGCACGATGCCGATCTTGGCCCAGCCGGCGTGGAGGTCGATGAGGCCGGCTTCGCGGGCGAGGACGGCGGCGGCGAAGACGTCGTCGGCACCCTGGCACATCGAGATGATGTAGGACTCGATGACCTCGGGGCCGAACTTCTCGAAGGCGTCCTTGACGGCTCCGAACACGCCGAGGGTCTTGGCGCCGGCGGCGTCGAGGGGTGCCGGGGTGGGGGCCAGCGGGCGGCGGGAGCGGAGTTCCTTCGCGAGGAGCTTCTGCCGGTAGTCGCGGGGCATGTCGGCGTAGCGCCAGGACTCCTCGCCGAGCCGGTCGAAGAGCTGGCCGAGGGCGTGGTGGTGGGCGTCGGCGTGCTCGCGTACGTCCATGGTGGCGAGCTGGAGGCCGAAGGCGGCGAGCGTGCGGATGGTGCGGTCCATGTGGCCGTCGGCGAAGAGGCCGCCGCGGTGCTCGCGCAGGGAGGTCTGGATGAGGGTGAGGTCGGTGAGGAGCTCGGCGGTGCCGAGGTAGTCGCGGCCTTCCTCGTGGGGGATGCCCTTGGCGAGGCGCTCGCGGGTGTTGAGGAGCTTCTGGCGGATGCAGGTGGCCTTGAGGCGGTAGGGCTCTTCGGCGTTCAGCCGCTTGTAGCGGGGGCTGATCTCGGGGAGGCGTTCGAGGTCGACCTGGAGGGAGGCGAGGAGTTCCTCGGTGGCTCCGGTGTAGCGGATGGAGTTGGACAGCAGGCCGCGCAGGAAGTCGACGAGTTCGAGGGCGTCGGTGATGCCGTGTTCGTGCTGGAGGATCAGCACGTCCCGGGTCACGTCGGGGGTGACGTTGGGGTTGCCGTCGCGGTCGCCGCCGATCCAGGTGCCGAAGGTGAGGGGCCGGGTGCCGGGGGGCAGCTCGATGCCGACGCGGCGCAGTTCGGCGGCGAGGTCCTCCAGTACGTCGCCTACGGCGCCGGCGTGCAGTTCGTCGAGGTAGTAGATGGCGTTGCGGGCCTCGTCGGCGGGCTCCGGGCGGACGACGCGCAGCTCGTCGGTCTGCCAGACGAGGTCGATGTTCTCGGCGAGGCGCAGGTCGTGGCGGCGGCGGTCGCCGGCGCCGGTGACGGGCTCCTCCAGGAGGGCCGCGATGCGGCGCAGCTTGTTGAGGACGCTGCGGCGGGCCGCCTCGGTGGGGTGTGCGGTGAAGACGGGGCGGACGTTGAGGTTCTTGACCGTCTCGCGCAGGTGCTCGGGGTCGGCGTCCTTGAGCATGTCGGCGGTGCGGGCGAGGAGCCCGCCCTCGGCGGCGCGGTGGGCGCGCAGTTCCTTGCCGCGGTGGACCTGCTCGGTGATGTTGGCGAGGTGGAAGTAGGTGGAGAAGGCGCGCACGAGCTTCGCGGCGGTCTCCAGGTCGGTGTCGCCGAGGAGGGCGGCGGCGGCCTCGCCGTCGGTGCGGGTGAGGGCGCGGACGCGTTCGACGAGGTCGAGCAGGTCCTGGCCCTCCTGGCGTACGAGGGTCTCCCCGAGGAGGTCTCCGAGGCGGCGGATGTCCGCGCGCAGTTCCGCGTTGGCGGTGGCGGCCGGGGTGACGGGGGCCTGCTGGGCGGCCAGGGGGGCCTTGTCAGCACTGCTCACAGGTGCGGCTCCTTGCAGTGTTCGAGCGCTACTGGGCGGTGGGCTCCCGGCCGTGCGCGGCGTGGACCCGCCGGACTCCGTCCGGGGGACCGCCGCTTTTGAGGTGTGGCTCGGGCTGCCCGTGCGGACCGCGCTGTCCGACGGGGACCAGGATAGGTGTCCGACGCCTGTGCCTGGGCAAACGTCTCATAGGCCGAGTCGTACGGGGTCGGGTGGCCGGTGGGGGCGCGGGCGCACTCCTGTTGCCGTGGCCGCGCTCCTCTTGTCCCCGGCCAGGGCTTTGCCATACTTACGATGCCGTAGGTTACGGACCCGTAGGGTTCCGTGGCCGTCGAGCCTGCCGACTTCCCTCACCCCCCAGGGGACACCCCATGACCACCAGCCCCGATCTGATCGAGGGTGCGTCCGCGCCCTCCGAGACATCCGTGCCGTCCGCGACGCTGGGCGGCGAGAGCAAGCGGTCGATCGAGCAGCTCGCCCTGCTTGCGTTCATCACCGTTCCCTTCGTGGCGCTGCTGGCGGCGGTGCCGCTGGCCTGGGGCTGGGGGGTGAGCTGGCTGGACCTGGGCCTGATGGTGTTCATGTACTTCCTGGCCTGCCACGGGATCACCATCGGCTTCCACCGCTACTTCACGCACGGATCCTTCAAGGCGAAGCGGCCGCTCAGGATCGTGCTCGCGGTGATGGGTTCGATGGCGGTGGAGGGTCCGCTGGTGCGGTGGGTGGCCGACCACCGCAAGCACCACAGGTTCTCGGACCACGAGGGCGACCCGCATTCGCCGTGGCGGTTCGGTGAGACGGTGCCGGCGCTGATGAAGGGCCTGTGGTGGGCGCACATCGGCTGGCTGTTCGACGAGGAGCAGACCGATCAGCAGAAGTACGCCCCGGACCTGATCAAGGATCCGGCGATCCGGCGGATCTCGCGGGACTTCATCTTCTGGACGGTCTTCTCTCTGGCGGTTCCGCCGCTGGTGGGCGGCCTGGTGACGATGTCGTGGTGGGGGGCGTTCACGGCCTTCTTCTGGGGCTCCCTGGTGCGGGTGGCGCTGCTGCACCATGTGACGTGGTCGATCAATTCGATCTGCCACGCGGTGGGCAAGCGGCCGTTCAAGTCCCGGGACCGGTCGGGCAACGTGTGGTGGTTGGCGGTGCTGTCGTGCGGCGAGTCGTGGCACAACCTGCACCACGCCGATCCGACGTCGGCCCGGCACGGTGTGCTGCGGGGGCAGGTCGATTCCAGTGCGCGGCTGATCCGCTGGTTCGAGCAGCTGGGGTGGGCCACTGACGTGCGGTGGCCGTCCGCGGCCCGTATCGACGCCCGGCGCGGGGAAAACCGGCCGAACGCGGCATGATGGGGGGCGTGGCGATCGACGGCGGTACATCCAGCAGCGACAAGCCCCGGCGTGGCCGCCGGGTGCGGATGACGGGCGCGGAGCGGCGCCAGCAATTGCTGGACATCGGCCGGGCCCTATTCGCGGAGAAGGGCTTCGAGGGCACGTCGGTGGAGGAGATCGCGGCGAAGGCCGGGGTGTCCAAGCCGGTGGTGTACGAGCACTTCGGCGGCAAGGAGGGGCTGTACGCGGTCGTCGTGGACCGGGAGATGCGCCAGTTGCTGGACGGGGTGACGGGCGCGCTGACGGCCGGGCATCCGCGGGAGCTGCTGGAGCAGGCGGCGTTCGCGCTGCTGGACTACATCGAGTCGTACACGGACGGTTTCCGGATCCTCGTGCGGGATTCTCCGGTCGCGCAGTCGACGGGTACGTTCGCGTCGCTGATCAGTGACATCGCCACGCAGGTGGAGGACATCCTGGGTCTGGAGTTCAAGGCCCGCGGCTTCGATCCGAAGCTGGCGCCGCTGTACGCGCAGGCGCTGGTCGGGATGGTGGCGCTGACGGGGCAGTGGTGGCTGGACGTGCGCAGGCCGAAGAAGGCCGAGGTGGCGGCGCATCTGGTGAACCTGGCGTGGCACGGGCTGGACGGGCTGGAGTCGAAGCCGCAGCTGGTGGGCCGCCGCAAGAGCTGAGGGCTGTGACGGCGCCCTGTCACCGGTGGTCCGGTGGCGGGGCGCCGTCGCGTCACGCCAGTGCCGCGCCAGGCAACGTTTGCCCGTCAGGAGCGGCGGCCGGTGCGTGCTCTCGGCGTGCCGGCCGGAAGCGCTCGTACGGGACGTACGTGGCTTTCGGCCGGTGCGGCGAGGGCACGCCCCGAACGCCGCTCCTTGCTCCACGGGGCAACTCGATACAGACCCTAGGGGGTGTCCGCTTCGTACGGTTCCAGGAATTCGAGCCGGTTGCCGACGGGGTCCTCGGAGTAGAAGCGGCGGTGGCCCGGCAGGTTCTCGTCCCAGACGACCTTGGCGCCCCGCTCCTCCAGTCTCTGTGCGTACTCCTCGATGCCGGTCACCCGCAGTCCGGGGTGCGCCTTGCGGGCGGGCCGGAAGTCGTCCTCGACGCCGAGGTGCAGCTGCACGGGCCCTGCGGCGAACCAGCAGCCTCCGCGGGCGGCGAGGACGGGCGGTTTGGGGATCTCGGCCATGCCCAGCACGCCGGTGTAGTAGGCGCGGAGCCGGTCCTCCGAGTCCGGCGGTGCGGCGAGTTGGACGTGGTCGACGGCGGTGAGCACGGTCAGGCCTCCCTGCGGGCTACGGCGAAGATCCTTCGGAACGGGAAGACGGTTCCGCGCGGCCCGCTCGGGTAGGCCGCGCGCAGCCGGTCGCGGTATTCGGTGAGAAAGGCGTCGGCGGCTTCGCGGTCGTCGCCGAGAGCGGTGAGGACGGGCCGCAGGGCGGTGCCCTTGACCCAGTCGAGCACGGGGTCGGGGCCGTGGAGCAGCTGGTGGTATGTGGTTTCCCAGACGTCGGCGGTGCAGCCCAGCGCGGTGAACCGGGCGAGGTATTCGGCGGGTTCGAGGAGGTGGATGTAACGCGCGCCGTGTCCGGCGAGGCGGGAACGCCAGCGCGGGGTGTCGCACTGCTCGGCGAGCAGGGCGTGGCTGGGGGCGGTGAAGTTGCCGGGGATCTGGAAGGCGAAGGTGCCGCCGGGGCGCAGGCCGTTGATCCAGGCGCCGAAGGAGCCGGGGTGGCCGGGGACCCACTGGAGGGCGGCGTTGGAGACGATCAGGTCGTAGGGCTCCTCGGGGAGCCAGCCGGCGATGTCCCCGTGGCGGAAGTCGAGGCTGCCGCCGCCGGCGGTGGGGCCGGCGTACTGCTCGGTGGCGCGCTGGAGCATCTCCGGGGAGAGGTCGAAGCCGGTGATGGCGGCCTCGGGCCAGCGGGTGGCGAGGAGTGTGGTGACGTTGCCGGGGCCGCAGCCGAGGTCGGCGATGCGGGCGGGCCGGTTGGGGAGTTCGGGTATGCGGGTGAGCAGGTCGAGGAAGGGCCGTGTGCGGTGGCCCGCGTGCCGGAGGTACTGCTGGGGATCCCAGGTGGGTGCGGAGGGCGCGGTGGACGTGGGGGTCCCTGCACGCGCGGTATCGGAATACATGTTCGAGCCTCCCTGCTGGCGGGGCGATCGGAAGCGGAATCCTTTCCGGCCCCCTCCATGCCCCATGCTCGCTTCATTTATATCTCGATGCCAAGATACTCGCGATCGAGATACTTGGGATGAAGAGACTTCACATCGACAGACCCCTTACACTGATCGGCATGGAGGACGAGGTCGACCGACTGGTGGCGGCGTGGCGGCGGGAGCGCCCTGACCTCGACGTGGAACCGCTCGAGGTCCTGAGCCGCGTCAGCAGGCTCGCACGCCATCTCGACCGCGCCCGCAGGCTGGCCTTCTCCGAGCACGGCCTGGAGCCCTGGGAGTTCGACGTCCTGACGTCGCTGCGCCGCGCCGGCGCCCCCTACCAGCTCTCCCCCGGTCAGTTGCTGACCCAGACCCTGGTCACCTCCGGCACCATGACCAACCGCATCGACCGGCTCGCCAAGAAGGGCCTCGTCGAGCGGCTCCCGGACCCCAGCGACCGCCGCGGGGTCCTGGTGCGGCTCACCCCCGAGGGCCGGGACCGCGCCGACCAGGCCCTCGCGGGGCTGCTGGCCCAGGAGCGGGCGATCCTGGCCCAGCTCTCGCAGAGCCAGCGCGGTGATCTCGCCGGGCTGCTACGCCAGTTGACCGCTCCGTTCGACAACATCCCCGGCTAGGTCGGCGGGTCGTACGCCGGCCCGCCGGGCCAGCGCCACCGCGGCGAGGGTGGAGTGCACGCCGAGCTTGCCCAGCACGTTCTGCATGTGCGTGCGGACCGTGTGCGGGGACAGGAACAGCCTGGCCGCCACGTCCTTGCGGCCCAGCCCCGCCACCATGCAGCGCAGCACCTCGTGTTCGCGCGGGGTGAGGGACTCCACGAGCCGTTCGCTGTCCGTACGGTGTTTGCGCGCCGCGGTCAGTTCGCGGAGCACTCCGGTGAGCAGTGCGGGCGGGAGGTGGGTCTCCTCCCGCAGCACCCCGCGGACGACGGCCAGCAGGCGCGAGAGCGAGCAGTCCTTGGCCACCCAGCCCGAGGCGCCCGCCTGCAGTGCGAGGGCGGCCCGGCGCGGCTCGTCGCGCTCGGCGAGGACGACCGTACGGACCCCCGGGTGGGCCGCCCGTACTCCGGCCACGAGCGCGATCCCGTCCGCGGCGGGTGGCGGGGGCCCGGCCCCCGGCTCCCGCTGGGCCGGCACGGCCCCGGGGACCGCGCCGAGGTCGGCGTCGACCAGCAGGACGTCGAAGCGGCGGCCCTCGGCCACCGCGCGTTCGAGGCAGCGCAGCGCGGCGGGGCCGCTGCCGGCCGCGGACACGTCCACGTCCGGCTCGGCCGCGAGCGCGGCTGCGAGCGATTCGGCGAAGATGCGGTGATCGTCGACGACGAGAACCCGGATACGAACCACAAAACCCCCAAGGGTAGGGGAACGGACGACGGCGGGTACGGCGCCAGGACCGGGTGATCCGCAGGCCCACGGCCGCCGCCGAGACATATCTGCACTACCCCGGACCGGACGCCGTACCCGACGTGTCTCGACCCCTGAATCAACACCGGCCCCCACCGGTGTCACGCATCAGCGTAGGGCCGGGGGCGGCTCGTGGTTGGCCGAATAGCAGAAGTTTTCAGCGCGGTTCCCGGGAGTGTGCGGTGCGAGCGGGCTCGGCCGTGGCTGGAAATCGCCTGAATCGGGGGCTGTGGGGCGACTTCCGCGCGGGCGCGTGCCATGGGCAGTTGCACGGGGGGCATTTCACCCGGCGTGTGCACGCCGGGCGCCCGCGCGCAGCGCCCGTCCGCAGCGCCCGGCCCCCGCGCACACGCCCCCACCCCGCGCACACCCCTGCCGGGCGCCCCCGAACCCTGATTCAGGCAGGCGAACCGAGCCCCCAATCAAGACCGGCGAGTGAACCGAAGGGGCGCGACGGGGAGTGGGGCCGAGCGCGCGCAGGAAACCGCGAGGCACGAGCGGCTTCCGAGCACGCACGGCCCCACGAGCCGGCAACAAGCGCCCCGCAGGCGAACCGAGCCCCCAATCAAGAGGTGTGGGTGCGGGCGAAGTCCCAGGCGTCCTGGATGATGCCGGTGAGGTCCGAGCGGTTCGGGGTCCAGCCGAGGCGCTCGTGGGCCGTGCGGGCGGAGGCGACCAGCATCGCCGGGTCGCCGGCCCGGCGGGGGGCGACGACCTCGGGGATCTCCCGCCCGGTGACCTTGCGGACGGTCTCGATGACCTCGCGCACCGAGAAGCCGCTGCCGTTGCCCAGGTTGCAGATCAGGTGCTCCCCGGCGGTGGCGGACTGGAGCGCGGCCAGGTGGGCCTCCGCCAGGTCGGCGACGTGGATGTAGTCGCGTACGCAGGTGCCGTCCGGGGTCGGGTAGTCCTCGCCCAACACCGAGATCGACTCCCGTTCGCCGAGCGCGACCTGGAGGACCAGCGGGATCAGGTGCGTCTCGGGGCTGTGCCGCTCGCCGAACTCGCCGTAGGCACCGGCCACGTTGAAGTAGCGCAGGGACACCGCGGCCAGGCCGTGCGCCACGCACTCGCCCGCGATCATGTGGTCGACGGCGAGCTTCGAGGCGCCGTACGGGTTGGTCGGCGCGGTCACCGAGGCCTCGGTGAGCAGGCCCTCGGTCGGCTCGCCGTAGGTGGCGGCGGTGGAGGAGAAGACGAGCCTGCGCACGCCCGCCTCGCGCATCGCGGCGAGCAGGGCGAGGGTGCCGCCGACGTTGTTCTCCCAGTACTTGCCCGGGTTCACCACGGACTCGCCGACCTGCGAGGAGGCGGCGAAGTGCAGTACCGCGTCGAAGGAGGGGTCCAGGTACCGCGCGGCGTCCTGGATCCGGCCCTCGACGAAGGTCGCGCCCGCCGGGACTCCGACGCGGAAGCCGGTGCTGAGGTCGTCGAGGACGGTGACCTCGTGGCCGGCCTCCAGGAGGTGGGCCGCGACCACGCTGCCGACATATCCGGCGCCACCGGTTACCAGGTACTTGCTCACTCGCCTACTGCCTCTCGCGGGGGACCACGCGCGTGTGCGTGCACGTGTGTGGGCACTGGCTTACCCGATGCGGCGCCCGCGGGGGAAATCGGCGGCCCGGTGCGGCGGTCCGATGCGGCGGTCCGGTCAGCCCTGCGGCGAGGTGGACGGCGGCCCGGGGAGGGCCCGGTCCAGCAGGCCGGTACGGGCGGCCAGCGCGGCCGCCTCCAGCCGGGATCCGACGCCGAGCTTCATCAGGACCCGCTGCACGTGCGTACGGGCGGTGCTCGGCGCGATGGCCATGCCGGCGGCGATCAGCCGGGTGTCCTCGCCCTCGGCGACCCGTACCAGCACCTCCACCTCGCGCGGGGTCAGCAGCCGCAGCAGCCGGCTGCCCTCGTCGTCGGGCTGGACGGCGGGGTTCAGGAGCTCTGCGAAGGCCCCCTGGAGCAGTTGCGGGGCGATGGCCGCCTCTCCCGACCTCGCCTTGGCCAGCGCCCGCTCGACGCCCTCGATGCGCTCGTCGTGGCGTACGTACCCGCAGGCGCCGGCGGCGAAGGCGGCGGCGATCCCGCGCGGGCTGGGCACCGGGCCGAGGACGACCACGGCGATCTGCGGGCGCTCCCGCTTGATGCGGACGACGGGTTCGAAGGCGCCGGGCTCGGCGGGGTGGGCGGTGCCGAGGAGGCAGACCTCCGGGGCGCGGCTGATGACGAGCTCGGCGGCGCCGGCCGCCGGGGCCGTGGCCGCCAGTACCCGGTGGCCGCGCAGTTTCAGGGCAGAGGCCAGTGCCTCGGCCAGCAGCCGGTGGTCGTCGACCACCACGACGCGTACGCCCATCGAGGAATCCACCCCCCATCCTTCTGCCCCGGCAAGCTACACGCTTGTTCGACGGCGCGAGGGGATACCGCGCAGAAGCCCCCGATCGGTACGGACCGTTCGGGGGCTTCGGGCGGTGCTGTGCGCGTCAGCTCGCGGTGAACGACACGAACATGTATTCCGGGTCGGTCGAGTACGGCTTGCTGACGTTCTGCTTGGACATGAAGAGCTTGCCGTTGCGGTAACGGAACTCGGAGGAGAACTCGGGCGAGAAGGAGGTCTCGGCGCGCCGGATGTCCTTGTCGGCCGGGTTCTCCATGAGGAGGGTCTCCTTCATCGTCTTGCCGTCGATGCTGACGATCTGGCCGCCCTTGTCGTACGGGGGGACCTTGTAGGCGATGATGTTCGACCCGTCCATGCGCAGCGGGTACATGGTGTACCGCTCGCCCGCGTCGGCGCGGTCGGTGGTCTGCTTGCCGGTCTCCAGGTCGAAGGAGAGCAGTTCGTTGGTGCGGCCGGTGGGTGACTGGCCCTGGTGCTCGGCGGAGGGCACGTAGATCTTGCCGTTGCCGACGACCATGTTCGAGCACTTCTCGACGTCGGTGGAGGCGCACTTGGCGGCGAAGGAGCCGGCGGCGAGGGGGATGCGTGCCTTCAGCTCACCCTTGGGGTCGACGACGAACAGATCGCTGACGCCCTTGCCGCCCTTGGCGTTGTCGCCGACGTCGGCCGCGACGACGAACGGCTTGGTGGAGACGATGTGCGCGTACTCGATGCCCTCGGAGAGCTTGTACGAGGCGGTGGGCGCGCCGGTGGCCGGGTCGAGGATCTGCGCGTTCAGCGTGTAGTTGGGGTGTCGGCCGCACTTGCGGATGACGCCGAGGGCCTCGCCGCCCGCGTAGCCGGTGTCGCGGCAGCTCTCGCCGTCGACCTTGGGCTGCCACAGGTTCTTGCCGTCGGCGAGGTTCCAGGCGGCGCCGCCGCTGGAGACGCCGCCCGCGGCGACGGTCTTGCCGCTGATGGTGATCTCGGAGAACTGGGCGGGCTTGTCGCCGCCGTTGGCGCTCTTGACGTTGCCGGACCAGGCGAGCTTGCCGGCCTCCAGGTCGATGACGCCGACCTCGGTGCACGGCGGGTACTTGTTCTCGGCCGTGGGCTGGGCGGGCCGGAAGAGGACTGCGCTCTTGTTCTCGCTGACGTGGTGGGTGGCGCCGCAGATCTCGCCGGTGAGGGGGATCTCCCACTTCTTGGCGCCGTCGACGAGGTTGTAGCCGACGACCTTCGACACGTCGGACTTGACGTAGGTGGTGTCGGTCAGCCAGGAGCCGTTGACGGAGACGATGTCGGCGACCGTGGGGGCCGGGTGGTTGTAGAGGGTCTTCGACTTGGGGTTGCCGGGGACCTTCTCGCTGCCGGGCGTGGAGGCCTGGTTCTTGTCGCCGCCCGGGGATGCGCTGGGGTCGCTCTGCGCTGTGGTCCCGCCGCCTGGGTCGCCGGAGGCGTACCAGAGGCCGCCGCCGACGATCAGGACGATGGCCAGGAGGGCCGCGCCGACGATCGTCAGCTGGGTGCGCTTGTCCCCGCCGCCGCCGGCGCCGGCCGGGGGCTGGGCGGGGGGCGCGGGCGCGCCGTACGGGGCGGGCGCGGGGGGCTGCTGCGGGTAGCCGTAGCCGGGGTCGGCCTGCGGGTAGCCGTACGCGGGCTGCGCGGCCGGCGGCTGCGGGGCGGCCGCGGGCGGTCCGGCGGGCGGCGTGGGCGCTCCGAACCCGCCCGGCGGGGGATCCTGCGGCGCTCCGAAGCCGCCGGACGGCGGCTGGCTGGGGGGCGGCGGGGTACTCATCGGTTGCTGTTGCCTCTCGCTGGGCGGCTCGTCGGGCGGCTCGTCGGACGGGTCGTTGGACGGTTTCTCACTTGCCGAAGACCATCAGGAGCTTCTCGTCCTTGTCCTGGGCGAGCAGGCGGGACGTGGAGATGAAGAAGCGCCCGTCCGCGTAGTCGACCTGCGGGGAGTAGAAGGAGCTCTCGATCGGTGCGGAGGGGCCGGACGGGTGGCGCAGGAGTGCGGTGGGTGTGCTGCCGTCGGCCGGAATGGAGAGGACCTCGCCGCCCCTGTCGGCTTCGGCCGTGCGGTAGGCGATCAGCTGCCCGTTCGCGGCCTTCAGCGGTTCGAGGGTGCGCCCCTCGCCCGCCGGCACGCGCCACTTGGCCTTGCCGGTGGCGAGGTCGAAGGCGACGATCTCGTTGGCCTTGCCGATGGCGGCCTTGGTGGGCAGGTAGAGGGTGCCCGCGTCGACGACGGCGGTGGCGCAGCCCTGGAGGCTGTCGTCGTGGCTCGCGCTGCACTCGGTGGAGAAGTTGCCTTCGCCGGAGAGCGTGGTGCGCTGCTTGCCGTCGGGGCCGAGGACCACGACGGAGTTCTCCTTCGAGGACGCGTTCGTGAGGTGCAGGACGATCGGGTCGAGCGAGTAGACGCGGGAGACCTTCCAGCCCTTGGGGAGGCGGTAGGTCCAGGTCTTCTTGCCGGTGGCCGGGTCGGCGTCCTGGACCTCGACGGTCATGTCGGCGTCGTTGCAGGTGGCGATGCCGATCAGCTTGCCGCTGCCGGCGGCGTAGGCGCCGGGCACGCAGCCTTCGGAGGGGCTGCCGAAGAGCTTCTCACCGGTGCTGATCTTGAAGGCGGTGGCGCGGGTGAGCCGGTTGACGGTGACGATGTCCCCGGTCATGGCCAGGCTGGGGTCGAGGAACATGTCGAAGGCGCTCTCCTTGGCGACCTCCTTCGACCAGCCCTCCTTCCCCGTCTTGAGGTCGACCATCCGGATCTGGTTGCAGTTGGCGGTCTCGGAGGGGCCGTCGGCGTACATGACGACGGTCTTGCCGTCGTCGGTGGTCCGCCGGGTCATACCGCAGATCTCCGCGGGGAAGGTGATCGTCCACCTCTCCTTCCCGTCGGCTGCCGCGTAGCCCTTGATCGTCTTGCCGACGGTCTTGGCCACGGTGTCGCCGACGACCCACTGGCCCTTGGTGGCCACCCCGGCACCGGGGCCGTCGATCTTGGTGGTCTTGAGCCAGAGGACCTTGTCCTCGCCCTGCTTGCGGCCGGCGTTGAGGTCCGTCTGCTGGTTGCCGCCGGGGCCGCTGCCGTCGCCCATGTCCACGGACGGGGAGGCGGAGGGCTTGGCGTCGCCGGACTCCTGGGCTACGGGCTGCTGGGGGTCCTCGTCGCCGCCGAAGGCGGCGTAGCCGACGCCGCCGAGGACGAGGACGGCGGCGACCGAGGCGGCGACGAGCAGCGTCAGCTTCTTCTTCGGCGGCATGCCGGGCGCGCCGGGCGCGGGCGGCTGCAGGCCGTGGGCCGGGTACGCCGGGACGGTGGGCGGCTGCTGCGGGTACGGCTGCTGCTGCCCGTGCGCGGGCTGCTGCGCGTAGGGGTTCTCGCCCTGCTGCGGGTATCCGTAGCCCTGCTGCGGCGGTCCCGGCAGGTGTCCGTAACCGGAAGGAGTCGGTGGCTGGTTCGGCGGCTGGGGCGGCTCGGTCATCAGCGCACTTTCGGCTTCGGGGGGGGGCGGGAGAATGACCTTTCTATCACTGACACCGCGCATACAACGGACCGGTCCACCCCCTGTTCCCAAGGGAGGACCGGCCCGTGACGCCCTCGTTATCCGGCCAGTTGGCTCCGAAGACCGGCAGGATCTACGACTCCTCGGCCAGCTCCAGCCAGCGCATCTCCAAGTCGTCCCGGTCGGAGAGCAGTTCGCGCAGTTCCGCGTCGAGCTTGGCGACCTTGTCGTAGTCGGTGGAGTGCTCGGCGATCTGGGCGTGCAGGTTGCCCTCGCGGTCGGCGAGCTTGTTCAGCTGCCGCTCGATCTTCTGCAGTTCCTTCTTCGCGGCGCGCGCGTCCCCCGAGGAGCTGGACTTCGCGGCGGGGGCGGCCGGTGCGGGCGCCGGGGCGGCCGCCTCGATCATCCGCTGCCGGCGCTCCAGGTACTCGTCCAGGCCGCGCGGCAGCATGCGCAGGCTCGCGTCGCCCAGCAGCGCCATCACGGTGTCGGTGGTGCGCTCGATGAAGAACCGGTCGTGGGAGATCACGATCATCGAGCCGGGCCAGCCGTCGAGGAGGTCCTCCAGCTGGGTCAGGGTCTCGATGTCGAGGTCGTTGGTGGGCTCGTCGAGGAAGAGTACGTTGGGCTCGTCCATCAGCAGGCGCAGGATCTGCAGTCGGCGGCGCTCGCCGCCGGAGAGGTCGCCGACCGGCGTCCACTGCTTCTCCTTGGTGAAGCCGAACTGCTCGCACAGCTGGCCCGCCGTCATCTCGCGGCCCTTGCCGAGGTCGACGCGGTCGCGGACGCGCTGGACGGCCTCCAGGACCCGCAGGGACGGGTCGAGTTCGCCGACCTCCTGGGAGAGGTAGGCCAGTTTGACGGTCTTGCCGACGATGACCTTGCCCGCTGCGGGCTGGGCGTCGCCCTGGGTGCGGGCGGCCTCGGCGAGGGCGCGCAGCAGGGAGGTCTTGCCGGCGCCGTTGACGCCGACGAGGCCGACGCGGTCACCGGGGCCCAGGTGCCAGGTGAGGTGCTTGAGGAGGGTCTTGGGACCTGCCTGGACGGTGACGTCCTCAAGGTCGAAGACGGTCTTGCCGAGGCGGGCGTTGGCGAAGCGCATCAGCTCGGACTTGTCGCGCGGCGGCGGGACGTCGGCGATGAGCTCGTTGGCGGCCTCGATGCGGTAGCGGGGCTTGGAGGTGCGGGCGGGAGCGCCGCGGCGCAGCCAGGCCAGCTCCTTGCGCATCAGGTTCTGCCGCTTGCTCTCTTCGGTGGCGGCGATGCGTTCGCGTTCGGCGCGGGCGAAGACGTAGTCGCTGTAGCCGCCCTCGTACTCGAAGACCTCGCCGCGCTGGACGTCCCACATGCGGGTGCAGACCTGGTCGAGGAACCAGCGGTCGTGGGTGACGCAGACGAGGGCGGAGCGGCGCGTCCGGAGGTGGGCGGCCAGCCAGGAGATGCCCTCGACGTCGAGGTGGTTGGTGGGCTCGTCGAGGATCAGGAGGTCCTGGTCGGCGATGAGGAGCTTGGCGAGGGCGATGCGCCGGCGCTCGCCGCCGGAGAGCGGGCCGATGACGGTGTCGAGGCCCTGGTTGAAGCCGGGCAGGTCGAGGCCGCCGAAGAGTCCGGTGAGGACGTCGCGGATCTTGGCGTTGCCGGCCCACTCGTGGTCGGCCATGTCGCCGATGATCTCGTGGCGGATGGTCGCGGCGGGGTCGAGGGAGTCGTGCTGGGTCAGGACGCCCATGCGCAGGCCGCCGGACTGGGTGACCCGGCCGCTGTCGGGCTCCTCCAGCTTGGCGAGCATGCGGATGAGGGTGGTCTTGCCGTCGCCGTTGCGGCCGACGACGCCGATCCGGTCTCCCTCGGACACGCCGAGGGAGATACCGTCCAGCAGGGTACGTGTGCCGTACACCTTGCTGACTGCCTCGACATTGACCAGATTGACGGCCATTAGACGCGCTCCAGGGAAAGGGTGTGGATCAGCCCCTCAGCCTAACCCTCCGGGCCGTGGCTGAACGTTCCACCAGCAAGGCGCCTCCCAGCACCATGGTGATCGCGGCGGGTGCGGTGACCGGGACGGCGACGAGGGTGGCGCTGTGGCCGTCGAGGAGGCCGCCGAGGCCGGTCATGGACAGGCCCAGGACGCCGAGGAGGCACAGGGTGATGCCGAGGGCGGCGACGGCGCCTGAGGCGGCCCCCGCCGGGCCGGCGGGCCGGGCGGGGGCCGGGGCCTCGAAGCGGCGCAGGAGGGCGACGAACACGCCGGTCAGCGCGGCCGCGGCCAGGATCCGTACGGGGACCTGCGCCCACCACGCTGCGGTGGCGGGAGCGGGGAGGTCCATGCCGAGGGCGAGCTGGGCCCCGTACACGGCGAGCATCGCGGTGAGGTGCCAGAGGAAGGCGGTCATGGCGACCCCGTTGGCGGTGACGACCGTCCGCCATACGCGGGGGCGCTGCAGCCAGGCGCCGACGGGCCGGGCGGCGAGCTGTACGGCGCCGACGAGCCACAGGCCGTGGCAGAGCAGGGCCAGGGTGGGCGGGGCCATGTTGGAGACCTTCTCGCCGGGCATCCCGACCATGGACAGCGGGTACGGGCCGCAGGCGACCAGCAGCACGGCCCCGGCGAGTCCGCCGGCGGCGAGGACGGCGGGCCGGCGGATCCGGCCGTCGGCGCGCAGGAAGCCGAGCTGGTGGACGGCGAGCCAGACGAGGGCGAAGTTCAGGAACTCCACGTACGGGACGCCGAGCGCGAAGCGCAGTACGTCGACCAGTGCGGCGGCGCCGGCCAGCGCGGCGAAGGCCGCCCAGCCGTGGCGTTCGTGCAGCTTCAGCAGCGGCGGGGTGAAGGCGACCATGGCCAGGTAGATCCCGATGAACCACAGCGGCTGGGTGACCAGCCGCAGGGCGGCGCCGGTCAGCGTTCCACCGCCGTGGCCGGCGAGTTGCACGGCGAGCGCGACCGCGGCCCACACCAGGACGAAGGCGAGGGTGGGGCGCAGCAGCCGGCGCAGCCGGGCCCGCAGGAAGGCGGCGTAGACGGGGCCTTCGCTGCGGCGGGCCAGGGAGCGGTAGGAGAGGGCGTGCGAGAAGCCGCCGACGAAGAAGAAGACGGGCATGACCTGCAGCGCCCAGGTGAGCAGCTGCAGGGCGGGCACGAGGGCGAGCAGGTTCCCTATGCCGTCCGTGCTGACCGCGGCCATCAGCCAGTGCCCGGCGATGACGGTGCCGAGCGAGGCGACGCGCAACAGGTCGACGTACCGGTCGCGGTCGGCGGGGGTGGCGGCGGCGATGTCGCGTGCGCTGGCTGTCATGCCCCCACGCTGCCCGCCGCCGCCCGCGGCCGGACAGGGCGCGGGTACTCAACTGCGGCGTGAGTACGTGTCAGCCGAGCCAGGGCACCCGGACGACCGAGATCTCCCTCAGCCGCTCCGGCGCCAGGAACATCAGGAAGCCCCGGCCCCGAAGATGTCGAGCGTGCGCAGCCCACCGCCCTCCAGGGGCCCGCGTCCCACTCCGCAGGCGTCTCGGCCCAGGACGGCGAGCTGTTCCGCGAGGCGTTCCACCTCGGCAACGACACCACCGGGCAGGTCACCCACGACGTGCTCGGCGTCCGGGTTGTAGTGCATCTCGTCGGTGCCCCCCAGCCAGCCACACGGCAGGCGGCCGGGGCGAGGATTCACCGCGGCAGGACCGTGGCGCCCGGGGACGGGCTGGAGGCGATGCGGGTGGCGCGGCACGTGCCCGAGGCTTCGAGGGCCGCGGCCACCTTCAGCGCGGCCTCCTCGTCGGCGACGAGGAAGGCCGTCGTGGGGCCCGAGCCGGAGACCAGCGCGGCGAGGGCGCCGGCGCCGAGCCCGGCGTCCAGGGTCGCCCGCAGCGACGGGCGCAGCGAGAGGGCGGCCGGCTGCAGGTCGTTGGCCAGGGTGGCGGCCAGGGCGACCGGGTCGCCGGAGGCGAGGGCGGCCAGCAGCGCCGGCGAGGCCTGCGGCTCCGGGACCGCCGCCTCGGCGGTGAGGCGGTCGAACTCGCGGAAGACGGCCGGCGTGGACAGGCCGCCGTCGGCCACCGCGAACACCCAGTGGAAGGAGCCGGCGGCCACCGGGGTGAGGACCTCGCCCCGGCCGGTGCCGAGCGCGGCGCCGCCGACGAGGCTGAAGGGGACGTCGCTGCCCAGCTCCGCGCAGATGTCGAGGAGTTCCTCGCGCGGGGTGTTGAGGCCCCAGAGGGTGTCGCAGGCCAGGAGGGCCGCCGCGCCGTCGGCGCTGCCGCCCGCCATGCCGCCCGCGACCGGGATGTTCTTGGCGATGTGCAGGTGGACCAGCGGGGCCAGGCCGCCCCGGGCGGCGAGGATCTCGGCGGCCCGCGCCGCCAGGTTGGTGCGGTCCAGCGGGACCTTGTCGGCGTCCGGGCCCTCGCAGGTCACCGTCAGCGTGTCGGCCGGCGTCGCCGTCACCTCGTCGAAGAGGGAGACGGCGAGGAAGACGTTGGCCAGGTCGTGGAAGCCGTCGGGCCGGGCCGCGCCCACCGCCAGCTGGACGTTGACCTTCGCGGGGACCCGTACGGTGACGGGCGTCGTACGCGTGCTCACAGCGCGGGCCTCTCCGGTGCGGGCTTGTGCTCGGCGATCGCGGCGAACTGCTCCACGGTCAGGGACTCCCCGCGGGCCTGCGGGGAGACGCCCGCGGCGACCAGCGCGGCCTCCGCGCCGGCCGCCGAGCCGGCCCAGCCGGCCAGGGCGGCGCGCAGGGTCTTGCGGCGCTGCGCGAACGCCGCGTCGACCACCGCGAAGACCTCTTCCTTCGAGGCGCTGGTCTTGATCGGCTCGGTGCGGCGCACAAGGGAGACGAGCCCGGAGTCGACGTTCGGCGCGGGCCAGAAGACCTTGCGGCCGATGGCTCCGGCACGCTTGACGTGCGCGTACCAGTTGGCCTTGACGGAGGGCACCCCGTAGACCTTGTTGCCGGGCTCGGCGGCCAGCCGGTCGGCGACCTCCGCCTGGACCATCACGAGGGTCCGCTCGATGCTCGGGAAGCGGTCGAGCATGGTCAGCAGGACGGGCACGGCCACGTTGTACGGCAGGTTCGCGACCAGCGCGGTCGGCGGCGGGCCGGGAAGCTCGGTGACCAGCATCGCGTCGGAGTGGACCAGCGAGAAGCGGTCCTTCCTCGCCGGCATGCGGGCCTCGATGGTGGCGGGCAGGGCGGCCGCGAGGATGTCGTCGATCTCGACGGCGACAACCCGGTCCGCGGCCTCCAGCAGCGCGAGCGTCAGCGAGCCCAGGCCGGGGCCGACCTCGACGACCACGTCGTCCGGGCGGACCTCCGCGGTGCGCACGATCCGGCGCACCGTGTTGGCGTCGATGACGAAGTTCTGCCCCTTCTGCTTCGTCGGGCGTACGCCGAGGGCGGCGGCCAGCTCCCGGACGTCGGCGGGGCCGAGGAGGGCGTCGGGGGTACTGGGCGCGGGGTTATCGGGCTGCTGCTCTGCGGTGCTCACCGGTAAAGCGTCTCAGATCGGCCGAGTGGTCCTGACGACGACGTGAACCTGCGGCCTACGACATGAGCCTGCGGCCGCAGTGGGGCCACGGGCTCGCCCCCCGCTGCACGTAGAGCTTCTTCGCCCGGTAGGTCTGCTCCGCGGCCGGGGCGTCCTGGGGGCGGCCGCTGCCGCCGAGGCCCTGCCAGGTGCGGACGTCGAACTGGTACAGGCCGCCGTACGTCCCCGACGCGTCGGTGGCGGAGGCGCGCCCGCCGGACTCGCACCGGGCGAGGGCCGCCCAGTTGAGGCCGTCCGCGCCCGAGACGGAGCTCGGCAGCGGCCTGGTGCCGACCCGGACGAGCTGGGTGACGGGCTCGCGCACGACCTCGTCGGCGATGGCGCGGGGCTTCTGGCGGACCCCGTTGACGGTGCGCAGGCTGTAGGTGACCCGGCGCGCGCCGGGCCGGCCGGCGCGCTCGACGACCTCGGTCCCGGCGAACAGCTCGCTGTCCTTGACCTTCTCCGTCGCGAAGGGGATGCGCTCCTCGCGGACCTCGCGGGAGCCGGTGATCCGGAGCACGGTGACGGTCTGGCCGTCGCGCGGGAAGGCGGTGGGCGGCACGGAGGTGGTGTCCTGGCCCTGGAGGGTGATGCCGGCCTGGTCGAGGGCCTCCTGGACGGTGGCGGCGTTGGTGCGGACGGTGCGTTCTCGGCCGTCGGCCATGAAGGTGACGCTGCGCTCGGTGCGGACGCTGAGGGTCAGGCCGGCGCGCGGTACGGGGGCGGTGCGCGGGGCGGAGAGGTAGGCGCCCTCGGCGCGGATGCCGAACTGGCGCAGGGCGCCGTCCACGGTGCGGGCGGTGGTCCACACCTGGCGCTGCTGTCCGTCGAGGGTCAGCCTCAGGGGGCGGCCGTAGCGGACGACGATGTCCTCGCCGTCGTCGAGGGGTTCGCCGGGGGCGGGGGCGACGAGGTCGTGGGGGCCGACGTCGAGGCCTTCCGCGGCGAGCAGCTCCTCGACGTCACCGGCGAAGGTGTGCAGCTCCCGGGAGACTCCGTCCACGGTGAGGCGTACCGATTTGTCGGCGGCGACGAAGGCGGTCGTACCGCCGGCGAGGAAGGCGACGACCAGGGCCTGCGGCACGATCCGCCGCCAGTTCCCGGCGGGGGCCGCGGGCGGGGCGGGGCCGAGGAGCACCGGTCCCGCGGCCCGGCGGCGGCCGTGCCCCGCCCCCGCGGGCGCGGCGGCCGGGGCGGGGGTGCCGCGGCGCCGGCCCCGGCCGGCCGGGGGCTCCTCCACGGCGGTACGGCCGCGGCCCCCTCGGCCCGCGGCGGCCCCGTCGGCGAGGGTCGGGGTGGGTGTAGGGGCGCGGCGGCGGCCGGTACCCGGGGCGGCGGCCGGCCCGGGCCGTCCGCCCTCCCGGCCCGCGATGTCCGCCCGGGCGGCGGGGTCCGCGGCGCGCCGGCGGCGTCCGGCCCGCCGGTCCTCGGCGCGGGGGACGGGGACGGGGACGGCCGGTTGGGTGTCCCAGGAGGAGGGCCCGGTGTCGGCCGGCACGAGGTCCCCTGCCCCGGGACCGGTGGCCCCCTGCGCGCCCGGCCGGGGACCGGCGGCCCCGGGATCGCCGGGCCGGGGGTCGGCGGACCCGGGACCGGCGGGCCAGGGACCGGCGGGCCAGGGACCGGCGGGCCAGGCCGGCCACGCCCGGGTTTCGCTCCCGTACGGCTCCGGGACGGGAGCGCCTCGGCGGTGACTGCCCTGCGTATCGCTCACGACGCTCGCTCCACTGGTGATCCGGCACCCGCTGGTCGGGGCACGGCACCCTAGCGGAGCGGTCGTCACGGAACAAAGTCGTACGACTACCCTACGTGTCGACCAGGTGGAGCCGCGGTCAGTAGTCGAAGGCGCGGGCGGTGTTGCCCGCCAGGGCGGTGGCCATCGCGTCCTCGTCGATCCCGCGGACCGCGGCCATCGCGCGCACCGTCAGCGGAATGAGGTACGGCGCGTTGGGCCGTCCGCGGTACGGCGCGGGGGTCAGGTACGGCGCGTCCGTCTCGACGAGCACCAGCTCCAGCGGAGCCACGGCCAGAGCCTCGCGCAGCGGCGCGGCGTTCTTGAAGGTGACGGTTCCGGCGAAGGACATGTAGTAGCCGGCGGCGGCGCACTCGCGGGCCATGTCGGCATCCCCGGAGTAGCAGTGGAAGACGGTCCGCTCGGGGGCGCCCTCCTCGCGCAGTACGCGCAGCACGTCGGCGTGGGCGTCACGGTCGTGGATGACGAGGGTCTTGCCCTGCCGCTTGGCGATCTCGATGTGGGCGCGGAAGGAGCGCTCCTGCGCGGCCATGCCCTCCGGCCCGGTGCGGAAGAAGTCGAGGCCGGTCTCGCCGACCGCCTTGACGTGGCCGAGGGCGGCGAGCGCCTCGATCTCCGCGAGGGCCTCGTCGAGGGCGGATTCGCCGCCGCCGGACCGGGCGCCCTGGCGGGACCAGCCGTCGGGATCCCCGTGCACGATGCGCGGGGCTTCGTTGGGGTGCAGGGCGACGGCCGCGTGGACGTTGTCGTACGTGGCCGCGGTCTCGGCGGCCCACCGGGAGCCCTTCACGTCGCAGCCGACCTGGACGACGGTGGTCACGCCGACCGAGGCGGCCTTGGCGAGGCCCTCCTCGACGGTCCCCGACTGCATGTCCAGGTGGGTGTGCGAGTCCGCGACCGCCACCCGGAGGGGTTCGGGCAGCGGCGGCGGTGCGTCCTTGGCGGCGGAGGAAGGGCTCATGGGGCCGATCTTATGACCGGCGGAAGAACCCCATCAGCCGGGAGAACAGGCCCCCGCGCTTCTCGGCCTCGCTGATGGCGACGGGTCCGGGGGCGTCGTGGGGCTCGGCGGTCCTGCGGGGCCCCGGGGTGTGGGGGACGTTCGCTCCGGCCGGCACCGGTCCGGCGATGCCGGGGGCGATGCGGTGGTGGTAGAGGTGGTCGATCATGCCGAGCACCGAGGAGACCTGCCCCGCCCGCATGATCCGTACGACGTGTCCGCCGCAGTTCATGCAGGTCGGGTTGGACAGCGGGGAGGGCACCCGCTCGCTGTCGACCGTGTACATGATGAACGCCTCGCCGCGGCCGTCGACGTGGTGCTCGATCCGGTACTCCTGCTCCCAGCCGTACCCGCAGCGCATGCACGCGAAGGAGTACGCCTCCTGCACGGTCTGCACGTCGGGGCTGGAGAAACGTGCGGGTGCCGGGGCCCGGAGCGGCGCCGGGGTGTCTGCGATCTCACTCATGCCAGCTCCTCTTGTTCCACTGTGCCTCTGCCAGTGGACGCCTCTTCGGGCGGGAGCGCATCAGGTCCTGTCCAGTGTTGGACGGCCTTTGGGCGACTCATGCCCAAAGCGCCCGGCGCACGGTCTGAGCTTTGCTTTTCAGGTTAGCTCTTTACCCGTTCATGGCGCCTTCTGTGCCGCGTTCTTTGCCGCCACGACAGCATCGAACACGTCGCGTTTGGGTACGCCCGCCTCGGCCGCGACGGCCGCGATGGCCTCCTTGCGGCGCTCCCCCGCCTCCTCGCGCACCCGGACCCGGCGCACCAGCTCCTCGTCGTCCACGTCGCCGGGGCCGGCCGCCGGGGCGCCCTCCACGACGACGGTGATCTCCCCGCGCACGCCCTCGGCGGCCCAGGCGGCGAGTTCGCCGAGCCCGCCGCGCTTGACCTCCTCGTACGTCTTCGTCAGCTCGCGGCAGACCGCGGCCCGCCGCTCGGCGCCGAAGACCTCGGCCATCGCCGCCAGGGTGGCGTCGAGCCGGTGCGGGGCCTCGAAGTAGACGAGCGTGCGCCGCTCGCCCTCGACCTCGCGCAGCCGGCCGAGGCGCTCGCCCGCCTTGCGCGGCAGGAAGCCCTCGAAGCAGAACCGGTCCACCGGCAGCCCGGACAGCGCCAACGCGGTGAGCACGGCGGACGGCCCGGGGACGGCGGTGACCTTGATGTCCTTCTCCACGGCGGCGGCGACCAGCCGGTAGCCGGGGTCGGAGACCGACGGCATGCCGGCGTCCGTCACCAGCAGGACGCGCGCACCGCCGGCCAGGGCCTCGACCAGCTCCGGCGTGCGGGCCGACTCGTTGCCCTCGAAGTACGACAGGACGCGCCCGGTGGTGTGCACGCCGAGCCCCTGGGTCAGCCGGCGCAGCCGACGGGTGTCCTCGGCGGCGACGACGTCGGCCCGCTCCAGCTCCGCCGCCAGGCGCGGCGGGGCGTCGGCGAGGTCGCCGATGGGCGTGCCGGCGAGTACGAGCGTGCCCGTCAGGCCTTCGGCCGCGGCGGCTGTGGAGGTGGGCTCGGTGCCGTGGGGCTGGTCAGTTGTCACCCGCCCATCCTCTCAGTCCCACCGCTCGTCACCCCACGCCACTGGGGCGCACACAGATCTCTTCCCTACGATGTGCCGGTGACCAGTACCGCGACGCCGCCGCCCAGCCCCGCGGGGGCCCTGCCCTCCGCAACGGCCGGGGGCGCAGAAGAGCCGTCCACCTGGCTGCGCGACCTGCGCCGCTTCGGCTACGCGCCGCGCGCCGGCGCGTCGCCGCACGTGGACGTCCGAACCCGCCTGGTGCCCCCGTACACGAAGCCGTCCCGGCAGCTGTGGATGACCTTCGGGCTTCCGCCCCAGGTGTGGGGGACCTGGCAGCGCATCGTGTCGTGGGCCGGGCCGCTGCTGGTGGCGCTGGTCGCGGGCGTGCTGCGGTTCGTGCACCTGGGCAGCCCGAAGGCGGTGATATTCGACGAGACGTACTACGCCAAGGACGCCTGGGCCACGATCAAGCAGGGCTACGAGGCGAACTGGCCCAAGGACATCGACAAGTCGATCCTCGCCAACCCGGACGGGGTCGCCCTGCCGGTGGACCCGGGCTATGTCGTGCACCCGCCCGTCGGCAAGTGGGTGATCGGGCTCGGCGAGTGGATGTTCGGCCTCACCCCGTTCGGCTGGCGGTTCATGACCGCCGTGCTCGGCACCCTGTCGGTGCTGATGCTGTGCCGGATCGGCCGGCGTCTGTTCCGCTCGACGTTCCTGGGCTGCCTGGCGGGCGCGCTGCTGGCGGTGGACGGCCTGCACCTGGTGATGAGCCGCACGGCGCTGCTGGACCTGGTGCTGATGTTCTTCGTGCTCGCCGCGTTCGGAGCGCTGCTCATCGACAGGGACCGGGCGCGCGCCCGGCTCGCGGACGCGCTGCCGGTGGACGAGGAGGGCCGGACCCGGCCCGACGCGAAGATCGCCGCTACGCTGCGGCTGGGCTGGCGCCCGTACCGGATCCTGGCCGGGGTCTGCCTGGGGCTGGCCGCCGGCACGAAGTGGAACGGCTTCGTCGTGCTGGCCTTCTTCGGCATCCTCACCGTGCTGTGGGACGCGGCCGCCCGCCGCACGGCCGGCGCGGGCGCCCCGTACGCGGCGATGCTGCGCCGTGACGCGCTGCCCGCGTTCGTGTCCACGGTGCCGGTGGCGGTCGTGACGTACGTGGCGTCGTGGTCGGGCTGGATCTTCAGCCCGGACAACGGCAAGGGCGGCTACCTGCGCGACTGGGCGGCCAAGCACGACCGGGACAGCTCGCTGTCGTTCCTGCCGGAATGGGTGCGCAGCCTCTGGCACTACGAGACCGAGGTCTACAACTTCCACGTCGGCCTGACCTCGGGGCACACCTACGAGTCCAACCCGTGGAGCTGGCTGGTGCTCGGCCGGCCCGTCTCGTACTTCTACGAGTCCCCCGAGCCGGGCACCGACGGTTGCCCGGCGACGGCGGCGGGCAAGTGCGCCCGCGAGGTCCTGGCCCTGGGTACGCCGCTGCTGTGGTGGGCGGGCTGCTTCGCGCTGCTGTACGTGCTGTGGCGGTGGTTCTTCCGCCGTGACTGGCGGGCCGGCGCGGTCGCGTGCGCACTGGGCGCGGGCCTGCTGCCCTGGTTCAACTACCAGGAGCGGACGATCTTCTACTTCTACGCGGTGGTCTTCGTCCCGTACCTGTGCCTGGCGGTGGCGATGATGATCGGCGCCCTGCTGGGCCCGGCGGGCTCGTCGGAACGCCGCCGCGCCCTGGGCGCGATCGGCGCGGGCGTGCTGGTCCTGCTGATCGTGTGGAACTTCATCTACTTCTGGCCGATCTACACGGGCCAGACCCTCCCCATGGACTCCTGGCGCGGCCGCATGTGGCTGGACACCTGGGTCTAGCAGGCAAAACGACGGGCCCGGCACCTGATGGTGTCGGGCCCGTCGCCGTCCGCGCGGGGTCCGGGTCAGCGGGAGGCTTCGCAGGCGGTGTTCGCCGCGTCCTTGCTCGCGCCGCCCGCGACGAGGCTCACGACGCAGCTGGTCTGGTTGCCGATCTGACCCTCGTAGCACGCCTCCGAGTCGCCGTCCGCGGCCTGGGGGCTGTGCTGGGCGACGTACTGCTCGCAGGCCGTGGCGTCGGCCTGGGCGGACGGGGCGGCGGCGCGGGCGGGGGACTCCGGGGCGGGCGACCGGCTCGGCGCCTCGGTCGCCCTCGCCCTTCCGACGCTAGAACAGAGCCCCGGCGCGTGCACGTCGACCGGTCTGCCCCACTCAGGACGACTCGTCGTCCCGCACGGCGGGCGTGGTCGTACCGGTGAGCCGGTCCCGCCGCAGGATCGCGTAGCCGACGGCGTCGTGGACGGCGCTGCCGTCGACGGCGGGCCATCCGCTTTAGCGAGGTTCCGGTCCGGTAACAACTGCGCACCGGGCGACTGCGCAGAGTAAGGTCGGAGCCAAGGGCTCTTTGAACGCGTTCAGGGGCCGTGGGCATGGGGGAGGACGACAGTGAACGGGGCGGCAAAGGGCGCCATCATCGGCGGGGTGTTCCTCGCGATGGTCGGCGGTGCCGGATACGGGGTGTACACGCTGGTCGGCGACGCAGGCGGTGACGGTGGCGCAGACGAGGTCTCCGCCCTGTCCGAGGGCACCGGGCCGGTCAAGGAGAAGGAGGCCGAGGCGGCCGCGAAGGCCTTCCTCGCCGCGTGGGCGGCCGGGGACGAGCGGGGAGCGGCCGACCTGACCAACAACGCCGCGGCCGCGCAGACCGCGGTCGGGGAGTTCCGGACGAAGGCGTACGTCTCCAAGGCCGTGATCACCCCCGGCAGGGCGAACGGCACGACCGTACCCTTCAAGGTCGAGGCGGAGATCACCTACGAGGGCACGACCAAGCCCCTGGCCTACGACTCCCAGCTCACGGTGGTGCGCGGCCTGACCAGCGGCAAGCCCCTGGTCGACTGGCAGCCCTCGGTGATCCACCCGCAGCTGCAGAAGGACGAGAAGCTGCGCGCCGGCGCGCCCGCGAGCCCGCCCGTCAAAGCCGTCGACCGAAACGGCGAGGAGCTGACCGCGGAGAAGTACCCCTCGCTGCGCCAGGTCCTGGACGAGCTGCGCCAGACCTACGGCGGCAAGGCGGGCGGCAGGGCCGGGGCCGAGGTGTGGATCGAGCCGGCGGCGAAGGAGGCTCCCAAGCGGACCCTGCTGACACTGGTCGAGGGCGAGCCCAGCACCCTCAGGACGTACCTGGACGCGAAGGTGCAGGCGGCGGCGGAACAGGCGGTCGCCAGGTTCCCGGAGGCCTCGGTGGTCGCCGTGCAGCCGAGCAACGGACACATCCTGGCCGTCGCGAACCACCGCAAGGACGGCTTCAACGCGGCGATGAGGGGCAACCGGGCCCCCGGATCGACGATGAAGATCGTGACGGCCGCGATGCTGATGGACCGCGGCCTGGTCGCCGCCGACAAGCCAGCGGAGTGCCCGAAGACGGTGACCTGGGGCCGGGAGTTCCACAACCTGAAGAACTTCGACCTGCCGCCCGGCACCAGCTTCGCGACCTCGTTCGCCCGGTCCTGCAACACCGCCTTCATCAAGCAGATCAAGCCCGTCGACGACGACTCCGCCCTGCCCAAGGAGGCCACGGAGGTCTTCGGCATAGGCCTGGACTGGAAGACCGGCATCAAGTCCACCGACGGCAAGGTCCCGCCGGCGACGGGCGCGTCGGCCGCCGCCGCGTACATCGGGCAGGGCCAGATCACCATGAACCCCCTGAACGTCGCGTCCATCACCGCGACCGCCCGCACCGGCGTGTTCCGCCAGCCCGTGCTGGTCTCGCCCGAACTCGACGGCCGGACAGTGGCGAAGGCCCAGCGCCGGATGAAGTCCTCCGTGCAGCAGCAGCTCGTCTCCATGATGAAGCTGACGGCGACCAGCGGCACCGCACGCGAGGCCATGGCCCCGGTCGGCGGCTCGGACAAGGGCGCGAAGACCGGCTCGGCGGAGGTCGGCGGCGCCGACGCCAGCCCGGACAGCTGGTTCACCGGCTTCAGCGGCGACGTGGCCGCGGCCGCGATGGTCGAGGGCGGCGGCCACGGCGGTGAAGCGGCCGGCCCGATCGTCGCGGCGGTACTGAACGCGGGCTGACGCCGGGCCCGTCAGAGGGCCGACCGCAGGGCCCGCACCAGGGCCTGGGCGCGGGGGTCGGCGGTGACCGACTTCGCCAGGGCGTTGGTGACGTAGCCGAAGCCGATGCCGGACTCCGGGTCGGCGAAGGCCAGGGAGCCGCCGCGGCCGGGGTGGCCGAAGGAGGCGGGCGAGAGCAGCGGCGAGGCAGGGCCGTGCAGCATGTAGCCGGCACCGAAGCGGGTGTTGACGACCAGGACCCGGTCGGGGCCCGAGGAGTGCTCCCGGGCGGCGAGTGCGGTGGTGGCCGGGGTGAAGATCCGGGTGCCGTCCTCGACCTCGCCGATGGCGGCCCCGTAGAAGCGGGCCAGGGCGCGGGCCGTGCCGATGCCGTTGGAGGCGGGGAGTTCGGCGGCGCGGTAGGCGGGGGCGTTCTCGTCGGGCAGCGGATCGATGGCGGCGAAGGTGCGGCGGGTGAGGGAGGTGGGGTCGGCGTACGCCTCGGAAACGTTCCTGCGCGGCCTGGTCCTCAGCATCCCGGCGCTCTCCGGCGGCTCGACGGGCGCCACCCGGCCCACCCGGCCGGCCTCGGCCTCCGTCTGCGGCAGGCCGATCCAGAAGTCCAGGCCGAGCGGCTCGGCGATGTCCTGCGCCAGGACGGAGCCCAGCGTGCGTCCGGTTGCCCGGAGCACCAGCTCCGACAGCAGCCAGCTGTAGGTCTGCGCGTGGTAGCCGTGCCCGGTTCCGGGCTCCCAGAAGGGGCGCTGTGCGGCGACGGCGCGCGGCCCGGACACCCCGTCCGCGGCCTCGGCGGCGGTCAGTCCCCGGTCCAGGGCCGGTATGCCCGCCCGGTGCGCGAGGACGTCCCGTACGAGGATCTTCTCCTTGCCGCCCGCCTTGAACTCCGGCCAGTACGCGCCGACCGGCGCGTCCAGGTCGAGCAGCCCGCGCTGGTGCAGGAGCAGCGGGACGGCGGCGGCCACGCCCTTGGTGGCGGAGCGCACGATCTGCGCGGTGTCCTCGGTCCACGGCTCGGTGCCGTCGGCGTCCCGGGTGCCGCCCCACAGGTCGACGACCTTGCGGCCGTCCCGGTAGACGGCCACGGCCGCGCCACGGTCCCCGAGCACCTCGAAGTTGCGTACGAACGCGTCTCTGACGGGCTCGAAGCCCTCCGCCACCGTCCCGCGGACATCCACGTCTGCTCCCACCACCTGCCGCGACGCCGAGGGCGCCTACGTCCACTGCTACTCCCCAGAGCAACGCCGACCGGGCGGTCCTGCTTCCCGGGTCCCCCGGAGCGACCCGCCGGGCCCGGCGTCCGACCGGCGGACGGAGTCCGACGCGGCAGCCCGGAGCCCTGGGAGGCATTCCGGCGCCGATCAGTGCGAGGGGTGCGTCAGAAGGGGCGTACGCGGGTCGAAGCCGAAGGGCAGCTCCAGCCGGTGGGCCCGCATCAGCGTCTCGTCGCACAGCAGGTCCTGCGTGCGGCCGTCCGCCGTGATGACCCCTTCGCTGAGGATGACCGAGCGCGGGCACAGCTCCAGTGCGTACGGCAGGTCGTGGGTCACCATCAGCACGGTCACGTCGAGCGAGCGCAGGATGTCGGCGAGCTCGCGGCGCGAGGCGGGGTCCAGGTTGGACGAGGGCTCGTCCAGGACCAGGATCTCCGGCCGCATGGCCAGTACGGTCGCCACGGCCACCCGGCGGCGCTGCCCGAAGGAGAGGTGGTGCGGCGGCCGGTCGGCGAAGTCCGCCATGCCGACCTGGTCGAGGGCGGCCCCGACCCGCTCCTCCAGCTCCGCGCCGCGCATGCCGGCCGCCGCCGGCCCGAAGGCCACGTCCTCCCGCACGGTCGGCATGAACAGCTGGTCGTCGGGGTCCTGGAAGACGATCCCGACCCGGCGCCGGATCTCGGCGAGGTTCCGCTTCTCCACCGGGAGCCCGGCCACGGTCACCGAGCCGACCCCGCCGGCGAGGATGCCGTTGAGGTGCAGGACGAGGGTGGTCTTGCCTGCGCCGTTGGGGCCGAGCAGCGCGACCCGTTCGCCGCGCCCGACGGTCAGGTCCACGCCGTACAGGGCCTGGTGGCCGTCCGGATAGGCGTAGGCGAGGCCGGCGACCTCCAGTGAGGGGGGTGCGTCCAAAGCGTCCATCCGGATCTCCTTACGGTGCTGTTTCCACTAGGATCGGCCACCTGCGACAGCAGCGGTCAGGGCTCGGCCGTCATGAACCTCCCCGGAGGAGAGTGAGAAGCCGCCTCGGGCGCAGGAGTCACCCCATCAGACAGACGGCTGTCAGCAGGACGGTCAGTGCTGTCAACGGGAGCGCAGAGGCGCGTGCCCACTCCGTGGGCGTTGCCGTCACCTCGTTGATCACCGGCATGGAACCGGCGTAGCCGCGGCTGACCATCGCCAGGTAGACCCGCTCGCCGCGTTCGTAGGAGCGGATGAACAGTGCGCCGGCGGTCTTCGCCAGCACTCCCCAGTGCCGGATTCCGCTCGCCTCGAAGCCGCGCGAGCGGCGGGCGACGGACATCCGGCGCAGCTCGTCGCCGATCACGTCGCCGTAGCGGATCATGAAGGAGGCGATCTGTACGAGCAGGGGCGGCAGCCCCAGCCGCTGGAGGCCCAGCAGCAGGGCCCTCAGCTCGGTGGTCGAGGCGAGCAGGACGGACGCGGCCACGCCGAGAGTTCCCTTGGCGAGGACGTTCCAGGCGCCCCACAGGCCGGAGACGCTGAGCGACATGCCGAGCACCTCGACCCGCTCGCCCTCGGCCACGAAGGGCATGAGCACGGCGAAGGCGACGAAGGGGACCTCGATGAGCAGCCTGCGCAGCAGGAGGCCTGCCGGGATCCGGGCCACGGCGGCCACGCCCGCGAGGAGGAGTGCGTACAGGCCGAAGACCCACACCGCCTCCCGCGGTGTGGACACGACGACCAGGACGAAGCCGAAGGTCGCGGCGAGCTTGCAGTGCGGGGGCAGGGCGTGGACCGGCGAGCGGCCCGGGCGGTAGAGCCTGTGGGCGTGGCCGGCACCCATGTCAGGCGACCGGGGTGGAGGTGGCGGTCAGGTCGTCCGTGCGGCGGCGGCGCACGGCCCAGAAGATCCCGGTGCCGGCGACGACGGTGACGCCGACGCCGATGACGCCGGCGAGTCCGCCCGACAGGCGGGGGTCGTCGACGTCCTTGACGCCGTAGTCGGCGAGCGGCGAGCCGGCGGCGGCGTGCTCCTCGGCCTTCTCGTCGATGCCCTTGTCGGCGGCGACCTTCTCCAGGCCGTCGGGGGCGGCGGAGGCGTAGAAGGAGACGAACCCGGCGAGGACGAGGGCGGTGACCAGTCCGGTCACCCACACCTTCTTCGCCGAGCCGGCCCCGGAAGCAGTGGCGGGCGCGGTGGCGGCGGGCGCGTCGACGAGCGCGCCGTCGACGCGGAGCTTCAACGGCGTGGTCAGCCCGCGGGCCCCGTGCACCAGGTCGGGCCGTACGGCGATCACGGCGCCCACGGTCGCGGCGGTGATGAGGGCCTCGCCGATGCCGATGAGGACGTGTACGCCGACCATGGCGGTGAGCACCTTGCCCAGGGACACGTCGGTGGTGCCGCCGACGGCGTAGACGGCGGTGAAGGCGGCGGCCGCGGCGGGCACCGAGAGCAGGGCCGCCACGAAGCCGGCCGCGGTCACGGAGCGGCGGGTGGGCGGCAGGGCGCGCAGGAGGCCGCGGAAGAGCAGGTGCGCGGTGACGACGGTGACGACGCCCATGACGGTGATGTTCACGCCGAGGGCGGTCAGGCCGCCGTCGGCGAAGAGGATGCCCTGCATGAGCAGGACGACGGACACGCAGAGCACGCCGGTGTAGGGGCCGACGAGTATCGCCGCGAGCGCGCCGCCCAGCAGGTGGCCGCTGGTGCCGGCGGCCACGGGGAAGTTCAGCATCTGCACGGCGAAGATGAAGGCGGCGACGAGCCCGGCGAGCGGCGCGGTCCGCTCGTCGAGTTCGCGGCGGGCGCCGCGGAGGCTGACGGCCACCGCCGCGGCCGCCGCCACTCCGGCGGCCACCGACACGGGTGCGTTGATGAATCCGTCGGGCACATGCATGGAGTGGGCTCCGCTTCTTGTACGGCGGTCTTTAACCGTTCAAGAATAGTGCCCAGTTGCAAACCGTTGGCAAGAGCGAGCGCACCACAAATAGCGTCGCGCGTTTTCGTGGAAATGTGCGAGGCTGGAGGGCAAACGGACGGATATGTTCCGATTCGAGGAGTCTGGTCGATGTCTGCCACCGCCGAGAATCTCCCAGCGACCGCGACCGCGACCGCGGCTCCCGTCGAAGAGCGGGTACGCGCCCGTGTGATCACGGACGACCCCCTCTACCGGGCCATCCCCGTCGCCCTGCGCTTCGCCCCCGCCGAGCCCCTGGCCGTACGGATCGTATTCCCCGCCGATCTGTCCCCCGAGGGCACCGAGAACGAGTGGGTCTTCCCCCGGGCGCTGCTCGAAGCGGGCCTCCAGGCCCCGACGGGGACCGGGGACGTACGCGTGTGGCCCTGCGGCCGCGTCCAGGCGGTCGTGGAGTTCCACTCCCCCGAGGGCGTCGCGGTGGTCCAGTTCGACATCGCAGCCCTGCGCCGCTTCCTGCGCCGCACGTACGCCGCCTCGGCCTAACCCGCCCGGCGCAACGGGCCCGGCCCCGTTTCCCCCGAGTCGGTCGGGGGAAACGGGGCCGGGCCGTCATGACGCGGCGGGCGGTCAGGCGTTGACCAGCTCGCGGTCCTTGTCCGGTCCGTCGCCCGGCGCGGACCCGGTGGCGAGGTGCTTGCGCAGGCTCTCACCCTCCACGTCCACGTTCGGCAGCAGCCGGTCCAGCCACGTGGGCAGCCACCAGGCCTTGTGGCCGAGCAGCGCGAGCACCGCCGGGACGATGGCCATGCGGACCACGAAGGCGTCGAAGAAGACGGCGACGGCCAGGCCGAAGCCGATCATCTTGACCATCTGGTCGCTGGCTCCCAGGAAGCCCGCGAAGACGGCGATCATGATGACGGCGGCGGCCACGACGACCCGGGCGCTGTACTGGAAGCCGGTCACGACCGCCTGGCCCGGGCGCTCGCCGTGGACGTACGCCTCGCGCATGCGGGTGACGAGGAAGACCTCGTAGTCCATGGCCAGGCCGAAGACCACGCCGACCATGAAGATCGGCATCATCGACATGATCGGGCCGGTCTGCTCCACCCCGAAGACCGAGCCGAGCCAGCCCCACTGGAAGACCGCGACGACCGCGCCGAGGGCGGCGACGACCGAGAGCAGGAAGCCGAGGGCCGCCTTGAGCGGGACCAGGATCGAGCGGAAGACGAGCATCAGCAGCAGGAAGGCGAGGCCGACGACGAGTGCCAGGTAGGGCAGCAGCGCGTCGTTCATCTTCTGCGAGAAGTCGATGTTCATCGCGGTGGCGCCGGTGACGAGGACGTCGTCGCCGCTGCCGTCGCGGATCTCGTGGACCAGGTCCTCGGTCTGGGTGGAGGACGGCCGGTCCTTCGGGATGACGGTGATCACCGCGGCGTCGCCGGCCTCGTTGGGGGTCGGCGGGGTGACCGCGGCGACGCCCTTCAGGCCCTTGATCCGGGCGACCGTGGAGTCGGCGAGGGCCTTGTTGCCGTCGACGACCACCATCAGCGGGCCGTTGAAGCCCGGGCCGAAGCCCTCGGACAGCAGGTCGTACGCCTGGCGCTGGGTGGTGGAGACCGGCTGGGCGCCGTCGTCCGGCAGGCCCATCTCCAGCTTGCTCGCCGGGACGGCGACGACGCCGAGGCCGATCACACCGGCCAGCAGCACCATGACGGGGCGGCGCAGGACGAAGCGGGCCCAGCGGGTGCCGCCGTTGGCCTTCTTCTCGGCCCCGGCCGGCTTGCCCTTGCCGAACAGCCTGCTCTTCTCGCCCGCCGGCAGGACCTTCTTGCCGGCGAAGCCGAGGATGGCCGGGACCAGGGTGAGCGCGACGAGCACGGCGATGACCACGGTGCCCGCGGCCGCGACGCCCATCTTGGTCAGCATCGGGATGTTGACGACGGCCAGGCCCACGAGGGCGATGACCACGGTGAGGCCGGCGAAGACGACGGCGGAGCCGGCGGTTCCGGTGGCCCGGCCGGCGGCCTCGTCGCGGTCGCGGCCCTCGGCGAGCTCCGCGCGGTAGCGGGAGACGATGAAGAGGGCGTAGTCGATGCCGACCGCGAGGCCGATCATCGTGGCGAGGGTGGCGGTGGTGTTGCCGAGGTCCAGCACGTTGGCGAGCGCGGTGATGGAGGAGACGCCGATGCCCACGCCGATGATCGCCGTCAGCAGCGGCAGGCCGGCCGCGACCAGCGAGCCGAAGGTGATCACGAGGACGATCGCGGCGACGAGGATGCCGATGATCTCGCCGGAGCCGGTCTCGGGGGCCGCCATCAGCGCGTCACCGCCGATCTGGACGTTCAGGCCCGCGGCCCTGGCGTCGTCGCCGGACTCCTTGAGCGCGTCGCGGGTGGCGTCCTTCAACTCCATGCCGCTGACGGTGTACTTGGCACTGATGTAGGTGGTGGAGCCGTCCTGGCTGACCGCCTGCGTCTCGTAGGGGTTGGCCACGGAGGAGATCTGCTCCGCGCCCGGACCGGTCTTCAGCCCGCCCACGATCTTCTCGACCTCGGCCCTGGGACCGGGGTCGGTGACCTTCGCGCCCTCGGGGGCCTTGACGACGATGCGCGCGGTGGCGCCGTCGGCGGCCATGCCGGGGAACTTCTTGTCCAGCAGGTCGAAGGCTCTCTGGGCCTCCGTGCCGGGTATGGAGAACGATCCGGAGGTCGGGGCGGCCGCGGTGGCGGCGCCGAATCCGGCGGCGAACAGCAGCGCCACCCAGAGGAGGGCGACGAGCCCGCGGCGCCTGAAGGCGCCCCGGCCGAGTCGGTAGAGGAAGGTGGCCACGTCGTGGTTCTCCCGTTCAGGTCGTGGGATGGATCCGGAGGGATCAGGGCGTGGGGAGCCGGCCCGACGACGAGAGCGGCGTGTCAGGAGCAGCAGGGCGGCATCGTTGCCGCGGACTGGGGACGGGACGGGACGGGGACTGAACCGGGGAGGTTCAGACGCCGAGGGCGGGGAAGACCACGGCGTCGATGAAGTCACCGAGGAACGCCCGGTCCACCGGCCGGTCCTCGATCAGCGGGAGCGCGATGAACGCCCCGATGAGCATGTGCGGTACGAAGTCCAGGGCCGGGCACCCCGGTGCGATCTCGCCCCGGTCCACCGCGCGCTGCAGCATCACCTGCAGCCCGGTGATCTCCGGGTCGACCAACAGGTCCCGCAGTGCTTTGTGGAGCTCCGGGCTCTCGTGGACGGCATGGGCCAGACCCCGCATCAGCGCGGTGTCCTTGGCCATCTGCGCGTCGTCCGAGTGCTCCACCATGAGCGCGAAGTCCCCGCGCAGGCTGCCCGTGTCGATCTCGCGCAGCGAGACGGGCTGCGTACATCGCAGGGCTTTGGCCACCAGCTCCGGCTTGCTCCCCCACTGGCGGTAGAGGGTGGCCTTGCTGGACTTCGTACGGGCGGCGACCGCGTCCATGGTCAGCGCCTCGTAGCCGACGTCACGCAGGAGGTCGAGGACCGCCTCGTGCAGTTCGGCCTGCCGTTCGGGGGTGATCCGGCTGCGCCGGGCCGCCATCGCCTCGGTCATCTCCGTGCCTCCATCCGAACGAAACTGTTCCGTACGCTTGAGACGATACCCCTCCCCCAAGCGAAACGAAACCGTTCCGTTTCGCTGGATGGGGTGGCCTGGATCACCAGTACGAGTTGCCGCGCCCCCCTCACGCGGAAAGCATTGGGGGGTGAGTCACGACGTCGCGTACCTCCGATTCCCGCACCTGCACGACGACCTCCTGTGTTTCGCCACGGAGGACGACCTCTGGGTCGCCCCGCTGGTCCCCGACGGCCAGACCCCCGGCCGCGCCTGGCGGGTCACCGTCGACCGGACCCGGGTCGGCCACCCCCGCTTCTCCCCCGACGGCCGCCACATCGCCTTCACCACCTGGCGCAGCCTCGACCCCGAGATCCACCTGGCGCCCGTCGACGGCGGCCCCGCCCGCCGCCTGACCTACTGGGGCGCCACCGACACCCGCGTCTGCGGATGGGACCCCGACGGCAACGTCCTGGCGGTCTCCTCGCACGAACAGCCGTTCTCCTACTTCTCCTGGGCCTACAAACTGCCCGTCGACGGCAGCCCCGGCGGCCGCCTGCCCTGGGGGCCCGTGTCCGACATCCAGGTCGCCGACATCGACGGCGAGCACAGGAGCCTGCTGCTCACCGGCAAACCGCCGCACGAGCCCGCGGCCTGGAAGCGCTACCGGGGCGGCGCCATGGGCCGGCTCTGGCTCCACGGGCGCCAGCTCCTGGAGGACCTCGAAGGGCACCTGGACGCCGCGATGTTCGTGGGCGGCCGGATCGCCTTCCTCTCGGACCACGAGGGCATCGGCAACCTCTACTCCTGCCTGCCCGACGGCACCGACCTGCGCCGCCACACCGACCACGACGAGTTCTACGCGCGGCACGCCTCCAGCGACGGCTCCCGGGTCGTCTACCAGTGCGCCGGGGACCTCTGGCTCGTCGACTCCCTGGCCCCCGACGCCGCCCCGCGCAAGCTCCAGGTCCGCCTCGGCGGCCCGCGCGCCGGCCGGCGCACCTACCAGGTGCCGGCCGCCAGCCACGTCGACTCGCTCTCCGTGGACGCCACCGGGCGGGCCAGCGCCGTCGTGGTGCGCGGCAGCCTGTACTGGCTGACCCACCGCGACGGGCCGGCCCGCACCATCGCCGACACCCCGGGCGTGCGGGTGCGGCTGCCGGAGATGCTCGGCAGCGGTGGGCAGGTCGCCTACGTCACCGACGCCGAGGGCGAGGACGCGATCGAGATCGCCTACCTGCCCCGGGCCTCCGGGGAGCGGCAGCCGCGCCGGCTGGCGTCGGGCGAGCTGGGCCGCGTGACCGAGCTGCTCGCGGACCCGGACGGGGAGCGCCTCGCCGTCGCCTCGAACGACGGGCGGCTGCTGCTCGTCGACGCGACGGAGGAGTCCGACGGCGAGGTCACCGAGCTGATCCGGTCCATCAACGGCCCCGTCACCGACCTGGCCTTCTCCCCCGACGGGGCCTGGCTGACCTGGTCGCACCCGGGCATCGGGCGCTCGCTGCGGCAGATCAAGATGGCCCGCATCTCCGGGCCCGGCGCGCGCACCGTCGTCGACGTCACCAACGGCCGCTTCGCCGACGAGAATCCGGTCTTCACCCGCGACGGGCGCTACCTGGCCTTCCTGTCCTGGCGCGGCTTCGACCCGGTCTACGACGTGCACACCGGCGACCTGTCCTTCCCGCTGGGCTGCCGCCCGTACCTGGTGCCGCTGTCCTCCGCGACCCCCTCGCCCTTCGCGCTCTCCGCCGAGGGACGCCCCGCGGCGGGCGGACTGGACCCGGCCGAGGGGGACTCGGAGAGCTCGGGCGAAGGCGGCGCCGTGACCGTGGAGGTGGAGGGGCTGGAGAGCCGCGTCACCCCGTTCCCGGTGAGCGCCTCCAAGTACTCGGCCCTGTACCCGGTCAACGGCGGCGGACTGGTCTGGCTGCGCTGGCCGATCTCGGGCGCGCTCGGCGAGACCTTCGCCAACCCCAACGACGTCAGCGGCAAGCCCACGCTGGAGCACTTCGACCTGACCAAGGCCCGCAAGAGCGAACTGGCCTCGGGACTGGACTGGTTCGCGGTCAGCGGCGACGGCACCCGGCTCGTGATCAACGACGACGGGGACCTGCGCGCCGTCCCGGCCACCGAGTCGGGCGACAGCGACTCGACGGTCTACCTGGACCTGCGGCGCATCCTGCACGAGGTGGACCCGGCGGCCGAGTGGCGCCAGGCCTTCGAGGAGGCCGGGCGGATCATCCGCGCGTACTTCTGGGAGCCGAACATGTGCGGCATCGACTGGGACGGCGTACTGCGCCAGTACCGCCCCCTGGTCGAACGGGTCGCCTCCCCCGACGAGTTCGCCGACCTGCTGCGCGAGGTCCTCGGCGAGCTCGGCACCTCCCACGCCTACGTCTCCCCCGCCCGCCGAAACGAGGGCCCCCCGCACTACCAGCGGGCCATCGGCCTGCTCGGCGCCAACCTGGTCCCCCGGGACGGGACATGGGTGGTCGGCAAGATCCTGCCCGGCGAGTCCTCCGACTCCAAGGCCCGCTCCCCGCTGGCCGGAACCGGCATCCGCAAGGGCGCGGTGCTCACCCACGTGGACGGCCGGCCCGTGGACCCGGTCGCCGGCCCCTACCCGCTGCTGGCGGGAGCGGGCGGCACCACGGTCGAGCTGACCTTCCAGCCGGAGGAGGGCTCGGGCCGCCCCCGCCGGGTCGCCGTCGTCCCGCTGGTCGACGAGCGGCCGCTGCGCTACCAGGACTGGGTCTCCAAGCGGCGCCAGGTGGTCCGGGAGCTCAGCGGCGGCCGGTGCGGCTACCTCCACATCCCCGACATGGGCGGCTCGGGCTGGGCGCAGTTCAACCGCGACCTGCGCATGGAGATGTCCCGGCCCGCGCTGATCGTGGACGTACGCGGCAACGCCGGCGGGCACATCAGCGAGCTGGTGGTGGAGAAGCTCACCCGCTCCATCCTCGGCTGGGACCTCACGCGCGACGCCCAGCCCGTCAGTTACGCCTCCAACGCACCCCGCGGCCCGATCGTGGCACTGGCCGACGAGGCGACCTCCTCGGACGGGGACATGATCACCGCGGCCTTCAAACTGCTGGGGCTGGGCCCGGTGGTGGGCCAGCGCACCTGGGGCGGGGTGGTCGGCATGACGGGCCGGCACCCCCTCGGCGACGGCACGGTGATCACGGTGCCGATGAACGCCGCCTGGTTCCCCGAGTACGGCTGGTCGGTGGAGAACCACGGCGTGGAGCCGGACTTTGAGGTCCTGCGCACCCCGCTCGACTGGGCGGAGGGGCGGCACGCCGGGATGGACGACGCCGTGCACCTGGCGCTGGAGCTGCTCGAACAGGACCCGGCCGCGATGCCGCCCGGCTACACGGACGTACCGGACCGCCGTCGCCCGAAGCTGCCACCGCGGGAGTGAGCGGCTGACGCGGCGGAAGCGGAGGGGGCGCGGCCGTCCGTGACGGCCGCGCCCCCTCCGGGCGTCAGGTGCCGGCGATCAGCGGCTCCGGGTGCGCTCCTGCTCGTCGGCGGCGCCGCCCGCCCCGACGAGCCCCCTGGAGACACCGGACAGCCGGGGCTCGAAGCGCTTCATCTCGCGCTGCCCGACCGTCGCGATGATTCCGGGCAGATAGCCGCGCACGCCCTGCATCCCCCGCAGCCACCACTGCGCGTACACGTGCGGGGAGCGCCGCTCGATGCCGGCGACGATCCGGTCGACGGCCGGCCCCAGCGGGTACGTGCGGTTCGACGGCCACGGCAGCCGCTGCCGAAGCTCCCGCATGACCTCGTCCTGGTCGGCGCCGCGCACCATGTCCGTGTCGGTCCACGAGAGGTAGCCGACACCGACCCCCACGCCCTTGTAGCCGACCTCGGCGCGCAGGCAGTGGGCGAAGGCCTCGACGCCGGACTTGGAGGCGCAGTAGGCGGTCATCATCGGCGCCGGGGTGACCGCGGCGAGCGAGGCGATCTGGAGGAAGTAGCCGCGGCTCTCCGCCAGCACGGGCAGGAAGGCCCGGGCGGTGACGGCCCCGCCGATCAGGTTGACCTCGATCACCCGGCGCCAGGCGTCGGGGTCGGAGTCCGCGAACGGGCCGCCCGCGGCGACGCCCGCGTTGGCGACGACGATGTCGGCCTTCCCGAAGCGCTCCTTGACCTCCTGCGCCACGCGCGCCATCGCCTCGTGGTCGGTGACGTCGGCGTACCAGTGTCCGCTGTCGGTGTGCAGGCGCGCGGAGACCTCTTTGAGGGCCTCCGGCTCCAGGCCGACGAGCGCGATCCGCGCGCCGCGTGCGGACAGCTTGCGGGCGAGCAGCTCGCCGACCCCGCGGGCGGCCCCCGTGACGACCGCGACCTGGCCTTCCAGACTCCTGCGAGCACTCACGGGGTCTTCTCCTTCTCGGTGGTGTCGAGATAGCGCGCGGTCAGCTCGCACACGGCACGGGTGACGGCCTCGGGAGCCTCGATCGGGATCATGTGGCCCACGCCGGTGAGCTCGGTGAGGCCCACGCAGTGCGGCAGCGCCGCGGCGAGCCCGCGGGCGTGCGCGATCGGGGTGAGCCGGTCCGCGGTGCCGCCGATCACGGCGGTGGGGACGGTCAGCCGCGCCACGTCGGCGTCGAGGTCCAGCCCGGCCAGCACCCGGGACCAGGCGTGCCGCACCCCGGTGGGGCAGGCGTGGACGATTGCGGCGCACGCCTCGACCTTGTCGGGCGCGGAACCGGGGCCCATGGTGGCGTACTTCAGGACCGCACGGGCGACGGGCGTGACCGGCCCGAGCGGGGCGCGCGATCCGAGGAACGCGCCGGTGATACGCGTCCGCACCCGCCCGGCGCGCCCCGGCAGCACCGTGGCCTGCTCGACCAGCCGGGAACTGCCGGTGCTGCACAGCAGCACGGCCGCGGCGTGCTCGGTGAACTCCGGCCGGGCCGCCGCCGCCATGATCGTCATGCCGCCCATGGAGTGCCCGGCGAGAACCGCGCGCTCCCCGGGGGCGAGGGTGGCGCCGAGCACCGCCACGAGGTCGTCGGCGAGCGCGGTGGTGCTGTGCTCCCGCGCGGCGGGGCTGCGGCCGTGTCCGCGCTGGTCGTAGACGACGACCCGGTGGGTGGCGGCCAGGGCCCGTATCTGCGCGGCCCAGAACGCGGTGGAGCAGGTCCAGCCGTGGGACAGCACCACGGGCGGGGCCCCCTCGTCCCCGTGCACCTCTACGTGCAGGCGGGCCCCGTCGGCGGAGACGGCGACGAGCTCGCGCCGAGCGGCGGGCGGGGCGTAGGGGCCGGAGATGACGTGCGCCGGCCGGCTCACGCGGCGCCCTCCGCCTGCGCGGCGAGCGGCGCGGACGGGGCGGTGGGCAGCGGCGCGGGGTCGGCGGCGGCTTCGGTGGCGGGGGCGGTGGTTCCGGGGGCCGCCGCGGGGGCGGTGGCCGGGATCGGGGCCGCCGCCGCGGTCCGCTCACGGTCCCGGGCGCGTACGACCTCGTACTCCGCCAGATCGACGCTGCGCGTCTCCCGGCGGAACTCGCCGGTCGTGCCCGGCCAGACCGTCGTGTTGCGGCCGTTCGCGTCCAGGTACCAGCTGGTGCAGCCGCCGGTGTTCCAGACCGTCCGCTCCATCCGGGCCTGCACCTGCCGGTTCCACTTGTTCACGGCGGAGGGGCGCGCGGCGAGCGCGACCTTCCCGCCCAGCACGCCCAACTGCCGCAGGTAGTCGGCCATGTAGTTCAACTGCGACTCGATCATGAGGATCATCGAGCTGTTCCCGAGCCCGGTGTTAGGGCCGATGATCGTCATCCAGTTGGGGAAGCCGGCCGCGGTCGCCCCGCGCAGCGACTGCATCCCGTCCTTCCACTGGTCGGCGAGGGTCCTGCCCTCCGCGCCCACCACCCGGTCGGCGATCGGCATGTCCGTGACGTGGAAACCCGTACCGAAGACGATCGCGTCGACCTCGGTCTCGGTCCCGTCGGCCGCGACCAGGACCGAGCCGCGGATCTCCTTCAGCCCGGAGGCGACCAGGTCCACGTTGGGCCGTGCCAGTGCCGGGTAGTACTCGCTGGAGAGCAGGATCCGCTTGCAGCCGATCCGGTAGGAGGGCGTCAGCTTGGCGCGCAGCTCCGGGTCCTTGATCGACCGGGCCATGTTGGCCTTCGCGAGCGCCTCGACGAGTCCGAGCTGGTTCGGCCGCTTGGTGAAGGCGCTGACCTGGAGTTCCCGGATGCCCCACAGCAGCCCCCGGCGCGCGGCGCGGGTGAAGGGCAGCTGCCGGTGCAGCCAGCGCTCCACCGCCGAGATCGCCCGGTCGGTGCGCGGCATCACCCATGGCGGGGTCCGCTGGAAGAGCGTCAGGCGCTCCACGTCGGGGGCGACGGCCGGCACGATCTGGATCGCGGAGGCCCCCGTACCGATCATGGCGACGCGCTTGCCGGCGAGGTCGTAGTCGTGGTCCCAGCGCGCGGAGTGGAAGACCTTGCCGGGGAACCCGGCGAGTCCCGGAACCTCCGGCAGCTTCGGCTCGGACAGCGGCCCGGTGGCCGAGACCACCACGTCGGCGGTCAGCTCGCCCTGCGCGGTCTCGATCTCCCAGTGCAGCTCGTCCGCGTCCCAGCGCATCATCCGGACCTCGGAGTCGAGCCGGATGTGCCGGCGCAGCCCGAAGGTGTCCGCGACGTGCTCCAGGTACGCCCGGATGGCGGGCTGCCCGGAGAAGGTCCGCGGCCAGTCCGGGTTCGGTGCGAAGGAGAAGGAGTACAGGTGTGACGGGACGTCGCAGGCGCATCCCGGATAGCTGTTGTCCCGCCAGGTTCCCCCGACCGAGTCGGCCCGTTCCAGTACGACGAAGTCCGTGATCCCCTCGCGCCGCAGCCGCACGGCGGCCCCGAGCCCGCCGAACCCGGACCCGATCACCGCCACTCGTACGTGCTCGCGCCCCTCGCGCCCGCCCTTGCCGCCCATGCCGCCGCCTTCCGCCTCATCCGCAGTCCCAGCCACGCAACGCCGCAACGCACCACACCATCGAAACACTGCCAGCAATCACTGGCACAATCGGGAGGGTAGAGCAGCGCCGTACTCATGGGTAGGGGGCGGACCCGGAAAGTTACTGCCGGTACGCCCCAGGGGGTGTCTTGCCGATCAGGCCGGGCTCGCGGGCCCTGGCACCGCGCCTCGCCGCGTTGTCCTCGGTCGACGACGCTCCGCGTCGCCTCCCTCGTCCGCCTTGCGATCCTTCCCCTAGGCCCTGCGGGCCTGGGGACACCCCATGGCACCAGACCCCCGCTCCCTGATCCGGCCCGACCGACAAGACACCCCCTAGGCTGCATCCGTGGCGAAGGATGAGATGCAAGCGAAGCCGGTACGCGAGTACCGCACCGAGGAGCTGGCCGAAGCGGCCGGCATACCGGTGCGCACCCTGCGCTTCTACCGTGAGCGCAAACTGCTCCCGCCGCCCCGCCGCGAGGGCCGCATCGCCTGGTACGACGACCACCACCTGGCACGGCTGCGCACCATCGCCGGCCTGCTGGAACGCGGCCACACCCTCGGCGGAATCGCGGAGCTGACCGTCGCCTTCGAGAAGGGCCGCGACGTCGGCCAGCTGGGCGAGCTGATCGGCATCGGCGGGTCGGAGGAGACCCCGGTGCGGCTCACCCCTGAGGAGCTGGCCGACTACTTCGAGGGCGAGGTCACCCCGGAGAACCTGGCCGCCTCACTCGACCTGGGGTACCTCGCCGTCGACGGCGACACGATCGTCCACGTCAGCCGCCGCCTGCTGGACGTCTCCTCGGCGCTGGTCCGCGAAGGGGTGCCGCTGGCGGCGGTCCTGGAGACCGGGCGGCGCGTCCGCGAGCACGCGGACGCGATGGCCCTGCTGTTCACCGAGCTGATCTCGGACCACATCTCGCCGGACGCACTCACGCGGCTGCGTCCGCTGGCCAAGAGCGTGGTCGAGGCGGAGCTGACGATGGCCATGGACCGCCTGTCGGCTCCTGCGCCTCCGGGTCAGACCCCGAGCTCGTAGACGACGGTCACGGGCGCGTGGTCGGACCAGCGCTCGGGGTGCGTCTCGGCCCGCTCCACGAAGGCCTTCACGGCCTTCGCGGCCAGCCCCGGGGTCGCCACCTGCAGGTCGATCCGCCAGCCGGCGTCGTTGTCGAAGGCGCGGCCGCGGTAGGACCACCAGGAGTACGGCCCCTCGGTGCCGGGGTGCAACTCGCGCACCACGTCGACGTAGCCGGCCTGCGTGTAGACCTTCCCCAGCCACTCGCGCTCCTCGGGGAGGAAGCCGGCGTTCTTGCGGTTGGTCTTCCAGTTCTTCAGGTCGGCCTCCTGGTGACAGATGTTCCAGTCACCGCAGACGACGACCTCGCGGCCGTCGGCGGCGGCCCGCACCTTCAGCTCGGCGAGGTAGGCCAGGAACTCCCCCATGAACCGGTACTTCTCGTCCTGCTTCTCCGTACCCGCCTCACCGGAGGGCAGGTAGAGGCTGGCCACGGTCACACCGGGCAGGTCGATCTCCAGGTACCGCCCGGAGGCGTCGAACTCCGCACTGCCGAACCCGACCCGCACCTGCTCGGGCGCGCGCCGCGTGTACAGGGCGACCCCGGCCCGCCCCTTCACGGCGGCCGGAGCGAACACGGTGTGCCAGCCCTCGGGAGAGCGCACCTCGTCCGGGATCTGCCCCTCCTCGGCCCGTACCTCCTGCAGGCAGACCACATCGGCGTCGGATCCCGCGAGCCACGCCCCGAAGCCCTTCTTGGCGGCGGCCCGGATCCCATTCACATTCACGGAGGTCACAGTGAGCATCCCAGCACCATAGCGGGATGGTTCCGTACGATGTTCGGATGTCTCATGGGATCGACCTCCGCACCGTGCCGTACGACCACCCGGACGCGGTCAAGCTCAACGACCAGGTCCAGCTCGAATACCAGGTGCGCTACCAGGGCGAGGGCGACGCCACCTATCTGGATCCGGCGATGTTCGCCCCGCCGCGGGGCCTGTACATCGTGGCGTACGACACCTCGGGCGCCCCGGTGGCGACCGGCGGCTGGCGCAGCCAGGAGCGCAACGACGAGGGCTACTCGGACGGCGACGCCGAGCTCAAGCGGATGTACGTCGTCCCGGAGGCCCGCGGCCTGGGCCTGGCCCGCCGCATCCTGGCGACGCTGGAGGAGGACGCCCGCGCGGCGGGCCGCCTGCGGATGGTCCTCGAAACGGGCGACCGGCAGCCGGAGGCGATAGCCCTCTACCTCTCCGCGGGCTACGCCCCGTCGCCGAAGTTCGGCTTCTACCGCTTCTACGACTCCAGCCGCTGCATGGCCAAGCCCCTCCAGCCCTCCGAGGCCCCGGCGCTCCCCTCCCACCCCGCCACCCCCTCCAGCCCCGCGGGCGTGTGAGGCGCCTTCAACCCCGGCGGCGTGTGAGGCGGGGGGCCGGGGGCGGAGCCCCGGTCTTCAGTTCGCAGGCGTGTGAGGCGCGGCGCCCCGGGGGCGGCGCCCCGGGCAACGGCGCCGCTCCCGCCCTAGGGTCTGTATCGAGTTGCCCCGGGCGTCGCGACGCCCGGGGCAACTCGATACAGACCCTAGCGCGGGAGCCAGACGGCCGGGTCCGTCCCCCACCGCGACGGCCCCCCGGCCCACTCCCCGAACGGGCTCATGGCATGCCGCAGCTCCCCGTACCCCGACCCGGTCTCCCGCAGCCACGGCTCCGCCGAGTACTCGGCGGCCCCGCCGCCCCCGCCGGCCGGCGCCAGCCCCCGCACCAGCCACGACCCCGTCCCGGCCAGGGAGAACCGCAGGCCCCGCCCGCCGCCCTCGGCCAGCGCCCGCATCACGCCGGCCGCCACCAGGTAACCCGTCCCGTGGTCCAGCGCCTGCGCGGGCAGCACTCCCGGCGCCCCGTCGGGCCCCGCGCACGCGGCGGCGATCCCGTAGCCCGCCTGTACCAGCGAGTCGAACCCCCGCCGCCCCGCCCACGGCTGCGGCGCCCGCCACCCCCACGCGCACAGTTCGGCCACCACCAGCCCCGGCCGGCGCTCCAACAGCTCCCGGGCCCCGAGCCCGTGGCGTTCCAGCGCCCCCGGCCGGTACCCGGTCACCACCACGTCGGCCTCGGCCAGCAGCCCCTCGAAAACCGCCCGGTCGCCGGCCCGCGCCGACTCGTGCCCACCCAGGTCCAGCAGCGCCGACCGCTTCCCGAAGCCGGTGTCCGCGTGCGCGTCGTCCGACTCCGGCAGGTCCGGCGGGTCGATCCGCAGCACGTCCGCGCCCAGCAGCCCCAGCGTGCGCGTGGCGACGGGCCCGGCGATGACCCGCGTCAGGTCCAGCACCCGCACCCCCGCGACGGGCCGCCCCGGCGGAGCCTCGCCGAGCGCCCGTCCCCGCCCCCGGTCCCCCGTCGTGCGTACGGTCTGCACCAGCGGCTGTGGATCCCCGTACCGCTCTGCCACGGCGACGGCGAGACCGCCCGCCCCGTACACGAGTTCCTGCACCTCGACGGCCGTCCGCCCGGCGACCGCGGCGCGCAGCGCCTCCGGTGTCGGGGACGGCAGCCGCAGCGCCCGTACGAGCGCGGCTTCGTGGTGCGGGTAGTTGGCGTGCGTGCGGACCCAGCCGTCGGCGGCCCGCCAGAAGCCGGACAGCGGGGCGAACGACACCGTGGGCCGACCGCCCACCCGCAGATGGCGTTCGCTGACGAAGGCCGTGGCGACCGCCCCCTCGTCCACCACGAGGGGTGAGGTGTCCCGTGTCGCGCCCCCGGCCCGCACCGCGCCGAGCTCCCCCGCCGCCAGTCCGCAGACCGCGACGGCCGCACGCGCCAACTCCCGTACCGGGAGCGGCCCTTCCCCGAGGTTCCCGCTCCCGACGTACCGGACCCGTTCGACGAGCCCCGGTGCGCCGCCGAGCGCCTCCCAGGCCTGGGCCGTCCCGAAGTCTTTTTCCCCACCGATCGTCATGAACGCATCCTCGCCCAACCGCCCCCGGAAACGCAGAGATCCCGCCCAGCCTTTTGGCTGAACGGGATCTCGTGACGTTCACGAGAGCTACTCGTGAACTGTCGTCTGTGGACCTGTGGGGATTTGAACCCCAGACCCCCTCGATGCGAACGAGGTGCGCTACCAGACTGCGCCACAGGCCCTTGCGACGTGTGAAACATTAGCACCCCTGCGCCGGTGCTCCAAAACGCGTTTCCGGGAGGGTCCGCGCAGGTCACCGATCACTCGTTCGCCGCCCGCGGGCGGTCCTCGCTCTCGTACTGGTCGAACAGCGGGGTGCGGCCGCGGCCCTGGCCGCGGGGGCGCGGGGCGCTCCGGTCCTGCGGGTCGTCTTCGCCGGTGGCCGGGGCGGGGACCGCCGGCTGTGCGCGCAGCCGGGGCTCCGTCGGCTCGGCGGTGCTGGAGCGGGTCGCGCTCCAGGCGTCCGGGGTCACGGGGCCCGTGGCGCGGGGGGCGACCGGGGCCGTCACGTACGTCGGCAGCGGGACCGGGACCGGCTCCCAGCTGTCACCGCGGACGGGGCCGCGTTCGCGCTCGCGCTGCTGGTCCACCCACTCGGCGTGGTCGGTCTGCTCGACCAGTGCGCGCCGTCCGGCCTCCTGCGGGGAGACCGGTGGAGCAGGGTCCGGTTCGCCGGCCGCGTCCGCGCCGCCCTCGGGGTGGCGGCGGCGCGGGCGGTCCTCCCGCAGCTGCCGCGCGGCCGCCTCCGCGCGCCGCCGGTCCATGGTGAACTCGTAGCGCCGCCGCTCCTGGACTCGCAGGTGGGCGATGTACGTGCTCAGCAGGAGGGCGGGCACGGCGGGGGCCCACAGGTAGCGCAGGCCGCCCACCGCGGCGACGACGGCGCCGGCGGTGAAGACGAGGAAGAGGAGTGCGGTGGTGCGCCGGCGGCGCGCGAGGACCTGGAGGCGCTGTTCCCGCCGGGCCCGTTCCGCCCGGTGCTCCCGCTCGGCGGCCGCCGCTCGCGGCTCCGCCCTGGTCGGGGACACGCCGAAGGCCCGGGCGTCGGCGTCGACGGAATTCACCGTTTCCGTCGCGGCGTCCGGGTCCGCGTGGGGCTGGGGCTCCGCCTCCTCGTCACCGCGCTCACGCAGCCCCTTGGCGTAACGGCGCTCCATTCCCGCCCGGCCGGAAAGCAGCCGAATGGCAGTGGAGAAGCGTTCCGTCGGACGGGCTTCGTTCAGCTCGTCCTGCCTCCGGAGCCACATGGGCACCAAGTAGGCGGCCCAGGCCCCGACAATGACTGCGTAGATGAGGCCGCTGCTGCTCACACCTCACACCGTAGAGGGGCGCGGGCGAGGGGATCGGCCAATTGGGCCGGTGTGTCGCGCGATCTCGCTGATATCACGGACTTTTTTTGTGATTCTTCGGATCAGGTTATGGGCGAATCGGTTACCTCGGGCCATTAATTCGAACAGATATTCGTTTATCGCTCCGGCCGGAGCGAACGGCGGGCATCCCTATTTCGGCGGCGACGGCGTGTGGCGCGACCGGTGCCAGCGGCGCAGCAGCCCCTCCGGCACCTCCTCCGCGGTGATCGCGTACACGAGGTGGTCGCGCCAGGCGCCGTCGATGTGGAGGTAGCGCGGACGCAGCCCCTCCTCGCGCAGGCCCAGCTTCTCCACGACCCGCCGGCTCGGCCCGTTCTCGGGGCGGATGCACACCTCGATCCGGTGCAGGCCGACCTTGCGGAAGCAGTGGTCGACCGCCATCGCGACCGCCGTGGGCATCACGCCGCGGCCCGCCACGTCGCGGTCCACCCAGTAGCCGATGTGCGCCGCGCACATCGAGCCCCAGGTGATCCCGGCGACCGTCAGCTGGCCCACCAGACGCCCCTGGTACTCGATGACGAAGGGCAGCATCCGGCCCGCGTTCGCCTCCGCCCTCAGGTGACGGACCATCTGGCGGTACGTGGGCCGCTGGATCACCGGCCCCCACGGCGCGGGCGGCGGAATCGTGGCCTCCCACGGCCGGAGCCAGTCGCGGTTGCGCTGGTTGACCTCGCGCCAGTCCTTCTGGTCGCGCAGTTTTATCGGCCGGAGCGTGACATCGCCGTCGGTCAGGACCACGGGCCAGGTGGGGCCGTTCAGCTCGCGCTCCCGGAGGATCCCGCCGGTCTGGGGTGGTCTCCGCCGCGGATCTGGTCCACCGCGTGCGGGAGGATGCGGGACAGGACCGCGAGGCCGTCGCGCACCCCGCCCGTGGAGCCGGGGAGGTTGACGATGAGGGTGCGCCCGGCGACGCCCGCCAGGCCCCGGGACAGGGCCGCGGTCGGCACCTTCGCCAGGCCCTCGGCGCGGATCGCCTGCGGGATTCCCGGGATCTCGTAGTCCAGCACCCGGGCGGTGGCGTCCGGGGTGCGGTCGGTCGGCGAGATCCCGGTGCCGCCGGTGGTCAGGATGACGTCGTACGCGGCGGCCACGCCCTCGCGCAGTGCCCGCTCGACGGGATCGCCGTCCGGGACCACCCGCGGGCCGTCCACCGTGAAGCCGAGCTTCTCCAGGGCCTCGGCCAGCAGGGGGCCGCCCTTGTCGGCGTACACGCCCTGTGAGGCCCGGTTGGACGCCGTGACGACGAGCGCCCTCCCGAAGGACTCCGCGGCCCCGGACCCGGCGCCGACCGGGGCCGGGGCCGAGCCGGCATCCGGCGCCGCCACCGCGTGGTGGCTGTGCACCTCCCCGCCGCGCGGGGCGTTCACGAGCGGGCCCAGTCGCCGGACTTGCCGCCGGTCTTCTCCTCCACCCGGACGTCCGTGATGACAGCGCCCTTGTCGACCGCCTTCACCATGTCGATCACGGTGAGTCCGGCGACGGCCACGGCGGTCAGCGCCTCCATCTCGACGCCCGTGCGGTCGGTCGTCTTCACGGTGGCGAGGATCTCCACGGCGTCGTCGGCGACCGACAGGTCGACCTTCACGCCCGAGACGGCCAGCGGGTGGCACAGCGGGATCAGGTCGGGGGTCTTCTTCGCCCCCATGATCCCGGCGATGCGCGCGGTGGCGAGGGCGTCCCCCTTGGGCACGCCCTCGCCGCGCAGCAGCTCGATCACCCGGGGGGAGACGAGTACGCGTCCACTGGCGCGCGCCGTCCGGGTGGTGACGTCCTTCGCGGAGACGTCGACCATCCGGGCCGCACCGGCCTCGTCGATGTGGGTGAGCCTGCTCTCGGTACTCATTGCTGTGCCGCTCCGCTCTGGGCCCCCGGGGGCCTGTGTGGTGCGACACACGCTACCCGCACGGGCCGCCGGAGGGGCGCCCCGGGGGAACGGCTCCGGGCGCGCCCGGACGCCAGGACGCGGCTCAGCCGAGCAGGACCACTTCCAGCTCGCTTCCGGGCTCCACCGAGGTGACGTCCTCCGGTACGACCATCAGCGAGTCCGCGTGCGCCAGTGCGGCGATCAGGTGGGAGCCCGATCCGCCGACCGGACTGACCGTGCCGGTCTCGGCGTCGTACGTGCCGCGCAGGAACTGGCGGCGGCCGGCCGGGGAGCGGAGCGCCTTGTCGGCCTTGAGCACGGCCCGCACGCTCGGCCGCCGGACCTCGGACTCCGGCAGCCCCATGAGGGTGCGGATCGCGGGGCGCACGAACAGCTCGAAGGAGACGTAGGAGGAGACCGGGTTGCCGGGCAGCGCCAGCAGCGGGGTGTGGTCCGGGCCGATCGTGCCGAAGCCCTGCGGCTTGCCTGGCTGCATGGCGAGCTTGCGGAAGTCGATCCGGGTCGCGTCCACGTCGACGGGGTCCGCGTCGCCGTCACCCGAGGCGGACGAGCCGACCGAGCCGGACGAGCTGACCGAGCCGGACGAGCCGGACGAGCCGGACGAGCCGGACGAGCCGACCGAGGAGAGCGCCTCCTTGACCACGTCGTAGGCGCCGACGCTGACGCCGCCCGTGGTCACCAGCAGGTCGGCCCGGATCAGCTGGTCCTCGATGGTGGAGCGCAGGGTGTCGGCGTCGTCCGCGACGGCACCCACCCGGTAGGCGATGGCGCCGGCGTCCCGCGCGGCCGCCGCCAGCGCGAAGCTGTTGGAGTCGTAGATCGTCCCGGCGGTGAGCGGCTCGCCGGGCTGGACCAGCTCGCTGCCGGTGGACAGGACCACCACGCGCGGGCGCGGCCGCACCCGGACGGTGCCGCGCCCGATGGCGGCGAGCAGGGCAATCTGGGGCGGGCCGAGGACCGTGCCGGCCGCGAGGGCGAGGTCGCCCGCCTGGACGTCGCTGCCGCGCGCGCGGACGTGGGCCCGCGCCTCGGCCGCGCGGTGCACCCGTACCTCGCCGCCCGCCTGCTCGGGGGCGGCACTGGCCGGGGTCATCCCGGCGGCGGCGCCGCCACCGGTGCCGCCGTCGGTCCACTCCACCGGTACGACGGCTTCCGCACCGGGCGGCAGCGGGGCCCCGGTCATGATCCGGGCGGCCTCGCCGGGGCCGACGGCGGGCAGTTCGCCGCTGCCCGCCGCGACGTCCCCGATGACCGTCAGCACCGCAGGGAACTCCTCGCTCGCACCCTGGACGTCGGCCGTGCGGACGGCGTAGCCGTCCATGGAGCTGTTGTCGAAGGGCGGGAGGGCGACGGGCACGGTGACGTCTTCGACCAGGACACAGCCCTGGGCGTCCAGCAGCTGGAGCTCGATCGGCTCCAGCGGCCGGACGGCCCCGAGGACGTCCGCGAGGTGCTCGTCCACGGACCACAGACGGTGGCCGTCCGCCGGTCGTGGATGCTGCGGTGCGGAACTGCTCAAGGTGCTACATCTCCTCCGTGACGTAACGGTGAAGCCAGGTGCGGAACTCGGGGCCCAGGTCCTCGCGCTCGCACGCGAGGCGGACGATGGCCCGCAGGTAGTCGCCGCGGTCCCCGGTGTCGTAGCGACGGCCCCGGAAGACCACGCCGTGCACCGGACCGCCCACGCTCTCGTCGGCGGCCAGCTTCTGCAGGGCATCGGTGAGCTGGATCTCCCCACCGCGGCCCGGCTCGGTCTCCCGCAGTATGTCGAAGATCGCGGGGTTGAGGACGTAGCGTCCGATGACCGCGTAGTTGCTGGGGGCGTCCTGGGGCTCCGGCTTCTCCACGAGACCGGTGATGCGGACCACGTCCGCCTCGTCGGTGGCCTCGACGGCGGCGCAGCCGTAGAGGTGGACGCTGGCCGGGTCGACCTCCATGAGGGCGATGACGGTGCCGCCGGTGCGGCCGTGGATCTCGGCCATCTGACGCAGCAGCGGGTCGCGCGGGTCGATGAGGTCGTCGCCGAGGAGGACGGCGAAGGGCTCGCGCCCGACGTGCGGCTCGGCGCACAGCACGGCGTGGCCCAGGCCCCGCGGGTCGCCCTGGCGGACGTAGTGCATCGTCGCGAGGTCGCTGGATTCCTGGACCTTCTTCAGCCGGTCGTCGTCGCCCTTGGCGATGAGGGCCGACTCCAGCTCGTAGTTGCGGTCGAAGTGGTCTTCCAGGGCACGCTTGTTACGCCCAGTGATCATGAGGACGTCGTCGAGCCCGGCCGCGACGGCCTCCTCGACCACGTACTGGATGGCCGGCTTGTCCACAACCGGGAGCATTTCCTTCGGGGTCGCCTTGGTCGCCGGAAGGAAGCGGGTGCCGAGGCCAGCGGCCGGAATGACGGCCTTCTTGATCACGGGGTGCAACATAGTCATGGTCAGAACGATAGTGGGTCCTGCCGAACGCCCGACGAGTTCGCGGCTGGTAGGTCCATATATGCCCTGATTCGAAGGAAATTTGATTCTCGTGGCAGAGAAACCGCCCACAGCGTCCGCCAAGTCCGAGCTGCGCCGCGAACTCCTCGCGGCCCGTCGCGCCTTGTCCCCCGACGCCCGCCGCACGGCGGCCGCGGCGCTCGCCGTCACCGCCCTCGAACTGCCCGAACTGGCCGGTGCGCACACGGTCGCGGCGTACGTCTCGGTCGGCGGCGAGCCCGGCACCCGCGAACTCCTCGACGCCCTGCGGGCGGCCGGCAAGCGGGTGCTGCTCCCCCTCCTGCTGCCCGACCACGACCTCGACTGGGCGGCGTACGAGGGCCCCGACACTCTCTCGGAGGCGGCTCATCCGGGGAAGATGCGCCTGCTGGAGCCGTCCGGCCCGGCGCTCGGGCCGGACGCGGTGACGCGGGCCGACGCCGTGCTGCTGCCCGGGCTCGCGGTGGACGGGCGCGGCATGCGGCTGGGCCGCGGCGGGGGCAGTTACGACCGGGTGCTCCAGCGGCTGGAGCGGGCCGGGGCCCATCCGGCGCTGGTCGTGCTCCTCTACGACGACGAGGTGGTCGCGCGGGTCCCGGAGGAACCGCACGACCACCCCGTACAGGCGGTGGCCACCCCGTCGGGGGTGCGCCGCTTCAGCTCATGAGGCCGCCGGCCTGAGGGTCAGGGTGTCGACCGTGGCCTTCTCGACAGCGTCCTTGCCGAAGGGCCACTCCAGCAGCTCGCCCTTGGCCCACATCTTCGTCTGGTCCGTGTAGTGGGAGTTGTACGCGTGGCCCGAGGCACCGGTGAGGTTGATCCAGCGGGACTTGTCCAGGTCGTTGAGGTTGACCACCATCCGCATCGACGGCACCCAGGTGACCCCGTAGCCGCTGGAGGCGTTCCAGCCGGTGGCGTTGACGGTCGCCTCGCCGCCGCCCACGTTCCACGGGCCGCGGTTGAGGAGCCACTGCATGAAGCCGGGGCCCTCGGTGCCGATCGTCTGGTTCTTCAGGTTCAGCTGGTGCAGCCGGCCCCAGCTCCAGGTGGACTGGTCCTTGCCGAGCTTGGCGGTCAGCTCCCAGCGGGCGTCCGCCATGGCCCGCGCGAACAGCTCGTCGCGGGTGGTGGTGGCCGGCTTGTTCAGGCCCTTGGCGGGCGCGCTCCACCACGCCGACTTCTCGTCCTTGACCAGGCGGCGGACCACCTCGAACCAGCGGTCGCCGCCGTCGGGCTGCGCCGAGTCCGCGTCACGGGTGCCGCATTCGCGGACCGTCTTGGACAGGTCGTCGGCCGGGCCGGTGCCGTTGCCGAGGACGTTCATGCAGCTGCCCTCGATCCGCAGCTCCTTGGGCATCTTGTCGCCGAAGGACAGCTTGAGGATGTTGCGCCAGACCGCGTTGAAGTAGGCCGCGGCCGCAGAGTCGGACTCCTGCGTGTAGTTCCAGCCGTCGAGCAGCTTCTGCGCGGCGCGCACGCCCGGGTCGGAGATCTGGATCTTCGACAGCATCGGGGTCAGCAGCGCGGCGATCTCGCTGCTGGTGTCCATCTGCATGGTCCGCATGTCGTCGCTCGAGATCTTGCCGCCGTCCTTGATCTTCGCCTCGATGAGGTCGTTGATCCGCTGGCTGCGGGCGCCGTATCCCCAGTCGGTGGTCAGCAGGTGCGGGTACTTGCCCGCGCCGGTCCCGCCCTCGGCGACGGCCTGGTTGGCGGTGACGATGTAGCCGCGCGAGGGGTTCAGGTCCCAGGGCAGCTCGTTCTGCGGGATGTAGCCGGCGGTGCCGTCCCGGCCGCCCTTCCAGGCGTACTTGGAGTCCCAGCCCGGGGCGGGCATCCGGCCGTCGCCCTGGCCGCGGACCGGGATGCGGCCGGGGGCCTGGTAGCCGATGTTGTTCTTGTTGTCGGCGTAGATCAGGTTCTGCGAGGGCACGTCGAAGTCGGCGGCCGCCTTGCGGAAGTCGTCGAAGGTCTTGGCCTGGTCGAGCTTGAAGACCGCGTCCATCGTCCGGCCCGGGTCCAGTGCGGTCCAGCGCAGGGCGATGGCGTAGCCGTCGCCGCGGTCGGGGGCGGAGACGTCCACGGGGGCGCGGGTGCCGACCGTACCGAGCTCCTCGCTGCGGTCGGAGACGAGCGGGCCGTTGTTGGTGGTGCGGACCGTGATCTTCTTGCTGGCGCCGCCCGCGACCTTGATGACCTCTTCGCGCAGGCCGAAGGGGAGCACCCGGTTGTCGTAGACGTACCCCTCGGGCTTGATCTGCTCCAGGTAGAGGTCGGTGACGTCGGCGCCGAGGTTGGTCATGCCCCACGCGATGTCGTTGTTGTGGCCGATGACGACGCCGGGCATGCCGGAGAAGGTGAAGCCGGCCACGTCGTACTTGCACTGGGCCGAGACGGTGCGGCAGTGCAGGCCCATCTGGTACCAGACCGAGGGAAGTTGCGGCGACAGGTGCGGGTCGTTGGCGAGCAGGGGCTTGCCGGTGGTCGTGTACTTGCCCGAGATGACCCAGGAGTTCGAGCCGATGCCGCTGCCGTTGGGGCCGAGGATCGCGGGGACCTTCTCCAGGGTGTCGGCCAGGGCGCTCAGCTGGGTGCGCAGGCCCACGGTCGCACCCTGGGCGGTGGCGTTGCCGGCGAGGCCGGTGGGGTCGCCGGCGCCCGCGGCGGTGGAGGCCTGGGACACGGCGGTCCCGCCCGAGCCACTACCGGAACCGGAGCCCGAGCCGCTGCCCGCGTTTCCGGTCTGGCCCTGGGGGGTGTACTTCCCGCCGTCGACCTTGCCGCCCTCGACGACCGGCTTGTTCCGGTCGAAGGGGTACGGCGGGTACAGCTCGGCGATCTGCGCCTGCGAGAGCTTGCCCGTCATCAGCGCGCGGTCGATCTCGTCCTGCATGTTGCCGCGCAGGTCCCAGGCCATCGCCTTGAGCCAGGCCACCGAGTCCACCGGCGACCACTTCTCGGGGGCGTAGCCGCCGCTGATCCCCAGGGCGGCGTGCTCGACGGAGAGGTCCTTGCCGGACTTCCCCTTCAGGTACGCGTTGACCCCGTCGGCGTAGGACTGCAGATTCTTCTTGGTCTCGGCGGAGAGCTTGGTGTCGTACTCCTCCTGCGCGACCTGGCGCCAGCCCAGCGTGCGCAGGAAGGCGTCGGTCTCGACCTGGCCGGCGCCGAACATCTCCGACAGCCGCCCCGAGGTCATGTGGCGGCGTACGTCCATCTCCCAGAAGCGGTCCTGCGCGTGGACGAAGCCCTGCGCGCGGAAGAGGTCGCCGTCGTTGTCCGCGTAGAGCTGGGGAATGCCGTGGGCGTCGCGCTTCACCTCGACCGTCCCGGTCAGGCCGGGCACGTCGAGGGAGCCGGTCGTCTGGGGGAAGGAGGCGCGCACGCCGTCCACGCTCCAGTACGCCCCGTAGCCGAGGCCCGCGACGAGTCCCAGGACCAGTACGAGCACGATCAGACGGGCGCGTCGTCCCTTCTTCTTGACGGGAGGAGCGGTTTCGTTGGCGGGCATCGCTGTCCTTAGAGGGGCAGGGTGGTCCTGGGAGTGCTGGGAGCAACCATAGGCGCAGGACCGACTGCGGTGATCCGCCAGGGGTGGAGGCCGTGTGGAGGGCCTGTATCCCGCGACCGCCCGGGAGTCGGCCCGGGAGCCGGCCCGGAGGCGATCCACCGGCGAGCCCGGCGGTCCCGAGGACAGAGGCGGAAGGCCGTTTCACAATGTGGTTATCGCGTAAAGGGCGCGTCAAAGATTAGGTAAGGTAACGAACTACTTGCCGAACTTGCCGCCGGGAGGATCGATCCACCGGGCGCATTGAGGAGGGCCGCCCGCTGACTGTCCACACGCTCAATGAGCTGCTGCTGGTCTGCTCGCTCGTGCTGCTCGTCGCCGTGGCCGCGGTGCGGCTCTCGTCCCGCAGCGGCCTGCCCAGCCTGCTCATCTACCTCGGCATAGGCGTCGCCATAGGCCAGGACGGCATCGGGAACGTCGTTTTCGACAATGCCGAGCTGACCCAGGTCATCGGTTACGCCGCGCTCGTCGTGATCCTCGCCGAGGGTGGTCTGGGCACCAAGTGGAAAGAGATCAGACCGGCCCTGCCGGCCGCGATCATGCTGTCCCTGGTGGGCGTCGCGATCAGCGTGGGCGTGACGGCGGCGGGGGCGCACTACCTCGTCGGGCTGGAGTGGCGCCAGGCGCTGCTGATCGGCGCGGTCGTCTCCTCGACGGACGCGGCGGCCGTCTTCTCCGTGCTGCGCAAGGTCCCGCTGCCCTCCCGGATCACGGGCGTCCTGGAGGCCGAGTCCGGCTTCAACGACGCACCCGTCGTCATCCTGGTGGTGGCCCTCTCCACCATCGGCCCGGCGGACGCGTGGTACGTCCTGATCGGCACGATCGCCCTGGAGCTCGCGATCGGCGTCGCGATCGGCCTGGCCGTGGGCTTCCTCGGCGCCTACGGCCTGCGGCATGTGGCGCTGCCCGCCTCCGGCCTCTACCCGATCGCGGTGATGGCCATCGCGATCGTGGCGTACGCGGCCGGCGCGATGGCGCACGGCTCCGGCTTCCTCGCGGTGTACCTCGCGGCGATGGTCCTGGGCAACGCCAAGCTCCCGCACTGGCCGGCCACGCGCGGCTTCGCCGACGGGCTCGGCTGGATCGCCCAGATCGGCATGTTCGTGCTGCTGGGCCTGCTGGTCACCCCGCACGAGCTGGTCCGCGACTTCTGGCCCGCGGTCGTCATCGGCCTGGTGCTGACGATGGTGGCGCGGCCCCTGGAGGTCTTCCTCAGCCTGCTGCCCTTCCGGATCCCGTGGCGGGAGCAGGTCCTGATGTCGTGGGCGGGCCTGCGCGGCGCCGTGCCCATCATCCTGGCGACCATCCCGATGGTGTCCGGGATCGAGGGCAGCGACCGCGTCTTCAACATCGTCTTCGTGCTGGTCGTCGTGTACACCCTGGTGCAGGGGCCGACCCTGCCCTGGCTGGCGCGCAGGCTGGACCTCGGGCAGAGCATGGAGACCGCGTCCGACCTCGGCATCGAGTCGGCGCCCCTGGAGAAGCTGCGCGGGCACCTGCTGTCCTTCGCCATCCCGCCCGCCTCGCGGATGCACGGCGTCGAGGTGAGCGAGCTGCGGCTGCCGCCCGGGGCGTCGGTCACGCTGGTCGTCCGGGAGGGCAAGAGCTTCGTACCGGCGCCGTCGACCGTGCTGCGGCGCGGGGACGAGCTGCTGGTGGTGGCCACGGACCCGGTCCGGGACGCGGCGGAGGCACGGCTGCGGGCGGTGGCCCGGGGCGGCAAGCTGGCGGGCTGGCTGGGGACCGGCAACGGATCCGCGCAGCATTAGGGCCTGTATCGAGTTGCCCCGTGGAGCAAGGAGCGGCGTTAGAGCGGCATTCTAATTCGGCCGGATTCGGAGAGATATGACCACCCTCATCCGGATATATCCGGTCTTTCGGATGCGAAGCTCCCGTTAATCGCAGGTGGAGAGACGGCTTGTCGGCACAATCACAGGGCGTGATAACGGGTTCCCCTGTACGATGAAGGCACAACAGATCGAACCAACTCTGCCTGACGCAGAGCTGGCGCGACCGCAAAGCGGCCGTGGCACCCTCCCGCATTGGGCGCCCAGGTATCACTCGGTTATGCGCAAGAGGACAGCTCTCGGGGCTCCCAACACGTACGGGTGCGACCGCTCACAAAGCACGGCACCGTCCGCAGACGGGGATGCTCTACCAGGCAGCGGAAAGGCAAGGCCGTGACATCCGCGGTCACGACCGACACGTCCGCCCGCCCCGGCTACGGGCAGCTCCTGCGCACGCCGGGCGCCCTCGGCTTCGTACTCCCCGGCTTCGCAGCCCGGCTCCCCTTCGGCATGCTGACCATCAGCATCCTGCTGCTGGTCCAGCACACCACAGGTTCCTACGGCAGCGCCGGCATCGTCGCCGCCGTCACCGGCATCTCGATGGCCCTCTCCGCCCCGCTGATGGGCATCTTCACCGACCGGTTCGGCCAGAGCGCCGTACTGGTGCCCGTGGTCCTCGCGCACGCCGCAGCCGTCACCGGCCTCGCCGCCCTGGCGCTGGCCGACGCCGACGTCTTGTTCCTGACGCTGGCCGCGATCCCGGCCGGCGCCTCGGTGCCGCAGGTCGGCCCGATGGTCCGCGCACGCTGGGCCGCCCGGCTGGAGGGCTCGCCGCTGCTGCCGACGGCCGCCGCCTTCGAGTCCGTCACCGACGAGTTCACCTTCGTCGTCGGCCCGGTCCTGGCGACCGCGCTGTGCACCGGCGTCCACCCGGCGGCCGGCCTGGTCACCGAGGCCACGCTGACCCTGCTCGGCGGCCTGCTCTTCGCGGCCCGGCGGGCCTCCCAGCCCACGACGCACGCCCCGTCGGCCACCGGTGAGAAGCGCGCCTTCGCGCTGTCCTACCCGGGCCTGCGCGTCCTGATCTTCGCCTTCCTCGGGATCGGCGCCGTCTTCGGCGGCATGCAGGTCTCGCTCGCCGCCTTCTCCAACGAGATCGGCAACCCCGGCGCCAACGGCCTGCTCTACGGCGTCTTCGCGGCCGGCAACATGATCGCGGGCATCGCCATGGGCGCCGTCGCGTGGAAGATCGGCCCGCGCCGCCGGCTGATCCTGGGCTACGTCGGCCTCACCGCCGCCGCGTCCGTCCTGTGGGCGGCGAACTCGGTGTTCCTGCTGGGCGCGCTCGGCCTGGTCGTCGGCCTGTTCATCGCCCCGGCCCTGATCACCGGCTACACGATGGTCGAGCAGCTGGTCCCCGCGCACGCCCGGACCGAGGCCTTCACCTGGCTGACCGGTTCGATCGCCTTCGGGCAGGCCATCGCGGTCATCCTGGCCGGCCGCCTGACCGACGCGCACGGGTCCTCGTACGGCTTCCTGGTGCCGATGGCGGCCACCGCGCTGGCGCTGGCCACCCTGCTGGCGCTGCGGGCCAAGCTGGCCCCGACGGCCCCGAGCCGGATCGTGAACACCTCCGCGTCCGCGCCCGGCACCGAGGACACCGCCTCGGCCGGGGTGACGCCCGCCGCCACCCCCTCGCAGGCCCCCCGTAACCGGGTGAACGAGCGTGGGATGGGTCACCGCGTGCCGCTGACGGTGGACTGATCCGCCGGAATACGTCACCATGGAGCGTCGTTAGCACTCATTGAGTGAGAGTGCCAGGAGGAAATTCGTGCCGACCTACCAGTACCAGTGCACCGAGTGCGGTGAGGGCCTTGAGGCCGTGCAGAAGTTCACCGATGACGCGCTGACCGTGTGCCCGAACTGCGACGGACGCCTGAAGAAGGTGTTCTCCGCGGTCGGCATCGTCTTCAAGGGCTCCGGTTTCTACCGGAACGACAGCCGTGGCGCCTCGTCGAGCAGCACCCCCGCCTCGAAGCCCGCCGGCTCGTCGTCCTCGACGTCGACCGCCGCCGCCGCTCCCGCCGCTGCGTCCTCCTCGACGTCGTCGAGCACGAGCAGCAGCTCCACGTCGGCCGCCTGACCGCTCCTTGACCCGAGGCCCCGCCCGCCCCCCACCGGGCAGCGGGGCCTCCGGCATGCCCGGTTAGGGTGAGTGGCATGGTGAACGCAGAGATCGGTGTCATCGGCGGCTCGGGCTTCTACTCCTTCCTGGAGGACGTCTCCGAGGTCCAGGTGGAGACCCCGTACGGGCTTCCGAGCGACTCCCTGTACGTGGGCGAGCTGGCCGGCCGCTCGGTGGCCTTCCTGCCCCGGCACGGGCGCAGCCACACGGTCCCGCCGCACAAGATCAACTACCGGGCGAACCTCTGGGCCCTGCGCTCGGTCGGTGTCCGCCAGGTGCTCGGCCCGTGCGCGGTCGGCGGCCTGCGAGCCGAGTACGGGCCGGGCACGCTGCTCGTTCCCGACCAGCTGGTCGACCGTACGAAGTCCCGCACGCAGACCTTCTTCGACGGGGAGGCGCTGGCGGACGGCTCCGTGCCGAACGTCGTGCACACCACCTTCGCCGACCCCTACTGCCCGGTGGGCCGGTCCGCGGCGGTGGCCGCGGCCCGCTTGCGGGACTGGGAGCCGGTCGACGGCGGGACCATGGTCGTCGTCGAGGGTCCCCGCTTCTCGACCCGGGCGGAGTCGCGGTGGCACGCGGCGGCAGGCTGGTCCGTGGTCGGCATGACGGGCCACCCGGAGGCGATCCTCGCCCGTGAGCTGGGGCTCTGCTACACCTCGATGGCGCTGGTCACGGACCTGGACGCGGGTGCCGAGACCGGCGAGGGCGTCTCCCACACGGAGGTGCTGAAGGTGTTCGGCGAGAACGTCGGCCGCCTGCGCGAGGTCCTCTTCGAGGCGGTGGCGGCGCTGCCGCCCACGGACACCCGCGACTGCCTGTGCACACACGCGCACGACGGCTGGGACCTGGGCATCGAGCTCCCGTAGTCCGGCGCCGGGCCAGGGCGCCGGGCCAGGGCGCCGGGCCAGGGCGCCGGGCCAGGGCATCCGGTCGTCGGCTGTCACATCCGGGGCAGCTGTCCTGTCTTCCTCTGTGAAGGCCCAGTCGGGACAGACCGCTCAGGGAGTTGACAGTCATGCCTCGTATCTCGCTCACCCCGCCCCGCACCCTGCTGACGCGCATCGGCGCCTGGTACTCCCGACGCACCTACGGCAAGGTGCTCGACCCAGGCCAGGCCTACGGGCACAACGCGCGCGTGCTGTTCTCGTACGTGCGCCTGGAACAGCGGGCGGCGAAGTGGAACGCGCTGGACGCCGGTCTCAAGCACCTCGCCGTGATGGCGGCGGCGGCCCGCATCAACTGCTCGTGGTGCATGGACTTCGGCTACTGGGAGGGCCTTGAGCAGGGGATGGCGGCGGAGAAGATCGAACGGGTGCCGCGGTGGCGGGAGGCCCGGGAGGTGTTCGGCGAACTGGAGCAGCTGGTCATGGAGTACGCCGAGGCCATGACCGAGACCGAGCCGGCGGTCACGGACGAACTCGCCGCGGCACTGGTCGCACGGCTCGGGGAGGCGGCGTTCGTCGAGCTCACGGCGGTGATCGCGCTGGAGAACTGGCGTTCGCGCGTCAACAGCGCCTTCGGGCTGACCAGTCAGGGCTTCTCGGAGTCCTGCCGGGTGGCGGCCGGGAGGCCGGTGACGCCGACAATGACGGCGTGAACACCGGCTTCTCCGCCTCCCCCTCATCCCCCGGTTCCAGCGGTTCCAGCGGTTCCAGCGGCTCGTCCGGTTCCTTCGGTTCCTTCGGTTGGTCCGGTTCCTCGGACCGTGCCTTCGGCGACCGGGTCGTCGTGGCCCTCGACTTCCCCGACCGCCGGTCCGCCGAGGTGCTCGTGGAGCGCCTCGGGGACGCGTGCGGCTCGTACAAGATCGGCCTGGAGCTGTTGACCGCCGCGGGCCCCGGGCTCGCACGGGACCTGGTCGCGCGGGGGCACGAGGTCTTCCTCGACCTGAAGCTGTTCGAGATCCCGAACTCGGTGGCGGGCGCCGTCCGGGCCGCCGGCGCGCTGGGCGCCTCGATGGTCACGGTGCACGGTATGGGCGGTACGGGGATCATGGCCGCGGCGGTGGAGGCGGCCCGGGATTTCCCGCGGCTGCGGGTGCTCGCGCTGACGGTGGTCACCAGCATGACCGGGAGCGACCTCGCCGACATCGGCGTCGGGGCGGGCGCCGAGGAGCAGGTGCTGCGGCTGGCCCGGCTGGCGATGGGCGCGGGCTGCGACGGCGTCATCGCCTCACCGCGGGAGGCCGGGCCGCTGCGGGCGCTGCTGGGGCCGGAGCCGCTGATCGTGACGCCGGGAGTGACGCTGGGGCCCGACGGGGGCGGGGCGGGAGGGCACGCGGGCGGGCATGCCCGGCCGGGGACGCCCGGGGCGGCCTTCGCGGCCGGGGCCTCGCACGTCGTGGTGGGCCGGTCGGTCGCGCGGGCGGCCGACCCGGTGGCCGCGCTGCGGCAGGTCCGGGAGACCGCGAGGGAGGCGCTGGGGGCGGGGGTCCCTCACTCCGGCGGGTGAGCGGGTTTTCCACAGGCTGGGGACCGTCCACAGGCCTGAGCGGGATCCGGGAGGAGGCCGGATCGTGGGGTGTGTCCGGGCGGTGGGTCCGGGCACAGGAACTCACTCCGTCTGGTGGTGCTCGTCATGTCCCGTCTGTCCGCGACCTCTTCGTACTCCTCTCCTTCGCACTCCTCCGCGGCCTCCTCCACGGCCTCGGCCCCGGCAGTCCCTGCGGGCTTGCCTTCCCGCTCCCTCTCCGTGTGTGCGACCGCCACCACCTGTCCGCCCCTGCGTCCCGTCCCGCCGTTCCCGCCGCTGCGGGTGGGGCGGGGATCGGGCCGGCTGCGCCGGGCCGTGCGGCGCCGGCGGCGGGCCGTCTCTGCCGCTCTGGCCGTCGTGGCGGCGGCTCTGGCCGTGGGAGGCACCGAGGCGCAGGCCTCTCGGGGCGGTGCGCCGCCGCCCGTGGTGGAACCGCCGCCGGCGGCGGTGCGGATGGTCTCGGCGCCGGTGCGCATCGCGGACGCCGCGACCGTGCGGCTGCTGCGGCCCGGGGACCGGGTCGACGTGGTCGCGGCGGAGCGGGCGCAGCCGCCCAGGGTGGTGGCGGCGGGGGCCAGGGTCGCCGAAGTCCCCGCTGCGGAGCGGGATGTCGGGGACGGTGGCGCGCTGGTCGTCCTGTCCGTGCCGCGGGAGACCGCGCGGGCCCTGGTGGGGGCGGGCGCGATGGCGCGGCTGGCGGTGACGTTGTGCTGAACCGCACGCACGATCAGTCGATTCACCTCAAAGTGATGGCCGATTGGACACACCGCGCCTGGACTGCCGTAACTTTCGGAACCGTTGGCTCCGTGTTCGGCTCCTGTGAAGAAGGGCTCAGCGATGAGCGAGAAGAAGGAAAACGTGCTGGCGGGCTTCAAGGCCTTCCTGATGCGCGGCAACGTGGTCGACCTTGCGGTGGCCGTGGTGATCGGCGCCGCGTTCACGAACATCGTGAACTCGGTGGTCAAGGGGATCATCAGCCCGGTGGTGGGCGCGGTGGGCACGAAGAGCCTGGACGGCTACAAGTCCTGCCTGAAGGCGCCTTGCACCATCGGCCCCGACGGACAGCCGACCGGTGTCGAGATCCTCTGGGGGTCGGTGCTGAACGCCACGCTGACCTTCGTGATCACCGCTGCGGTCGTGTACTTCCTCATGGTGCTGCCGATGGCGAAGTACCTGGCGCGTCAGGAGGCGCGCCGCAAGGCCCGCGAGGGGGTCCAGGAGATCGTCGAGATCACCGAGCTGGAGGTCCTCAAGGAGATCCGGGACACCCTGGTCGCGCAGCGCGCGGGCGGCGGCGTGGGCAGCCAGGCGGGTTCTCGCGACGGGCTCTGACCGGGCCGGCCGCCCCGGCCGGTCAGATGTGGTGCGGCGGCTTCTCGTCGAGGAAGCGCGCCAGGTCGGCCGCGCTCGCGCCGGTGGGCGGCCGCTCGCCCCAGCCGCGGTCCGTGTCGTCGGACGACTTCTGGTCCAGCGGGTCGTCGAAGTCGATCCGCGGCTTCGGCCGGGGCTGCCGTGCCTGGGGACCGGGGCGCGGGGGCTGCGGATCGGAGGTAGGGGTGCTGCTCATGCCTCCAGGGTACGGCCGCCCGTGGGGGCGGCCCGGACATGATCACCGGTCCTTGGGGTCGAGGAGCCACAGGCCGATCACCACGAGGAACGACAGGGTCAGGAATCCCGCTCCCCACCAGGCCGTCCCGGTGTTGCCCTCCATCCATTCGTTGACCGTGACGGTCAGTGCCCAGAGCTGTCCGACGACGACGGTGAGGGCCAGCACGAGACGGGCGTTCAGCTTCGAGGACCGCTCCGGCTCCTGCTCGGTGCCGGCGCCGGGGCCGGGGCCCGTGTGCCGGATTCCGACGAGCGTGCCGTCGGAGAGGCGGACGGCGAGGGCGCGGTCCTCGTCGCCGGGGAAGCGGAAGGCCACGGACTCGCCGGGGGCCAGTACGTCGGTGACCTTCCTGGCCTCGGGCATCGAGTCGCTGCCGCCGTGCCGGTGCAGGATGCCGGCGGCGACGCCGACACCGCCGACGGCCAGGCCGCCGGAGACGGTGGCGACGATCCGCAGGTAGTCGCGGCGGGTGGTGAGGGAGTCGGCGCTGATCCGGTCCCGCAGCCGTTCGGCGGCCTCGTCGCCCGCGGGTCCGTTTCCCGGTGCGGGGGCGGGCTGTTGGGTGACGCTCATCGGACGTCGACTCCGTTCACCTCTACGACGGGCAGGCCGCCGGGGACGGGCCACCGGACCTTGTCGGCGGGGACGACCATCGCCACTCCGGTGCGGACCATCACGTCACCGAAGGCGAAGGAGTCGGCGACCTGGGCGCCGGGGCGCTCTGCCTGGAGTTCTTCGAGGGTTCCGTAGAAGAGGGCGCCGGTGGGGCAGACGGTGGCGCACATCGGGGCCAGGCCGTAGGCGGTGCGGTCGTAGCAGAGGTTGCACTTCAGCTGGAGCTCCGCCTGGAGGTCGATCTTCGGGACGCCGAAGGGGCAGGCGTTGACGCAGTTGGCGCAGCCGATGCAGCGGGTGGTGTCGGCCTGCTGGACCACTCCGTCGGCGGTCACCTCGACGAGCCGGCCCGCGATGCCGTCGGCGCGGCCGGACACGGCAGCCGCCCGAGGCACGGCCGCCGCCCGGACAGCGCGCCCGACCTGCTGGAAGCCCGCTCCTCTGATCTTCTGGCCGGTATGGCCTACTCCCCCATGACCGCCCGCAGCCGCGAAGAGGACCACCGCACCTCGACGCCGCTGGAGCTGTTCTTCGACCTCTGTTTCGTCGTCGCGATCGCCCAGGCCGGCGCCCAGCTCGTGCACGCGCTCGCGGAGGGCCATCCCGGTACCGGGGTGATCGGCTACTTCTTCGTCTTCTTCGGCGTGTGGTGGGCGTGGATGAACTTCACCTGGTTCGCCTCCGCCTACGACTGCGACGACGTGCCGTACCGGATCGCCACACTCGTCCAGATCGCCGGCGTCCTCGTCTACGCGGCCGGGGTCGCCGAGGCCTTCAACGAGAACGACTGGGCGGTCGCCGTCGTCGGCTACATCATCATGCGCGTCGCGCTGACGGCGCAGTGGCTGCGGGCCGCCGCCGGGGAGAGCGGCACCGCCCGCACCGCCGCCCTGAAGTACGCGGCCGGGCTGGTGGTCTGCCAGGCCGGCTGGGTGGCACTGCTGTTCGCGCCGGACGCCGCCCAGCGCTGGCTGTTCCTGGTGCTGGTCGCGGCAGAGCTGACGGTCCCGGTGATCGCCGAGCGCGGCCACCCGACCCCCTGGCACGCCCACCACATCGTCGAGCGGTACGGGCTGTTCACCATCATCGTGCTCGGCGAGACGATCGCGGCGAGCACGGTGGCGGTGAAGTCGGCGCTCGACGAGCACGAGGCCCTCGACCTGCTGCTCCCCATCGCCGCGGGCGGGCTGCTGATCGTGTTCGCCGCGTGGTGGATCTACTTCGCCGTACCGATGCACGAGCACCTGGCCTCCAACCGGGAGGCCATCCCGTGGGGCTACGGCCACCTGCTGGTCTTCGCGTCGGGTGCGGCGATCGGTGCGGGCATCGAGGTCGCGGTCGAGCACGCGGCCGGCAAGGCGCACATCTCCCAGGTCTCCGCGAACGCCGCCGTGACGGTCCCGGCCGCCGCCTTCCTGTTCATGGTGTGGTTCCTGCACTCGCGCCACTTCAAGCACGGCCCCGCCCAGCAGCTGGTCCTGCCGGTGGCCGCCCTGGCCACCCTCGCCTGCACCTGGACGGGTGTCTACGCCGTCCTCTACGCGGGCCTCGTCGGGGTGGTCACGGTCACCGCCGGCGTGGTCCTGGCCGAGCGGCCGGGCGCCGCGGCCCGGTAGCGGCAGGACGGCCGGGCCGTCACTCCCGCGCCCCTGCCGCCGTTCTCCAGCGCAGAACGAGCAGGACGAACCGCGGGACGAACCGCGGGACGAACCGCAGGACGAACCGCACCGACTGGAGGCCCGGCCATGACACTCCCGGCGCAACGCCACGGCACCGACCCCGGCAGGGAGCTGGCCGAGCCAGGCTTCTGGCAGCAGCCGCCCGCCCACCGGCTCGCCGCCTTCGCCCGCCTGCGCGCCGCCGAAGGACCCGTGTTCGTGCCGGAAGGGGCCGGGCACTGGGCCCTCGTCCGGCACGCCCACGTGCAGGAGGCCAGCCGACTGCCCAAGGTCTTCGCCAGCGCCCCCGGCGTGACCACCCCCGAGCCGGCCCGCTGGGTCCGCGCCCTGTTCGGCGACTCGATGGTCAATCTCGACGGACCGGACCACGCCCAGCTGCGCAAGATCGTCCAGCGGGCCTTCACCCCCCGCCTGCTGGCGGCGGCCGAGGCCGACATCCACGCCGTCGCGGCCCGCATCGTGGACGACGTCCTGGCCCATCAGCCCGACGAGTTCGTCTCGGCGGTGGCCTCCCGGCTCCCGCTGGAGGTCATCTGCAACATGATGGGCATCCCCGAGCGCCACCGCTCCGAGATCGCCGACCGGGTCAACCACGCCTCCGAGAACATCGGCGTGGAGCGCGGCCTGGCCTCCCGGCTGCGGATGCCCGGCCGCGGGCTGCGCGCGCTCGCCCGGATGCAGCGGATGGTGGCGGGCATCGGCCGGGAGCGGCGCAAGAACCCCACCGACGACCTGATCTCGGCGCTGGTCTGCGCGAACGTCGACGGCCAGGCCCTCGGGACCCGCCAACTCGGCGCCTTCTTCTCCCTCTTGATGGTCGCCGGCGTGGAGACCACCCGCAACGCCATCACCCACGGGCTGACCCTGCTGACCGACCACCCGGACCAGCGGGACCTGCTGCTGTCGGACTTCGAGACGTACGCGGACGGCACGGTGGACGAGATGATCCGGCACTCGACGCCGATCATCCAGTTCCGCAGGACGGTGGTCGCCGAACACACCCTGGGCGGCCGCGACTTCCGGCCCGGCGAGAAGGTGGTCCTGTACTACGCCTCCGCCAACCGCGACGAGGCGGTCTTCCCCGACCCCGACGCCTTCGACATCACCCGTTCTCCCAATCCGCACCTGGGCTTCGGCGGTGGCGGTCCGCACTTCTGCCTGGGCGCGCACCTGGCCCGGGTGGAGATGAAGGCGCTCTTCCGCGAGCTGCTGACCCGGCCGGTGGGGCTGCGCGCGGTGGGCCTGCCGGACCTGGCGGGTTCGAACTTCGACAACCGGGTCCGCTCGCTCAGGTTCGCCTTCGAGCGGCCCTGAAGGCGACACCGGGCGACGCCCCCGGGGCGTCGGACCGGCCACCGGGCAGGCTGGGAGCCCGGTGGCCGGAGCGGGTGGGGCGGGGCCCCGGCGCGCTCGCGCCGCGGCCGCAAAGGTGCACCGGACGCCCCTGCGGGCTACTTCTGCAGGCGCCGCACGGAGAGCACGCAGTGGGCGCTGCCCGTGAGGACCTCCTCGTCGCCCGCGAAGGCCTGCAGGGTCGTCGCGTCGACCGGCCGCCCCGGGACCGCCTCGGGCCAGGCGCGCGTGGCGAAGAGGAAGTACGCCTGACCGCTCTCGTCCGCCGCGGCGACCCACTCGTCGGGGGCGGTGCACTGCGCGTTCATCCCGGGCAGGGTGAGCGCGATCTGGTTGCCCTCCAGCAGGATCTGGACCGGGAAGCCGGCCGGGTTGCGGGTGCCGTCCATGACGACGTCGCCGATGGGCAGGCCGATCTCCTCCAGCAGCCCGCGGGCCGCCGCCTCACCGGCCTCCCGGCCACCCGGGCCGTCGCCCAGGGTGTAGGCGAGCAGGTACGGGATGTCGTGCGCCTCGGAGGGGTCGCCGATCCAGGCGAGGACCGAAAGGGTGCCGAGCTGGGACCGGTCGATTTCGGCTTGAGTAGAAGTCATGCGCCGCACCCTAGTGGTCCCGCGCCCGGGCCTTTCACGGCCTTTCACCCGGGCGGGCTAGACGGCCCAGAATCCCTCTCCGGAATTCGCCCGGATGTTCGCGTCCTGGTATTCGAGCCGCACAATGCGTGCGTTTTCCGGGACTTCGAACACCACCCACCCCTCTGCCCGCTCACCGACCTCCAGGGAATCGAAGACGATCGGTTTGCCGGTCGTCAGCTCACCGGTGGGCACCACCGGGTGGCGCTGCCCCGCGCCGTCGTGCGCCCACATGCGTCCGAGCGCCCCGTACGAGGCACCGCCCACGTTGACGAAGGACATCGAGGCGGCCACCCAGCGCTTGCCGGCGGGCGGGGCGAAGTTCTTGTCCGCGCTGATCGCTGGGTTCACATAGGCGCCGAGCACGACCTCCAGGTGGCGGCCGACCTGCGTGCCGTGCACCCGTACGGCGTCACCCACATGGGCAACCTCCGCCCCGGGCCGGACGGGGCCGCCCTCGCCCCCCGGAGCCCCGTCGTCCACCGGAACGGCCGGCGCCGCGGCCGGGGCGGGGGCGGCCCCGTCGGGAACGCCCTGGCAGGCGGTGGCACCCAGCAGCAGCAGCGGGAGCAGGGCGAGGGCTGGAAGGGCGGACAGGGCAGGGAGGGCGGGCTGGCGCATGCAGGATCCCTTCGGGCACGTAGTTCGGCCAGTTTCACGCCCCCGGGCAGGCAATTGCACCCAACGACACGAGTGCGCGGAGCGAGTGCGTACGGCCACCTGCCAGCACAATGCGTTCCGGCGGAATCCCGCCGTCCGCACCCCCTGGAGGAAGAATGCGCATCCCCGCCCGCCGAATCGCCCTGGCGGCCTTCTCCGCACTGGCCGCCACCACGCTGTTCGGCGCTCCGGCCGGCGCCACCGTTTTCGATCAAGGTATTTCCGTGCACCACGACGCCTACGTCGCGGCGGACGGCACTGTCACCCTTTCCGGTTCGTACCACTGCGAGCAGGCGTCACCCGCGGGGGCGATGCAGATCAAGGCGACCGTCGAGCACGAGGGCGGCCGGCTGAGCATCGGCGCGGAGCAGCCCGTCTGCGACGGCAAGGAGCGCCGCTGGGTGGCCACGGCCCCGGGCCGCTGGGTGAACGTGCGCCCGGGCCACGCGGTGGTCACCGCGGAGCTCCAGGAGATCCGCCTCTCGGGCCTGATGCCGAGGTCGGTCACCACCGTCGCCGAGGCCACCACGGACGTCGAGGTCCGCGAGCACTGAAGCCGGTGCGGGACTCCGGGCACGCCCGCTCCCGGTAGCCGCCGCTACCGGGACCGGCACTCGGGGGCGACGCCCGTCATCGACATGAAGGCCACCGTCTGGCAGCCGGGGTCCGCGTGCGGTCGCCCCGTCGTCCAGTCCACGACCGTCGGCACCCCGGCGGCCAGCAGGAGCGCGGCGAGGATGCCGCTCACGGCGCCCTTGCTCAGCCTGCGCACAGTACGTTCCGTTCCATGGTGGGCATCATCGCTCCGGCCCCCGCCGCCCACAACTCGGCGTGTCCGGCCGGTCACCCCGCGCTGCGGGGGCTGCCGCCGACGTCGAACTCGCACCACACCGCCTTGCCGTCGCCCCGGGACTCCACACCCCAGTGCGTGGCCAGGGCGTCCACCAGCAGCAGCCCGCGCCCCGTCGTGGCCGCCTCGCCCGGGGTGCGCCGGCGCGGCCACACGCTGGAGCGGTCCTTGACCCACAGCCGGATCCGCCGCACCGGCTCCGGCAGCACCTCCATGGTCAGCACCGCCCCGCCGTCGGTGTGCAGCAGGGCGTTGACCAGCAGCTCCCCCGCCGCGACCTCCACGTCGTCGGCCAGCTCCGGCACGCCCCAGTCGCGCAGGGCCTGACGCAGGGCGTAGCGGGCCTCGGAGAGGCCCTCCGGGTCGGCCTGGTGGATGTACTGGTGGATGCGCGGCGCCCGGTGTGTGCCGGGGTCGGGGGCCCTGCGCAGCACCAGCAGGGCCACGTCGTCGCCGGAGCCCCAGCGCTCCCACAGCCGGTCCGAGAGGTGGTCGGCGAGCGCCCCCGCCTCCTGCGGGCCGCTGCGTACCGCGTGGGCGAGGGCGTCCATGCCCGCGGTGATGGTCGTACCGGGCTCCTCCACGAGGCCGTCGGTGCACAGCACCAGCGTCTCGCCGGGGACCAGGTCGAGCTGGGTCTCGGGGAACTCCTCCTGCTCGAAGGCCGAGGCCAGCCCCAGCGGCAGACCGCCGCGCACGTTGGGCCAGCCCGTTCGCCCGTCCGTGTGGCGGATCAGCGGGCCGAGGTGGCCCGCGCGGACGGCGCGTACACCGCCCGTCTCCAGGTCGACCTGCGCGTACATGCAGGTGGCGAAACGCTCCGTGTCGAGCTCGGCGAGGAAGCGCGAGGCCCGCGCCAGCACGGTGGACGGCGGATGGCCCTCCCCCGCGTACGCCCGCAGCGCGATCCGCAGCTGGCCCATGATCGCCGCCGCGTGCGTGTCGTGGCCCTGTACGTCGCCCACGACGATGCCGACCCGGTTGCGGGGCAGCGCGATCACGTCGTACCAGTCCCCGCCGACCTCCCGCCCGCTCCACGCGGCGTGGTAGCGGACGGCGATCTCCCCGCCGGAGATCTCCGGGATCCGGCGCGGCAGCATGGCCGCCTGCAGACCGGTCGCGAACTCCCGCTCCTGGTCGAAGAGGAGCGCCCGCTGCAGCGACTGGGCCACGATGCCGGCCAGGCCCAGGCACAGGTTGCGCTCCTCCGGGCTGAACTCCTCGCGCCGCCGGTAGAAGAGGACCAGCCCGCCGATGGCCTTGGCCTGGGCGATCAGCGGCAGGTAGGCGGCGGCGTCGAACCGGATGCGGCCGAGGTAGTCGGCGAGCAGCGGGAACTCGCCGCCGAGGTCGGTGAGCGAGGTGACGAAACGTGCCTGCCTGGTCAGCACCGCGTGCGAGAGCGGGAGCGAGCCGTCCAGCCGGGTGAACCGGCGCTCGCTGAGGATCTCCAGCGACTCCCCGCTCAGCGCGATGATCTTCATGGTGCCGCCCTCGACCAGCCCCAGGGCCAGCCCGTCGGCGCCGAGCCGTTCCAGGGCGCCCGCCCCGGTCAGCGCCGCCGTGACGTCGTCGACGGTCACCGCCCGCGAGAGGGCCTCGGTGGTGCGCTGCACGATCGTCGTCTGCTGGGCGCGCGCCGCCTCCAGCTTGCGCAGCAGCGTCGCGTGGGCGAGCTCCGCCGCCGCGTCCCGCACGATCCCGGCGATGTGCAGCGCCTGCCCGTCGCCGCCGCGCACCACCCGGCCCATGGTGTGCGTCCACTGGTCGCTGCCGTCGCGCCGGTGGACGGTGACGTACGCGCCGAACGTCTCCCCGCCCTCCGCGAGGACGCGGGCGATGGTCTCGCGCAGCCGGGCCGCGTCCTCCGGCCGCATCCGCAGCGCGGCGCCCTCCGCGGTGCCGTCGTACTCTCCCGGCTCCAGGTCGAAAACGGTCATCGCGGCCGCGTCCAGCGCCACCGTACCCGTGCCCAGGTCCCACTCGAAGCTGCCCATGCCGTTCAGCGCGAGCCGCTCCCCGGCGTCGGTCACGGGGGTCCGCCGGGCCGGCCCGGGTCCGTCGCGCTCCGCCGCTGCCACCTTCCGCACCCCCTAGCGGCCGGGCCAGCACGGCTGGGAGATCAGCCGCTCCCACTCCTCGTCCGGGTGCCCCGGGAGGGTGCGCCCTGCCTCCCGCCAGCGCTGGACGACGGAGAGGTAGATCGTGGGCTGGTCGGGGGCGGGCGCCGGCGCGTGCGGGCCCGCGTACGGCGCCGCGTACGGGGGCCGCTCGTGCCCGGCGGTCCGGGCCGTGGCGGACTGTTCGCCGCGACTGGCGGGAATGCGTACCCAGCCGCGGCCCTGTGCTCGCTCCGTGCTCATCACGGACCCCTTCTCCCCGCGGATCTCACCGCAGGTGCGTCTTCGGATGTCCCGGTGGTGGTACCCCCGGACCCGGGCCGGGGGAAGCAGCCCGGACGGGCCGGACGGCACCGGGGGAGCCCGGCCGCGGCCCCCGGGCACCGAGGCGCTTGCGGACTCCTCTCACCAGTCTCCCCGCCGTGAAGCCCGCACCGTGCACGAATCGCATGGAAGGGCCGAATGAGGGAGCCGCCAGCAGTCCCGCGAAGAACAGCCCGGGCCACGAGGACTCGAAGCCGGGGCCCAGTTCCGGGGCCCTGCCGGCGCCGACGGTCGCCAGCGCGGCGCGCAGCCCCGCGTCGAGGATGTCCAGCCGGTCCAGGCCCGGGGCGAAGCCGGTGGCCGCGATGACGTGGTCGACCTCCATGACCACGGATTCGCCCTGGAGGGTGGTCAGCCCGAGCCGCGTCCGCTCGCCCACCGGCACCGCACGGTGCAGCCGGTGCCCGAGCAGCGCGGGCACGCGCCGCTCGAAGCGGTCGCGCAGCCACCAGGCGCCGGCCGGGCCCAGCGCGGTCGCCGCGATCCGCTCCCGGGTGTGCGGGGGCAGCCGGCGCACCGCCCAGGGCAGCTCCGACCAGACCCAGCTGCGCCAGCCCGTGCCGAGGCCGCTGTGCGGATCGCGCAGGGCGCGCAGCGGCGGCCTGCTCAGCGGCTGCGGGACGGTGTTCCAGTTCAGCCGGGAGCGCCGGGCGACCAGGCACGGCCGGGCGCCCTGTTCGGCCAGCAGGGCGGCGGTCTCCAGGGCCGCCTGCCCGGCCCCGAGCACGGCGACCTCCCGGCCGGCGAAGCCGGACAGGTCCCGGTGGCCGCTGCTGTGCGAGTAGTGCCCGGGCGGCAGCCCCCGCAGTGCCTCGGGGAGCCGGGTGAAGGGCATCACCCCGGCCGCGACGGCGACCGTACGGGCCAGCAGGGGCGGTCCCTCGGCGGTGCGGACGCGGAAGCCGTCGCCCTGCGGGGTCACCTCCGTGACGGTCACCTCCTCCACCTCCGGCCCGGCGTGCCGGGCGAACCACATCCCGTACGCGCTGAACGTGCCGATGGGCAGCGGAGTGCCGTGTTCCGCGACCGTTCCGAGGGAGGCGCAGTACTCGGCCAGGGTGTGCCGGCCGTCCGGCGCGGACAGGTTGGAGGACCACGGCTCCGACTTCAGGTACATGCCCTCGGGCATGTGGTCGCGCCACGAGGCCATGGGCCGCCCCAGCAGCCGTACGCCCAGACCCGCGCCGGCCGCGTGCGCGGCGATCGACAGCCCGTACGGGCCCGCGCCGATCACCACGAGATCGTCGATCCGCGTCACGGCCGTTCCTCCACCTCACTCGTCACCTGCGGGTCACCTGCCCGGCCCCGCCCGCCGGGCCCGGTCAACGGCTCACCAGTTCGTCCGGCTCGGCCGAGGCCTCCGGCGGGGCGGGGCGGGAGACCGACCCGGCGGAGGTCCCGCCCAACGGTTCCCGCCCGCCTTGCTGTTCCCGCCCGCGCTGCCGGGGCGCGCGGACGACCGCCCGCGCGGTGCGCCGGCCCTGCGCCGGGACCCCGCGCAGGGCTCTCGCCCCCTTGGCCGCGCCGCGTCCCAGGAACGCCGCGAGCATCGCCAGGAACGGCTTGACGTCGTCCCCGGCGAACCAGGCCGCCTCTACCTGCCTCCGCTCGGCGGCCGGGCCGGGCGCGGGGGACGCGGGGGACGCGGGGGACGCCGCCGGGCGGCGGCGCGGCAGGGACGGGCCCCGGACCGCCGCCAGCAGCGCGTAGTTCTCGGCGACGAACACCCGGCCCGCGCCGCCCGAGGGCTGCGGGACCCGCTGGCCCGTCAGGTCCAGGTACATCGCCTGGACCACGTCCAGGCCGGCCGCGTCCGTGAACAGCCTGAACTGCGCGCCGGGGCGGGGGTTGAAGTCCACCAGCCGGAAGACCCCGCGCTCGTCCCGGCGGAAGTCCAGGTCCAGGATCCCCTGGTAGCCGAGGCGTTCGGCGAGCTTCAGCGCCGCCTCCTCCACCGCCGGGTCCGGCAGCCAGCGCCCCACCGCCGTCAGGCCCGTGCCCACCGGCCAGGCCAGCTCCTTGCGGCCCGAACCGGCGAGCAGCGGACGCCCGCCGCGGGTGAAGGCGCCGTGGAAGAACCAGTCGGTGTCCGGCCCGGCCGGCAGGAACCGCTGGAGCAGCAGCCTGCTCCCGGCCTCGGCGGAGCGCTCGTACAGGCGGCGCGCCTCGGCGGTGGTGTGCACGAGTGTGGTGCTGCGCAGTCCGTCCGCCCCGGTGGGCAGCAGCCAGGGCCGGCTCCACTTGGCGACCACGGGCAGGCCCAGCCGCCAGGCCGCCTCCGCCGCCTCCGTTCCGCTCGCCGGGACCACGGTGTCCGGGTGCGGGACGTCCCACCGCGAACAGAGCCGCGACAGCTCGGCCTTGTCGGCCACGCGGGCGGGCAGGTTGTCGGGCTGATGGGGGATCCGGAAACGGTCGCGGAGCTTCGGGGCGATCCGGGACACGGCGATGGCGCTCAGGTCGTCCATCGCGACGAGCACGGCCGGGCGGCCGATCCGCTCCGACACCCCGGCCAGGCACTCCAGCAGGGCCTCCGGCGCCTCCGGGTCCAGCCCGCCGGCGGGCCCGGGATGGGCGGCGCGCAGGTACCGCGAACGCCCCATGGGTCCTCCCCCGGCCTCGACGACGGCATGGACCTCCACGCCCTTGCGGCCAAGGGATCTGACGGCGCCGAGGGTTCCGTGGTGGAACGGATTGCGGTCGAGTCTGAGCACAACGGCGGGCACATGGTTGGCGAACGCGTGCATGGCAGCGGTGTCTTTCACCTAGTCGGACCAAGCGGGGGTGGTGGGCAACTGCTAATGGCCTACGCGGTAGTCACCGAACAGGCCGTTCGTCGGATGTGATGCCTAACGTCTTGGCAAGCACACCGATTCAGGAAAGCTCGGGAGACGCCATGCCCAGACCACGCCGCCGACTGGCGGGCACCTGCATCGGGACGGTCACGGCCGGACTGCTCGCCACCGGTGCCGCCCTCGCGACGCCGGACGAGAACCGTGCCGAGGACTCCGGCATCGCCATGGGTGCCTATCTCGACTACGGCCCGAACGGGGTGGCCCGCATCCCGCACCTCTCGCGCTGGCTGGGCGGCAGGGACATCCGGGTCGGCCACACCTATCTCCCCGGCGACCAGTGGGCCGGCATCGAGGGCCGGGTCTCCTTCCTGGGGGACTGGGCGCGATGGCGTCTCGCGGACGACGACCGGATGTTCGTCCTCAACGTGCCCATGCAGGCGCGCAACGAGGAACGGGTGCCGGACGAGCAGGTGGCCCGGCTGATCCGGGCGGGCGCGCAGGGCCAGTACGACGTGCACTTCCGCAGGCTCGCCGAACGGCTGGTGTCGCTGGGTGTCCCGGACACCGTGATCGTGCTCGGCTGGGAGATGAACGGCGTCACCTACACCCACCGCTGCCGCCCCGACCCGGCGAACTGGAAGGTGTACTGGCGGCGCATCGTCACCGTGATGCGCGCCGTGCCCGGCCAGAAGTTCAAGTTCGACTTCGCGCCGAACAGGGGTACGGACGCGATCGGCTGGACGAAGTGCTACCCGGGCGACGACGTCGTCGACATCATCGGCATGGATTCGTACGACCAGGGTCCCGGGCAGACCTTCGACGACCAGATCTCCCAGCCGTACGGGCTCCAGAAGCACGTCGACTTCGCGCGGGCGCACCGCAAGGCGATCTCCTTCCCGGAGTGGGGGCTGTTCCGGCGCGGGGACAACCCGGAGTACGTACGGCGCATGCTGGCGTGGATCGAGCAGAACAAGCCGCTCTACCACACCATCACCGACTACTGCCCGCACGGCGTGTGGCAGTGCAAGCAGAACCCGGCGTCCGCGAAGGTCTTCCGATCGGCGCTGACGCCCGAGGCGCCCGGCCCGGTGACCCCGACGCCGGTCGTGCCGACGCCCGTGGTGCCGACCCCCGTGGTGCCCACTCCGGTGGTGCCGACTCCGGTCGTTCCCACGCCGTCCGTGCCCACGCCGCAGGTGCCGACTCCCCAGATCCCGACCCCGGCAGTCCCGACTCCGGCCCTGCCGACCCCCCAGGTCCCCACACCGCAGGTCCCCACGCCGGCAGTCCCCACGCCCCAGGTACCGACCCCGCAGGTGCCGACCCCGCTCCCCGAGCCCTCGACGGCCGAACCGAGCCCGGTCGTGCCGAGCCCGGTCGTGCCGAGCCCCGAGGTGCCGACACCCGCCAGCCCCAGCCCGCTGGAGCCGGAGCCGAGCCCCGAAGTGCCGAAGCCCTCGCCTGCGGCGCCCTCGCCCGTGGGGCCGGCGCCCGTCACTCCGAGCCCGGTCGTGCCGAAGCCCCAGCCCACGCCGGTCAAGCCGCAGCCGCAGCAGCCACCGCCGGTCAACAGCATGCAGTGGTGCGTGCCGATCAACTTCGGCGAGTGGCTGTCCAAGCTCGTCGGCAAGCAGTCGGTCTGCATCAAGATCGACCTGGGCGGGGGCTCCGGCTTCTGGCCCTTCTAGGTCCTGTCCGGAGTTCCGGCGCGGGAGAAGGGGCGGCGTCCGGTGCCGTCGAGTCCAAGGCGGGGGAGGGAGTCGACGCGGAGCGTCGGCGACTGACGACAACGCCGGAAGCGGCGGTGCCGGACGCCGCAACGCCGCGGGGGAACTCCAGACAGGACCTACGGAGTGTCCGCGAAGCAGCGCCGGCCCCCGCCGGGCAGGCGGGACCGAGTGGACACGACCGGGAAGGGTCATCGCACCCGCAGTTCGTTGAGCCGCGCCCGCCAGTCCCTGGCGGCCGGCAGCGCCTCCCGCAGCGCGTCCACCGCCCGCTCGCGCCCCGTCACCTGCGACTCGTGCAGCCGCAGCAGGGGCGCGAGCGCCCTCGTGGCCATCAGGAAGCGCTGGTTGACGAGCGCCGCGGGCCGCCAGTGGTTCTTGTACGGCTCGTTGCCCCGCAGGAAGCTCACCACCGGCCGGCCCTCCTCCAGCGCCCGCCCGGCCTCGTAGCGCAGCAGCAGCGTCGCCACGTCCACCTTGCGCGCCCGCAGGTCCGGGTCCGCCCCGTAGAGGTAGCCGCCGCTCAGTCCCGCCGACAGCAGCGTGACGTTGGCGGCCACCACCTTCCCGTCCAGCCGGAACTCCGTCAGCCGGCCCTCCCCCGCCCGCACCATCCGGCGGGTGGCCCGGGTCAGGTGCTCGGCGAAGCGGGGCCGCAGGTGCTCCGGCGTCACCCCGCGCCCGCGCCACTGCTTCTCGTGCAGCCGCAGCAGGTTCCGTACCGCACGCGGCACCTCCTGCTCGGTGGCCTCGTGCTCCTCGATCCCGGCGGCGTCGGTCTTGCGCAGCTTCGCCCGCACGCGCTGGGCGCCGGAGGCGGGCATCCGCTTGACCAGTTCGTCGAACGGCAGGGCCGGCAGCTCCATGCACGTGGAGTCGGCGAGCCTGCTGCCGACCCCGGGCCACTGCCGGTACAGCTCCTCGGCGGCGGCCCCGGGACGGACCTCCCGCAGGTCGACCACCGCGCCGCGGGCCGCCCGGTGCAGCCCGTGGGCCAGCGCCGGGACGACCTGGCCGGCGTGCTCGGCGGCCACCAGCACGTCGAAGTAGTCGGTGATCGGGCCGCCGAGGGGCACCAGCAGGGGAATCGGCCGGTGCACGAGCATCAGAGCGGCCGCGCCGACCAGTTCCCCGCCGCGCCGGACGAGGACGATCCGGAGCCGGCCGTCCTTGCCGTACGTCAGCCACCACGAGTGCAGCCAGGCGTGGCTCTGGAAGGGGGTGGCACTGGGACAGGCGCGGACGAGCCGGTTCCACGGCTCCTCCAGCGCGGCGAACTGCCGGGGGTCGCGGCACAGCGTCACCGACAGGGCCCCGGTGGAGCCCGAACTCATCGAACGGACTCCTTCTCCTTGGCCGAGGCCGGCTCACCCTGCGCCGGGAGGGTGGCGTACTCCTCGGCCGGGGCCTCGGCCGCGTGCTCCGCCACCGGCCGGGCCGCCGGACCGGCGGCGGACGCGGCCACGCCCTCCTCGGGGCGCCGCGCGCGGCCGGGCCGGGCCAGCAGCCACAGGCCGCCCAGCAGCCCGCCGGCGCACATCCCCACGGCACCGCTGATGGCGGCGGACGGGGAGGCGGGGTCGGCGGGGGCCACGGCCTGGTTGAAGAGGAGCAGTTGGACGCCGGTGTTCTTGGCGGCCTGGTTGCTGCTCAGCGACAGGGCGTCGGCGACCGCGTTCGCGATGTCGGCGGCCTCGGCGGGGTTCGTGGAGGTACCGGTGATGGCGATCATCGGGGACTCGGGGGAGGTCTCGGCCCGCACCTGGGTGCGCAGCTGACGCGCGGTGAGGCCCGCGCGGGGCTGTGCGTAGGCGAGGGTGGCGCTGCTGGTGGCGATACGGGCGTACGCCTGCGCGAAGCCGAGGGCGGTGGCGGGCTCGGTGGTGTCGTCGGGGACGGCGACGACATAGCTGGTGGCGGCGTACTCGGGGGCCTTGAGCACCCCGTACGCCCCGCCGGCGGCGAGTCCCAGCGCGGCGCAGACGGGCAGCGGCCACCACACGGGGGGCCGGGTGAAGCGCCGCCTGGGACTCTTCCCGGAGCGGTGGTCCGCCCTCTTCTCCGGCTTCTCGGACTTCTTCTCGGCGCTGTCGGCCATGGTCGTGCTCGCTTTCTGGAGGGAGGTGGGTCCTGCGGGTCCCGGCCGGGACCCCTTCGGGTGTGTGGGGGTCAGCCGCCGGTGCGGGGCGTCTGCCGGGGGGAGCCGGGCCCGGGCACCGTCAGCCCCGCCGGCGACCGCTGCGCGGGGCCCGGTGCCTGCGGAGCCGGTGCGTGCGGTTCCGGCGCCTGCGGTTCCGGCTCGGAGCCCCGGCCCGTCCCCGCCGCGCGCGGCGCATCCGAGAGGGCGAGGTCGTACACGTCCAGCAGTCGGCGCGCGCTGCCGGCGATGTCGTAACGGCGCACCACCGGCGGCGGGGGCAGCCGTCGCGCGCCCGCCTCCATGTGGCCGCGCAGCGCGGCGACGAGCTCCTCGGTGCCGGTGCCGATGCGACGGGCTCCGGGGGCCTGGGCGGCGGGCAGGTCGTCGATGGCCGGGCAGGTCACGTGCAGGACGGGAAGCCCGGCGGCCAGGGCCTCCACGACCGCGAGCCCGAAGGCCTCCTCCCGCGACGGCGAGACGAAGACGTCCATGGCGGCCAGCAGCGCCGGGATGCCGGGGGTACGGCCGTCGGGGCTGTCGCCCAGCGGGTCCCGCTCCCCCAGCAGGTGGATCCGGCTCTGCACGCCCAGCTCGGCGGCCAGCCGGCGCAGCCCGGCCCGCTGCGGGCCGTCCCCGGCCAGCAGCAGGTGCGCGCCGGGCAGTGCCGCCACGGCCCGGACCAGTACGTCGAAGCGTTTGCCCGGGACCAGCCGGCCGACCCCGCCGACCACGAAGGCGCGCTCGGGCAGCCCGGTGCGGGCCCGGGTGGCCCGGCGGACGCCCTCGTCGAAACGGAAGCGGACGGCCTCGATCCCGTTCGGTACGACGTGGACCCGCGCGGCCGGCACCCCCCACCCCTCCAGCCGCGCGGCCACGGTGTCCGACACGGCCACGGTCGCCGCGCCCAGCCGTTCACTGGCCAGGTACAGGGCCCGGACCCCGCCCGAGAGGGGGCGGCCCTCGATCTCGCCCTCGCCGAGGGAGTGCTCGGTGGCGACGATCGCCGCGGTGCCCGCGAGGCGGGCCGCGATGCGCCCGTACACGCAGGCCCGGTACAGGTGCGTGTGCACGAGGTCGTACTGGCCGCGCCGGATGAACCGCACGAGCCGGGGCAGCGCCCCCAGGTCCCGGTTGCCGCGCATCCCCAGGTGCACGACCCGTACCCCGTCGGCGCGCAGCCCTTCGGCCACCGGGCCGGGGTTGGTCAGCGTCAGTACGTCGCACCGCATCGGCATGTGCCGTAGCAGCAGCCGCAGTTGCTGCTCTGCGCCGCCGACGCCGAGGCCGGTGATGACGTGCAGTGCCTTGACCGATTCCATCGCCTTCACCGGGACACCGCCCGCCCCAGCTCCCGGACGTGGTGGCGCAGGTGCTTGGCCCGCAGCCGGAGGCCGCCGTCGGCCTGGCTGACGTGCGTGCGCGGCAGGGCGTGCCGGCCGGCGAGGCGGCCGGGGTCGATGGCGCAGGCGTAGCCGTAGCCGGCCGCCCGCGTCGCGTCGACGACCCGGGCGTCGAGGTGCCCGTACGGGTAGCAGAACCCCTCGGGCAGGGCTCCGGTCAGCTCGCGCAACAGGTCCCGGCTGCCGCGCAGTTCCTGCTGGAGCACATCGTCGGCGGCCGCGGTGAGGTCCTGGTGGAGCAGGCCGTGCGAACCGATCTCCTGCCCGGCGGAGGCGACTTCGCGGATGCCTTCGGCGGTGAGCAGGGACTTGCGCGGCCCCAGCGGGTCCCACACGTTGTCCACGCCGAGCCGCCCGGGCAGTACGAAGAGGGTGGCGGTGCAGTCGTGGCGCTGGAGCAGCGGCAGCGCGCGGGTCAGGAAGTCGGTGTAGCCGTCGTCGAAGGTCAGTCCGACCAGCCCGGCTCCCCGGCCGGCCGCCCGTGCCCGCAGCAGCTCGCCGACCGACACCCCGCGCAGGCCCCGGGAGCGCAGCCACAGCAGCTGGGCCTCCAGGGCGCGGGGGGTGACGGTGATCCCGTACGGGTCCTCGGCGGGGTCGGTGAACTCGGCGACCGAGTGGTACATCAGGACCCACGGCGGAGCGGTCCGGCGGGCGGGGGCCACCACGGCGGCGGGGGCCGTGTCGGTGTCAGCGGGCATTGCGGAACCTCTGCGTGAACTGGGAGATCTGAGCGGGCAGGGCGGTGACTTCGAGGGCGCGTATGGCTGTGCCGGTGGCGCAGAACATGGCCGGGACCAGCAGGCAGCCGAGGGCGGCGCTGAGCAGCGGGTCGGGGATCATCGGCCCGGCGATCCACCCGGTGGCGCAGGCGGCGCCCGCGGCCACCGCGAGCCGTCCGATGCCGACGGCGACCCGGCGGACGTGGATGGCGATGATCCGCGGGCCGAGTCCGGTGAGCAGCAGGGCGGCGGCGGTGGAGATGCCGGCGGCGTTGGCGGCGGCGATGCCGTAGGTGCCCCACCAGCGGACGGCGAAGGCTCCGGCCACGATGTTGACGAGCAGTCCGGCACTCATCGCGAGCGCCGGGAACCAGGTGGGCCGGGCGGTCGAGAAGAAGGGCCGGGACAGTGCCCCGACGAGGCAGTGGCCGAGCAGTCCGAGTCCGTAGACCCGCATGACGGAGGCGGTGGCGAGGGTGTCCTGGTGGGTGAAGGCGCCGCGTTCGAAGAGGACCTGGATGATCTGGGGGGCGTATCCGATGACGAGCGCGGTGCCCATCAGGACGGCGAGGGAGGCCAGTGCCAGGTCCCGTTCCACCCGTCGGCGGGCTTTCTCCCGCTCGCCGCCGGCCATGGCCTGGGCGACGACGGGGAAGGTGACGGTGCAGATCATCAGCGACAGCACCATCGGCATCTGCGCGACCTTCTGCGCGTAGTTGAGGTGGGAGATCGCCCCGGGCTGGAGTGAGGCGGCCAGGAACCGCTCGACGAGCACCTGCGACTGGCGGAAGACGGCGAAGAGGATGACGGGGGCGATGACCCCGAAGGCGATGAGGGTGGGGCGGTCCCGGTCGCGCTGGCTGCGCGGGGCGGCGGCCCGTTTGGCCCGGGGCGGGCCGAAGCCCACGTTGCGGATGAAGGCGGGAAGCTGCACGAGCGCCATCAGCAGCCCGCCGACGGCGACGCCCGCGGCGGCGGCCCGCACGCCCCACAGGGTGTGGAGGGCCACCATGGTGGCGATGATGCCGATGTTGTACGAGACGTAGATCGCGGCGGGCGGCAGGAAGGAGCGGTGCGCGCGCAGCGCCGCGCTGAAGTAGCCGGCGACGCCGAAGGAGAGCACGGTCAGCGCGGTCAGGCGGGTGCACTCGACGGCCAGTGCGGGGTCGGGCAGGCCGGGGGCGAGTACGGCGACGACGGCCGGCGCGGCGACGACGAGGACGGAGGCGACGGCGGCCAGGAACACGACGAGCCGCGGCAGGGTCGCCCCGACCAGCAGCCGTACGGGGTCCTGCGCGCGGGCCTCCCTGCGGGTCAACCCGGCCCGGGTGGCGGCCCGCCGGGCCAGTGCGTGGCTGAAGGCGGGGACCATCAGCAGCGCCATGGCGTCCTCGATCAGCAGCGTCGAGGCCATCTCCGGGACGGTCCAGGCGATGAGGAAGGCGTCGCTGTCGTGCCCGGCGCCGAAGAGGTGCGCGATGGTCTGGTCGCGCACCAGCCCGAACAGGGCCCCGGCGGCGGTGAGCCCGGCGGTGACGGCGGCGGCCTTGGCCAGGAACCGCCCGAGCGGTGCGCCTGCGGCGGGCTCGGCGGACACCTCGGCCTCGCCCCGGCGGCGGCCGCGTGCGGACCGGCTCCCGCCGGAGGCGGCGGGTACCGCGGACCCGGCCGGATCACGGTCGCGGCGGACACCGCCGAACCGCCTGCCACCGGGGGTGGAGCGTACGGAGGCCGCGCCCCGGCCGTGCGCGGCACGGGGCTGCCCCCCGCCCGGCCCGGCGGCCCCGCCCTCGCGGCGGACATCGCCGAGCCCGTCGGCCGGTGCGCGGGCTCCGGGCGCGTCGGCGGATGCGCTCGTGGTGCGCGCCGCCACCCGCACGCCGAGCCCCGCCGGGGCCCCGCCGGGATACCCGGCGGGGCCGAACAGCGGCTCCCGCACTGCGGACCCGCCTCCCGGCAGGCCTCCGGCGACGAACCCCGGGTCCGCCGGAGTCGGCACGACGCCGGAGCCCGTGGGGGCCGGACCGGCCGCGGGCGCGTTCCGTACGTACCCGGCGGAGCCGAAGGGGCCCAGTTCGCCGGGCGGGGGCGGCGGAACGCGGGTGTGGCCCGCCCCGGCGGGGAGGCCGGAGGCGGGCCGCCAGGGCGTGGTGTCCGTCACCGGCCGCTCGAACTCTCGGGGGCCGCCCCCGCAGCGGCGACGGCGCCGCGCAGCGGATCGGCACCGCCGGGCGAGGGAAGCGCCCACCAGGCCGCCAGGCCGATGATCACGCCCGTCAGGACGGTGGACGGGCCGCCGATGTCCGCGTAGAGGAAGTCGGTCAGCTGCCACACGAACAGCCCGGTCGCGATCAGCCCGCAGTCCCGCATCCGCGCCCCCGCGCCGGAGACGAGCCGCCGCAGCCCCGCGACCAGCAGCGCCGCCCAGCCGCCCGCCAGCGCGATCAGCCCGATGAGGCCCTGCTCGCTCAGGATCAGCAGGTACATGTTGTGCGGGGAGAGCAGCGGTTGGCGGATGTACGCCTGCCCCGCGCCGGCGGTGTCGCTGCCGGAGGAGAGCCCGAGCGAGGCGTGGCCGTCGCGGTGGGCGGGGAAGCCCTTGAGGCCCACGCCCGCCGCCGGCCGCTCGCGCCACATCGACTCGGCGGCCGACCACATCGTGTAGCGGTCGGTCACCGACTGGTCGGGGGCGCTGGAGACCTGCGTGATGGAGGTGAGCCGCTCGGCGACCATCTCGGAGCCGACGCCGAGCCCTCCCACCAGGACCACCCCGGCGGCGGCCAGCGCGGCGAGGACGGTCAGGGCCCGCCGGATCCCGGCCAGCGCCATCACCAGCAGCGCCGCGCCGAGGGTGGCGATCCAGGCACCACGGCTGAAGGACAGCACCAGCGGCAGGACGAGCACCAGGGCGCAGCCCGCGGCGATCCGCCGCAGGCGCGGCGGCAGTCCGGGGGCGAGGGCGGCCGCCGTGGCGACGACCAGCCCGTAGGCGACGACCGTGGCCATGCCCATGACGTCGCCGGGGCCGAAGGTGCCGACGGCCCTGATGTCCTCGCCCTGGTAGGAGGCGCCGGTGTGGGTGGCGTACTGGACCACCCCCACCGCACCCTGCACCAGCGCCAGGACCACGAAGCAGCCGGCCGCGATCCGGAACTCCCGTGCATCGCGGACCAGCAGCACCACGGCGGCCGGGACGAGCACGAAGACCTGGAGGTAGCGTACGAAGCCCGGCAGGGCCGCGTACGGGTCTCCTGCGGTCACCGTCGCGACCGCGAGGCCGACGGCCGGCGCCCCGAGGACGAGGACCCCCAGCGGGGTCAGCGCCCGTACCCGGCCGCGCAGCGCCTGCACGGCGCAGACGAGGACGAGCAGAAGCGAGGCGGCGTCGGCGGGGCCGACCTTGCCGGAGGCGGTCGCGTCCCCGGCCGGGATCGGGGCGAGCAGCAACAGCACGGTCGCGGCGAGCGGCAGCAGCGGCCAGTGCAGGCGCAGCATGCCCGGTACGTCCGGCCGGGCCCAGTGGCCGGGGGCGGCGAGGCTCATCAGCTGCCCCCCAGCCGGAAGCGGAAGAAGGAGGCCGCGGTGCGGGCGAGGATCCACAGGTCCTGCCACAGCGACCAGGTGTCGATGTAGTGGTTGTCGAAGCGGGCCCGGTCCTCGATGGAGGTGTCCCCGCGCAGGCCGTTGATCTGGGCGAGGCCGGTGATGCCGACGGGCATCCGGTGGCGGGCCTCGTAGCCGGGATGGACGGTGGAGAACTTGGCGACGAAGAAGGGCCTTTCGGGGCGCGGGCCGACCAGGCTCATGTCGCCCCGGACGACGTTCCACAGCTGGGGCAGTTCGTCGAGGGAGGACTTGCGCAGGAAGGAGCCCACCGGGCTCATGCCGCGGTCGCCCGCGACCGTCCAGCGGGTGGCGGCCTCGTGCTCGTCGGCGCGCAGCGTCCGGAACTTCAGCAGGGTGAAGGGGCGCCCGTACAGGCCGACCCGCTCCTGCCGGAAGATCACGCCCGGCCCGTCCCAGAGGCGTACGGCCGCCGCGCACAGCAGCATCACGGGCGCGGCGGCGACCAGGGCGACCAGGGCGAGCGCGGAGTCGATCACGCGCTTGGCCCAGCGCTCCGGCAGCCGGGCCGGGCGCGGCAGCAGCGGCTGGACGGCGTATCCCCACAGCTGGTCGGCCGGGTGGGTCAGCCGCATGCCGGTGACCTTGGCGGTGCCGGCCGGGTCCGCGAGCCACAGCCGGCAGCCGTGGTCGTGGAAGAGCCGGACCAGGGAGGCGGTGCGCTCGTCGGCTTCGGGCGGCCGGGTGAACACCGCGTGCCGGACGGAGTTCTGGATGACCGCGCGCCGGATGTCCTCGGGGGTGGCGAGGAGCGGCAGGACGCCGGTGCCCGCGTCGGCGGCGGCCGCGGTGTCGGCGAGCCCGACCGGGCGCAGACCGAACTCGGGGCGGCTGTGCAGGGCTGCGGCCACCGCGCTCGCCCCGGCGCCGGGTCCGACGACGAGGGTGGAGGCGGGCCGGCGCAGGGCTGCCCGGCGGTGCAGCTGGTTGGCGATGCCGCGGCCGGCGCAGACCAGTACGGCCTGCAGGCACACGGCGGTCAGCAGCACGCTCCAGCCCATGGCGCGGGCGGGGGCCAGGGCGGCCGTGACGGCGGCCGCCGCACACCACAGGACGGCGGAGCGCCCCACCAGGGCGGGCAGTTCGAGGACGGCGGAGGGGGCGAGCCGCGGCCGGTACAGGCCGGCCTGCGCGTGCAGTGCGACGAGCAGGACGGGCAGCGCGGCGACGGCGGGCGCGGCCGCCGGGGCGGGCAGCTCCGGTCCGGGCAGGGTGGCCGCGGTGAGTACGGCGGCCAGCGCGTCGGCGGTGAGCAGGGGGAGCACCCGGCTGCGGCGGCGGACGCGCCGCGGGCGTACGGCGGACCGGGCCTGCTCGGCCCTGGGCCCGCGCGGCGGGTGGATGGCGGTCGCGGAACGGCGGGCCGCCGCGTGGGGCGCGGGCGCGAAGGCGCTGCCGCCGGGCCCTGTGCCGCCCTGCCCGGTGTGCCGGGCGGGTGCGCTGTCCATCGTCATCGGCTGATGCGCTCCTGGTTAAAGGGCCGGGGCCTGCCCAGCAGTTCGTGGTACAGGCCGCTGACCGCGTCCGTGGTCCGCCGCACGTCGAAGTCGGTCCGGGCGTGCTGCCGGGCCTGCTCCCCGAGTTCGGCGAGGAGCCGCGGCTCGGCGAGCAGCCGTCCCAGGGCCTTGGCCAGTGCCGTCGGGTCCTCCGGCGGCACCAGGCACAGGCGTCCCTGGCCGGGCGGCAGGCTCTCCCGGGCACCGCTGACGTCGGAGACCAGGACCGGCCGGCCACAGGCCATGGCTTCGAGCGGGGCGAGCGCCATGCCTTCCCACCGCGACGGCAGTACAACGAGATCGGCCGCCCGAAGCCACGGTCGGATGTCCGCGGCGGCGCCCGCGAAGTGCACGCTGGTGCCGGACGGCGCCGTGCGCTGAAGCCGTTCGGTGTCGGGGCCGCCGCCGACGAGGGCGAGGCGGGCCGTGGGGACCGTGGCGAGCACCTCCGGCCAGGCCTGCAGCAGGATGTCCTGGCCCTTCTGGGGGCAGATCCGGCCGGCGCAGACCGCGAGCGGCCCGCCGGCCGAGAAGGAGGGCGGCAGCGGCAGGGCGGCGCGGGACTCGGCCCGGTCGTGGCCGGCGTCGGGTGCGCCGGGCCGGAAGTGGTCGAGATCCACGCCGTTGCGGATCACCGTCCAGTGGGCGTTGATGCCCTCGGACTCGCCCGCGCGGCGTTCGGCCTCGCTGACGCAGAGCACCCGGTCGGCCCAGCGGGCCGCGTACCGCTCCCAGCGCAGGGCGAGCGCGGCGGTGGCTCCGCCGACGGCGTCGAAGGACCAGGCGTGGGGCTGGAAGACGGTGGGGAGGGTGCCGCGCGCGGCGAGCCGTCCGGCCAGTCCGGCCTTGGCGCTGTGGGCGTGCAGGAGGTCGGGCCGGACGCGGCTCAGCAGCCCGCGGGCGCCGGCCACTTCGGCGGGGAGCCGGGGGCCTGGGGACCGGCCGGCCCGCCAGGTGAACACCTCGGCCCCGGCCGACCGGGCCGCGTCGCCGAGCGTGCCGCCGGGCGGGCAGCCGACGACGGCGCGGATGCCCTCGGCGGTCTGGGCGCGGACGAGGTCGGTGACGACCCTGGCCACACCGCCGTCGACGGGCTGTACGAGGTGGAGGACGGTCGTGGGCTGTGCCGCCCGGGAGTGTGTGGGCACGGGGAGTGCTCTCCTGCGTTCAGCGGCGCGCTTCTGTCTGAACGAAGAGCACACCGAGGAAATGACCCTGACTTTCGCCCGTGAACGTGAAGTTCAGGCTGCGGGCGCCACCGGACAGGGCGGGACTCAGATCGAAAACGTCCGCGTCATATCCGAGATTATTAATATGATCGGGCTGCCGCACGAACGGCTGCCCTCCGAATTCCGTGATCGTGGAATTCATAACATCATTAAAAGGATTTTCTCCGTCACTGAGATTCACCCGGCGACCACTGTCGGCCGTCACGATGAGTGAGTCCCCGAGGGTCCCGCGGTCCCCGTCGTACCCGACCACTCCGACCTTGCCCGCCGACCCGGCCGGCACGTCCAGGCCCTCGACCTCGACGGTTCCGTCGCCGGCCCGGGCGGCGAGCGACTCGAAGCCCTCCCACAGCGAGATCCGGCGCAGCGGCTCCTGCGGGTGCTCGTAGGCGACGACCAGCGTCCAGCCGCCCCAGGCTCCGACCTCGGAGTGGCCCATGGCGATGTTCAGCTGCGCGACCGTCCACATCCCGGCGCCGCCCCTGCGCACCAGCGGGGTCACGTCCGCGGACGCCTGATAGGCGTCGCTGCCCGCGTCCGTGCGGTGGCCCATCACCGTGTCGGCGAGGACCTCCTTGTACGCCCCGCCCGGCTCGGCGACCAGCACCCGGCCGTTGTCCTCGGGCGGCTTCTGCTCGCCCACCCGCAAGTTCCCGCCCCAGTAGAGCCGGGCGTACGAGACCTTCGCGCCCTGGGGGACCTTGAGCTCGGCCCGGGTGGAGTTGTAGGTGTCCGGGTTCTTGTCGACCTCGCTGTAGAACATCTCGAACTCGCTGTTGACCCCCGCCGCACCCCGCTTGACCTCGGCGCACGACTCCGCCTGCGGGGACTGCTCCCTGCGGCAGCTGATGCCCGCGTTGGAGGCGCGGACCAGCCCGCCGTGCTGCACGGCCTGGTAACGCTGGGTGAAAGGGACCCGCGGCAGCTCCCTGGGGGTGGGCGCGGCGGCAGCCGCGGGAGCGTTCACGGAAAGTGCGAGGCAGGACAGCAGGCCGAGCGCGCCGAGGATTCTGCCGGAGGAACCCATGACCCTGTCTCCATTTTCGATCAAGGGAACAAAACAGGAGTGAACTTTGTCAGAAATCGGGCTGGAAATCACGCCGGACTCGCTCATACGGCCTTTTGGGCGATAGCACACACCCTCGCAACGGGCGGGTCGTTAAGAGGTGCACCATTGTTCGAGCCGAAAGGAAATTCGCAGATGAAGAAGAGGCTGCTGCGCGGCACCGCCGTCGCCGCCGCGGGTGTCGCCGTGCTCGTGGGCGGCGCGGGCCTCGCCTCCGCGCACGGGGGCGGCGCGACGGCCGAGGGCCTCGCCGCCGGGTCCCCGGGCGTGGCGAGCGGCAACCTGGGCCAGGTCCCGGTCCACGTCCCGGTGAACGTCTGCGCCCTCACCGTGAACGTGGTCGGCGCGCTGAACCCCGCCTTCGGCAACACCTGCGTGAACGCCTGACCGTCAATCGCGCCGCCCGAAACGGCTGCATCCGAGTGAAGCCACGCAACCCGAGCCGGGTCGCGGCCGTTGGTCCGGGTGCTCCGCTTCCGGGCAATCCTGCAAAAAAGGGATGACAATGATCAAGAAGATGATGGCCTCGGCCGCGGTTGCCGCCTCGGTCGTGGGCATGGGTGCCGCGATGGCGCCGCAGGCGATGGCGGTCGGCAACGACAACGGCATCAACACCGTCAACGGCAACAACTCCGCGCAGATCTACGGCAACCAGGCCACCTACGGCAACATGAGCCCGCAGATGGCGCTCATCCAGGGTTCCTTCAACAAGCCCTGCATCGCGCTCCCCGCGAAGGCCAACGTCCAGTCCGTGCTGGCCCTGGTCAACGTCGGCGTCCAGGACATCCCGGTCCTGTCCAGCCCGCAGAACCAGCAGTGCACCGAGAACTCCACCCAGGCCAAGGGCGACGAGGCTCTCTCGCACATCCTCAGCAACATCCCGGTCCTCTCCGGCAACGCCTCCGCCGGCAGCTGACCGCCCCCGCGCACGCGAGGCCGCCGCACCTTCGGGTCGCGGCGGCCTCGCCGCTTGTCGGGCGGACCCCGGTACGGAATTCGCGACGCAAATAGCCGGAGGACCGGCCGCCGAAATTCGGGCGGAGCATCGGGGTGAATTACCCGGCGGTCTCCGAAAAGGCGCGGTTTCTTTTGCCCGGGTGGCTCGTTGTTAATTCTGCAGCGGATACACCTCTGCGGGAAGGATCGAAACGAAATGACGTACAAGAAGGCTGTGGTGCTGGCCGCCGGCGCTCTGATGGCAGCTGGTGCCGCCTCCCCCGCCATGGCCGACTCGGTTGCCGACGCCAAGGCCGTGGGCTCCCCGGGTGTCGCCTCCGGCAACGCCGTCCAGGTCCCGGTCCACATCCCGGTCAACCTCTGCGGCAACAGCGCGAACCTCGTCGGGCTGCTGAACCCCGCGTTCGGCAACACCTGCGTCAACGCCTGACGCAGCGCCTGCGCCCGCAAGGGCAGACCTCCTCGAAGGTGGCCTCGGAGTGCACGGCGGTGCACTCCGAGGCCACCTCCGATTCACCACCGGCGCCTGCCGGTAGACAGGGTAAGGACCCATGCGACAGGTACTGAGCCGACAGGTTCTGGGCAAGGGCATGCTCACGGCGGCAGCCGCGTCGAGCCTGCTGTCGATCGCGACCGGTGCGGCCTGCGCGGCTTCCGGGACGGCCGAGGTCTCGCATTCGCCGGGCGTGCTCGCCGGCAACAGCGTCTCGGTGCCGATCACCCTCTCGCCGAACGTGTGCGGCAACAGCGTGGACGGCGGCGCGGCGCTCAACCCCGCGATGGGGAACACCTGCGCCACCGGCTCCGGCACGCACACCGACGAGGGCCCCGGCCACGGGCGCTACCTGAGCCCCGAGCACGCCGAGGCCTTCGAGCGCTACCTCGACGAGCGCTCGGGCCGCCACGCCGTCCCCGAGCAGCGGCAGGAACCGCGGCGCTACGAGGTACCGCGGCAGGCGGTGCCGCAGCAGGCGGTGCCACAGCAGCAGGCCCCCCGGAAGGAGGGCCCCCGCCACGCCAAACCGCGCCACGAGGAGCCGCGCCACGAGGGCGGCTACGGCGGCCCCGGCGAGCAGCAGCAGGGCCCGGAGGAGGAGTGCGACGACCACCCGGCGCCGCCCCCGCCGGCGCACCACGCCCCGCCGGCGCCGGCGCCCGAGCACCCGCACCCGATGCCGCGGCCGGTGGAGGACCACCCGGCCCCGCTGCCCGGACCGGGGCCGGTCCAGGAGGCGCCCGCGCCGCCCGGGGAGCAGCCCGTACCGCTCCCGGAGCCCGCACCCGGCCCGCAGTCCCCGGCCGAGGAGGCGCCGAAGCCGCTCCCACAGCCGCAACCGCCGGTCGCCGAAGAGCCGCCGCACACGCTCCCCGCCCCGGCCCCCGTGGTCGAGGAGGCGCCGCCCGCGCCGCCGCACGGCAGCCACCCCGTGGAGCGCCCCGCCCCGGCCCCCGGCCCGGAGGCCGCACCGCCTGCGGACCAGCCGCCGGCCGCCCCCGCCGGCGACACCCCCGTCCACCTGCCGCCGGCACCGGCCCCGGCACCGGCGCCCGCGCCTGCCCCGGCGCCACTGCCCGCCCCGGCGCCCGCTCCGGCCCCGGCCCAGGTCGGCGCGCCCGTGCTGGCCGAGACCGGTGCGGGTCAGCCCGCGGCCGCGGCGGTCCTCGCGTCGGCCCTGATCCTGGGCGGCGCCATTCTGTACCGGCGCTCGCGCGCCGCCTGACCGGCGATACCGGTAATCGCAAGAAATATCGGCCGGAGAATCCCTCGTCGGATTCTCCGGCCGCTGTCATGTACCCGCGTTCCGTTTCCACGGCGCCCGGGAATCGTTACGCATGGCGATAGCGGCGCGCCGGTCGCCGCTGATGCCTCTGTCCACGAAAGAAGAGGATTTCGATAATGAAGCTCACGAAGGTCGCCGCTGTCGTCGTCGGCTCCGTCGCCGCCCTCGGCGCCTCCGGTACCGCGTTCGCCGCCGAGCCGGCCGCCGCGATGCCCCCCATGAGCCTGACCGGCGGGGTGACGCAGACCCTCGACGCCGTCGCCCCCGTCACCGAGAACCTTCCGCAGACGGTGGGCAACGGGCTGGCCGAGCAGGGGGACACCGTCAACAAGGTCGTGGGCACGGCCCAGAAGGTCAACCAGGCCCGCAACGACGTGCCCGGCACCGTCCTCGGCCTCGCGAACGGCGCCACCCAGGCGTCCCCGATGCTGGGCGGCGTACAGCTCAACGGCGGCAAGGGCTGAACCGCGCGGCACTAGGTTCCGTCCGGCACCTGCCGACAAGACTGTGGGCGCCACCGGCAAGGCCGGGGCGCCCACGGTCAGTTGTGCAACCGACCTCAGTTGTTGACGCAGGTGTTGCCGAACGCCGGGTTCAGCAGCGCGATCACGTTCACGGTGTTGCCGCAGACGTTGACCGGGACGTGGACCGGGACCTGCACCAGGTTGCCGGAGAGGACGCCGGGGGAACCCACGGCCGCGCCCTCGGCCGACGAGTCGGCGACGGCGGAGCCGGCGGCACCGGCCGCGGCGAGACCAGCGGTGGCCAGGACCAGGGCGGCCTTCTTGGCAGAGTTCATGGGAAGTGCACCTTCTGTTCGACGTTCCGCCCCGCTCCGGGGCTCACACCGAGCGAAACGTTCCACACTCCCAGACGACACGGTTCTGCGCACGATCAGACCTGTTCGGCTCAATCGCTGTCGCCGTGTTGCCGTTCCGGGGACCTTTACGGAAGGGCGGGGAGCTGGAGGCCCGGGAGTTCGACGTCGGGGACCTCCGCGTCGGGCACCTCCGGCACGAGGTCCACGGGAGCCGCCGGATCGGGCAGCGCGGGCGGGGTGAGCGGCGGCAGCTGCGGGACCTCGACCCCCGGGATCTCGGGGAGTTGCACCCCGGGAAGGCTCGGCAGGTTGATCTCCGGGAGCTTGATTTCGGGGAGCTTGATCTCGGGCAGCTGGATTTCCGGGATCTTGATGTCCGGCAGGGTGACGCCCGCCGGGAGCAGCGCCTGGATCTGCTCCAGGAGGCCGTTGACGAGGTCGTCGATCGGGCCGGCCGGGGCCGCCTTGGTGGACACCGCACCGGAGCCCGAGTCGACGGCGCTCGCGGGGGCCGCCGCGCCGGTCAGTATGACGACGGCGAGCGCCGAGGGGACGAGGAGGCGGGCGCGGGACGGCTTCGTGCGGTGCATGGGGGTTCCTTCACGGGGGGACACGGGGACATGCGAGCGGACCGTCGGGACCGCTCTTCACCCACCGTGGGAACACCCCTCACGGAGCGCAACAGGAGCCGGGGCGGCTGGGGCCGCGTACGGGCTTCGCGCATGTGTCCGCAGGCGGCTCACCCGGGGTGGGGAAAACTTCGTGACGCGCGGGCCGTTTGAGTGAAGCAGCGGAACCATCCCCCTGACCGGACGGTTGATCAGGGCGCTCCATCAGCGGGCACTCGTGCGACAAAAGGATCAAGATGTTCAAGAAGTTCATGACCGCCGCCGCGGTTTCCGCCGTTGCCGTCGGCGCGGGCGCTGCTGCCGCGGCCCCGGCCATGGCCATCGGCAACGACAACGGGGTCAACACCGTCAACGGCAATGGTGCCCAGCAGATCTACGGCAACCAGAAGACCCACGGCGACCAGAGCCCGCAGCTCAGCCTGGTCCAGGGCTCCCTGAACAAGCCCTGCATCGGCCTGCCGGCGAAGATCAACGCCCAGTCGCTGGTCGCCGCGCTCAACATCGGCGTCCAGGACATCAACGTCCTGTCCAACCCGCAGAACCAGCAGTGCACCGAGAACTCCACCCAGGCCAAGGGCGACGAGCCGCTCTCCCACATCCTGGACAACATCCCGGTCCTGTCCGGCAACGCCTCCGTCGGCAGCTGATTTCCGCTCCCCCCGCCCCGCGCGGGGGTCCGGGCCGACGAGCCCGCGCGGTGATGTGACAGGGCCCCGGCAGCGTCCAGCTGCCGGGGCCCTCGCACGTGCCGCGCACGCGGCGGTCAGCCGGTCCAGAAGTCCCACCACCGGGTGAGGATCAGCATCCCGATCACCCCGATGTGCAGGGCGGGCGGGGCCCAGCCGAACTCGGCGAAGAAGACCCGCAGCGGGCCGGGGGCGGGGAGGACGCCCGTACGGACGTTGTGCGCGGTGACGGCCCAGAACATCAGCAGGGTCGCGACCCAGGCCAGGCAGCACCACAGGCAGAGCGCGTTGATCTCGTAGAGCGACTGGACCATGAGCCAGCTGCAGAAGCCGACGCCGAAGACCGTGCCGGCGTTCAGTCCGAGCCAGAACCAGCCGCGGTAGCGGGCGCCCGCCAGCAGGCCCGCGCCGACGCAGACGACGACGGCGTAGGCGACCAGTCCCAGCATGGGGTTGGGGAAGCCGAAGGCCTGCGCCTGCTCGCTCTGCATCACGCTGCCGCAGGAGACCACCGGGTTGAGACTGCAGGCGGGCTTGAAGTCCGGGTCCTCCAGCAGGAGGAACTTGTCGAGGGTGATCACCCAGGAGGCCAGTACCCCGGCCGCGCCGGTGACGGCCAGCAGCCACGCCAAGCCCCGCGGGGCGGCGTCCCGTTGGTCCTCGTGTCCACTGCGGGGCAGGCCCTGCCGGGCCGGGGCGTCCACTGTATTCGTTGCCATGTGGCCCATACTCCCCCGCCTCCACCCAGAGCGGGTCCAACCATGCCCATCTGTACGCAAGTTGACCTGAAGGTGTGGCGGGAACCCCCGATGCTTCCCGGACGTTTTACCGAACCCCGGACGTGATGTCAGAGCCAGGGGTTACGTTGAGCTTCCGCGAAGTGACAAGCTGCGACGGCCTGGAGACCCACCTTGAGCGATCCGTACGAGACAACCGAGGCGCACCTCGACCGACTCCTCGGCCGCGCCCTCAACTCCTTCGACCTGCCCGACCGGCTGGTCGAGCGCCTCGGCACGGCGCTCGCCCACAGCTCTTCGCTCTGCACCACCCACCACGACCCGGCGGCGGGCGTCTGGCGGGAGACGCGCCGGCACACCTGCCTGCTGGCCGACGGCGGCTCGGTCTCGCTGTGGGAGCTGTCGTACCGGCTGGAGGGCGACCGGGCCGTGCGGCACGAGGTCTTCGCGGACAAGGCCGATATGTGCCTGGCGGTGGCCCGGCTGTTCGGCGCCTCCGCCGCCGGGGCGGTCCCCGATCCGCTGCCTCTCCCGGGTGAGGAGGAGCGCGACGACGACCCGGGGGTGTTCGGCGCACTGTTCGCCTCACGGGGACCGTCGGCCCGGCACCGGGAGTACGCGGTGGAGGGGTCCGCCGACCACGCCCGGCGGGTGCTGCGCCGCGCGGAGAACCGGGACCGGCCCGGCGAGGCGGTGGCGGCGCTGCTGCGGGCGGCGTACGCGCACCACATCACGCAGGCGTTCGGCACGCGGCAGCTCCTGCCGGACGGGCGGGGCGCGGGCTTCAACCTGTACGAGCACGCCTTCGTGCTGCTGGACGGAAGCGAGCTGAGCCTGTGGGAGGTCGAGCACACGGCGACTCCCGACGGTCGGCACATGTGCGAGGTGTACGAGAGCGAGGCCGCCGCGCGCGGGGCGATGGAGCTGCGCGCCCGCGTCGGCTGACCCGCCCCGCCCGGAACGGACATGCCCGCTCGTGACGGGCGGGCATGTCCGCGGAAGAAGCCGCGTCAGAGGGCGGCGGGCACCTTCTGCGGTGTGCTGCCCGTGTGCTCGGCGGCGCCTTCGCGCTCCTCCATCGGGATCGCCTTGCGCGGCAGCATGAACATCACCGTGGAGATCACGACCAGTACGCCCACGACCCACCAGAGCGCGCCGCGGAAGGCCTCGACGTAGGGCGGGCCGAAGACCATGTCGTCCTCGATCAGCCCGAAGAAGACGACGGAGGTCAGGGCGAGGCCCAGCGCGTTGCCCATCTGGCCGGTGGTGTTGATCAGCCCGGAGGCCGAGCCCGCGTCGCGGCGCGGCACCTCGGACAGCGTGGTGTCGTTGAGCGGGGCGACGATCAGGCCCATGCCGACGCCCATGAGGATCAGCGGGGCGGCCATCTGCCAGGAGGCTATCTCCATGCCGTAGTGCTCGGACTCCCAGATGTAGAGGATCAGGCCGGCGGCCATGACCAGGGCGCCCGCCTGGAGCACCTTGCGGCCGAAGCGCGGGACGAGCTTCTCGACGGAGAGGCCCGCGGCCACCGAGACGGCGATGGAGAAGGGGATGCCGGTGGTGCCCGCGCGCAGGGCGCTCCAGCCGAGGCCCATCTGCATGTAGAGCGTCCAGACCAGGAAGAAGATGCCGGTCGCGATGCCGAAGGTCAGCTGGACCGCGATGCCGCCAGCGAAGCTCTTGACCTTGAAGAGGGAGAGCTCGACGAGCGGCGAGCCGTCCTTCTTGATCTTGTGCTTCTCGTACACGAGGAACGCGGCGAAGACGAACGGCGACGCGATCATGCAGACGAAGCCCCACGCCGGCCAGCCGTTCTCACGGCCCTGGGTGAGCGGGAAGATCAGCATGACGAGGGCGAGGGTCGCGAGGACGACGCCGACCAGGTCCAGCCGCAGGGCCTGGGGCGCCTTGGACTCGCTGATGAACTTGCGGCCCAGGATCACGCCCGCGATGCCGACGGGCAGGTTGATCAGGAAGATCGGGCGCCATTCGAGACCGAAGAGGTTCCACTCGGTGAGCAGCGCGCCGAGCATGGGGCCGGAGACGGCGCCGAGGCCCACGATCGCGCCGAACATCCCGAAGACCTTGCCGCGTTCCTGCGGAGGGAAGGTGACGTGGATGATCGCCAGCACCTGCGGCACCATCATGGCGGCCATGCCGCCCTGGAGGATGCGGGAGGCGACGAGCATGGCCGGGTCGGCCGCGATCCCGCACAGCAGCGAGGCGGCGGTGAAGCCGGATATGCCGATGAGGAAGAGGCGCTTGCGCCCGTAGATGTCACCGAGACGGCCGCCGGTGATGAGACCCGCGGCGAAGGCGAGCGCGTAGCCGGCCGTGATCCACTGGATCGCGCTGGTGGAGGCGCCGAAGTTCTGGCGCAGGGTGGGTATCGCGATGTTGACGATGGTGACGTCGACCAGGTCCATGAAGGCCGCGGTCATCACGATGGCGAGCGCCAGCCAGCGGCGGCGGTCGGGGGGTGAGTCGGGTGCGTCGTGGGCTGCGTCGGTCCGCTCTTCTTGTGCGGGCCCGTTCTCTCTTTCGGGCGATGTCTTGGACGTCTCGGTGGTCATGAGGAGAAACCTAGACGGGATGTAGGTCAGTTAGTGTCCTATTTCGCTGGCAACCTGGATCCCATGACCGACACACCGGCACGGCTGCTGTCCCTGCTGTCCCTCCTGCAGACCCCGCGCGAATGGCCCGGGAGGGAGCTCGCGGAGCGGCTGCGGGTGAGTTCGCGGACCATCCGGCGCGACATCGAGCGGCTGCGGGAGCTCGGCTACCCGGTCGAGGCCACGCTCGGCGCCGAGGGCGGCTACCGCCTGGTGGCGGGAGCGGCGATGCCGCCCCTGCTGCTCGACGACGAGGAAGCCGTCGCCATCGCGGTCGGGCTGCGGGCGGGCGCCGGGCACGCGATCGAGGGGGTCGAGGAGGCCTCCGTACGCGCACTGGCGAAGCTGGAGCAGGTCCTTCCGTCGCGGCTGCGGTACCGGGTGGGCGCCCTGCAGTCGGCCACGATCGCGCTGACGCGGGGGGACGGGGCCAGCGTGGACCCGCGGACGCTGACGACCATGGCGTCGGCGGTGGCCGGGCCGGAGCGGCTGCGGTTCGCCTACCGGGCGCGCGACGGGGCCGAGTCGCGGCGGCTGGTGGAGCCGTACCGGCTCGTCAGCACGGGCAGCCGGTGGTACCTGGTCGCCTACGACATGGAGCGGGAGGACTGGCGGACCTTCCGGGTGGACCGGGTGGCCGAGGCCTTCGCGACGGGGGCCCGGTTCACGCCCCGGGAGCTGCCCATGGACGCGCAGGAGTTCGTGCGGCGCGGGCTCGGCTCGCACGGCGCGCAGGCGTACGCGGTGGAGGTGGCCTTCGAGGCGGTGGCGGCGGAGCTTCCGGAGTGGTTGCGGGCGGCCGCCGTGCCGGGCGGGGGGACGCCGACCGTGGTCCGTTTCGACAGCAGGGACGCGCTGGAGTGGCTGGCGGCCCGGCTGGCCCTGACGGGCCTGGCCTTCACGGTGCGGGAGCCCGGTTCCCTGGCGGAGGCGGCTCGCGTGCTGGGCGCGCGGCTGAGCGGAGCCGGTTCCTTCCGGGCGGCCGACCGGTAGCGGGTCGCACGCGGCGCGCTCCCGGCCGGTTCCCCGCTGCCCGGGACGGGCGCCCCTCGCCCCGCCCCGGGCAGCGGGGAGCCCCGGCGCCTGGGGGGGATAGGCACCGGGGCTCGTTTCGGGGGTCGACGGCGGGCGGCTAGGCGACCGCGTCGAAGCCGGTGTCGCGCGCCATCCGCTTCAGCTCCAGCAGGGCGTGCTTCTCGATCTGGCGGATCCGCTCACGGGTCAGGCCGTGCTGCTTGCCGACCTCCGTCAGGGTCCGCTCGCGGCCGTCGTCGATCCCGTACCGCATCTTGATGATGGACGCGGTGCGCTGGTCGAGCTTGCCGAGCAGGTCCTCCAGCTCCTCGCTGCGCAGCAGCGAGAGCACGGACTGCTCGGGGGAGATCGCCGAGGTGTCCTCCAGGAGGTCGCCGAACTGCGTGTCGCCCTCGTCGTCCACCGACATGTTCAGGCTGACCGGGTCACGCGCCCAGTCCAGTACGTCGCCGACGCGCTTCTCCGTGGAGTCCAGCTCGGCGGCGATCTCGGCGTGCTCCGGGTCGCGGCCGTTCTCGCGGTTGAACTCGCGCTGGACCCGGCGGATCCGGCCGAGCTCCTCGACCAGGTGGACGGGGAGGCGGATGGTGCGGGACTGGTCGGCGATGGAGCGGGTGATCGCCTGGCGGATCCACCACGTGGCGTACGTGGAGAACTTGAAGCCCTTGGTGTAGTCGAACTTCTCCACGGCGCGGACCAGGCCGGCGTTGCCCTCCTGGATCAGGTCGAGGAGGGGCAGGCCGCTGCGCGGATAGCGCCGGGCGACGGCGACGACGAGGCGGAGGTTGGAGCGGATGAAGACTTCCTTGGCCCGCTCCCCCTCGGCGGCCAGCGCCTGGAGTTCCTCGCGGGTGGGCGTGTCCCCGTCGCACTCTATCGCGCCGTCGAGGATCTGCTGGGCGTAGACACCGGCCTCGATGATCTGGGAGAGCTCCACTTCCCTGGCGGCGTCGAGGAGCGGGGTGCGCGCGATCTCGTCCAGGTACATGCCGACCAGGTCGCGGTCTGCGATCTCCCCGCCCACAGCGCGTGCGCTGCTCGTGGACTGACGGCGGGCGACGGCGCGGGTTGCCATGCGTGCTCCCTTGCGATGTGTTCGGTCGCGGTGCGGCTGCCGGACGGCCACCGGCGGTGCGGTGGTGCGCCCTCGGACACTCTCCCGAGTGCCCGCTTCCGAAGGAAACAACGACTGGAAACGGGACAGAATTCCCACGCTGGTCCCTCTTCTTCGAGATCTTGCAGTATCCTGCCCCGCCACGAGAGGGGGCCGGATGGCGCGGAACCTCGAAGATGTGCAGGTCAGGCCCGGAACGAGGCCGATCCGACGTCGCACACGAACCCGTGGGGTCACCAGTCCGTGAGACGGGCGTCACGCTCGGCACACCGTGTTCACTCCGGAGCAGCGCCGCCCTCGGCTGCACTCCGCCCCTGAAGACGGCCTTCACCGGCTTCTGGTTGCCTGGACTGGCGATCGAGTGGCTGGATACGCCCCAACCAGGCCTTTCCGCCTGATAGTGACCATGTCACGGCGGTGGAGGCAGGCATCTCTACCTCCACCGCGCGCGCGTGGGGCCGAGAAGCGGCGCCGACCGGTCGGCGAGCACCCGTTCGGGTGGGGCCCGGGCATATTCCTTCGGCTGGGACGCGGCCTCCGTGGCGTCGGGGCGTCGCTTGTGCCGCCCGGTCGGCGACGCCCACACCGATGAGGAGGTGCTGAACCATGACCGCTCTCGCCCACGAGACGCAGGAGGCTGCGATGTCGAAGGTCACGACTCCCCCGTCGGACCTCGACGACGCCCCGTGGCAGGCATGGAAGGCCATCGAACTCCCCGAGGGCCACCACGCCGAGATCGTCGAGGGGTTCATCGAGGCGTCACCCACGGGACGCTACGCACAGCCGGATCGTCAATCGCCTGCGGGACCGGCTCGTCCTCCACCTCGCCCAGAGCGAGTTCGCCGCCTGGCAGGACACCAACGTCATCCACCACCGCAAGGTCTGGATCCCTGACCTCTTCATCGCGCGGGAGGACGCCGAGGAGCACATCACCGAGGACGGGCTGGGCATCGCCGCGTCCGCCGTCCGGCTGGTCGTCGAGGTCGTCTCCGCCGGCAGCGACGGCATCACCCGCGACCGCACCCGCAAGCGGCGCGAATACGCCCGGGCCGGCATTCCCGTCTACGTGCTCATCGACGACTTCGACGAGGGCGGCACCATCACCGTACTGACCTCTCCCGACCCGGAAGCGGCCGTCTACGCCGACGAGGTACGGGCCGCGTACACGGCGGGCGTGACCCTCTCCGACGGGCCCGCCAAGGGGTTCGCCATCGGGGAGGACGTCACCGGGCCGGGGCGGGCGCGCTAGCCGTACTGGAGACTGCGCTTGGAGAGGCCCATCCAGAAGCCTTCCACCGGGGTGCGGCGGGTCGTGAGGTCGCCGGCGGCATCGGCCGCGCCGAGGGTGACGAAGAGCGGGGCGAAGTGTTCCGTACGGGGATGGGCCAGGCGGCCGGCGGGGGACTTGGCCTGGAAGTCGAGCAGGGAGTCCAGGTCACCGGCGGCCAGCGCCTCATGGCCCCACGCGTCGAACTCCGCGGACCAGGCGGGGACGCCCGGGCCCGTGTGGCGCAGTGCGGCCAGGTTGTGGGTGAAGAAGCCGCTGCCGACGATGAGGACACCCTCGTCGCGCAGGGGTGCGAGCGTGCGGCCGATGTCCATCAGGCGGCGCGGGTCCAGCGTCGGCATGGATATCTGCAGGACCGGTATGTCGGCGTCGGGGAACATCTCCACGAGCGGGACGTAGGCGCCGTGGTCCAGGCCGCGGTCCGGGATGTCCTGGACGGGGGTGCCGGGTGCCCGGAGCAGCGCCCGGACCGAGGCGGCGAGCTCCGGGGCGCCGGGGGCGTCGTAGCGGACCCGGTAGTAGTGCTCGGGGAAGCCCCAGAAGTCGTGGACGAGCGGGACGGGTTCGGTGGCGCCGAGGGCCAGCGGGGCCTCCTCCCAGTGGGCGGAGACCATGAGGATCGCCGTGGGCCGGGGCAGGTCCGCCGACCAGGCGGCCAGCTCGCCCGGCCAGAGGGGGTCGTCCGCGAGCGGCGGCGCCCCGTGGCTGAGGTACAGCGCCGGCATGCGCGTCTCGCCGGTGGCCGTGGAGGCCTGGGCTGCGGGGGTCGGGGTCATGGGGGCGCTCCTCCGTCGTCGTGCAGGGCTGCCTCCACAAGACTAACCCCACTTGGTTCAAATTTGAACCAAGTGGGGTGTGCAGTCATTCCCGCGGGCCTGCGGCCGGGGTCAGTGGGCGATCACCGGGACCTTGAACTCGGCGTCCTCGGCGGAGCCGGACCCGGAGGCCACCGGGTCACCCGCACCCGGCCGGCCGGTGTTGATCAGCGTCAGGGCGATGGCCGCACTGGCGGCCAGGATGCCGACCGCCCACCAGATGGCGGAGGAGTAGCCCTCGACCATGGCCTGCGCCTGGATCAGCTGCGCCGCCGGGCCGCCCGCCGCGGCCTCGGCGGCGTGGTCGGCCAGGTACGCCGTGGTCGCCGAGGCGGCGATGGTGTTCAGCAGCGCGGTGCCGATGGCGCCGCCGACCTGCTGGGAGGTGTTGACCATGGCGGAGGCGACACCGGCGTCGGCCGGGTTCACCCCGTGCGTGGACAGGGACATGGCCGGCATGAAGGCCGTTCCCATGCCGAGGCCGAGGAGCAGCTGCGCCGGCAGGATCAGCGCCGGGTACGAGGAGCCGACCTCCAGCTGGGTCAGCAGCAGCATGCCGGCGGCGGCGACCAGGAAGCCCGGGCCCATCAGCAGGCGCGGGGCGACGCGGGTCATCAGGCGGGCGCCGATCTGGGTGGAGCCCAGGATCATGCCCGCGATCATCGGCAGGAAGGCGAAGCCGGTCTTGACGGGCGAGAAGCCCTTCACGACCTGGAGGTAGTAGGTGAGGAAGAGGAACAGGCCGAACATCGCGATGACGGCCAGGCCGAGGGAGAGGTAGACACCCCCGCGGTTGCGCTCCAGCAGGACGCGCAGCGGCAGCAGCGGGGACTTCACCTTGGACTCGACGAGGACGAAGGCCGCCAGCAGGACCGCCGAAGCGGCGAACATGGCCACGGTGACCGGGTTCGACCAGCCGGCCGACTCGGCGCGGGTGAAGCCGTACACCAGGGCCACGAGACCGGTGGTGGACAGGACCACGCCGGGGATGTCCAGCGGGGCGCGGTTGCGGGAGCCGGCGGGCTCGCGGATGACCATCCAGGCGCCCACGGCCGCGACGATCGCGAACGGGATGTTGACGAAGAAGGTCCAGCGCCAGTTGAGGTACTCGGTGAGGACGCCGCCGAGGATCAGGCCGACGGCGCCGCCGCCGCCCGCGATGGCGCCGTAGATGCCGAATGCCTTGGCCCGCTCCTTGGCGTCGGTGAACATCACCGCGAGCAGGGAGAGGGCCGCCGGTGCGAGCAGCGCGCCGAAGGCACCCTGCAGGGCGCGGGCGCCGAGCATCATGGCCTCGCCGTTCGCGGCGCCGCCGAGCGCGGAGGCCAGGGCGAAGCCGACGAGACCGACGACGAAGGCGTTCTTGCGGCCCCACTTGTCGGCGATGCGGCCGCCGAAGAGGAGCAGTCCGCCGAAGGCCAGCGCGTACGCGGTGATGACCCACTGGCGGTTGCCGTCGGAGATGCCGAGGTCGGTCTGGGCGGAAGGGAGGGCGATGTTCACGATGGTCGCGTCGAGGACGACCATCAGCTGGGCCAGGGCTATGAAGACGAGCGCCTTCCAGCGGCTGGGATCGGCAGCCGACACGGGTGTCGCGGCTGTTTTCGGCATGGGGATACCCACTTCACTGTGCGGAATGACCGGAAAAGGCTAGTTCGTTGGCTGTGGCGGTGTCACATGGTTTTCAGCGTCAGGTCTTCCAACGTGGCCGCCGAACCGGGGAGTTCGGAGCGGGCCGGGGCCCGCAGCCCGTCCAGGAAGAGCTGGAGATGGCGGTGGGCGAAGGTGTCGGTGTCGAGGCAGGCGGTGCCCGGGAGGGGGCGGCTGAGCTGGGACAGGGCGACCATCAGGTCGCCGGCGCCGATGTCCGCGCGGACCAGTCCGGCCTCCTGGCCGGCGGCCAGCAGCGTCTCCACGGCCGCCGCCAAGGCGGTGCGCGCCGCGAGGAGTTCGGGGTGGTCGCGGTCGAAGCCGTCGGCGAGCATCGGGCACAGGGCGCCGATCCGCTCGTCGGCGGCGGTGTGCGTGAAGCGGCACAGCGCGGCGAAGGCGTCGGGCTCCTCGGCGAGGGAGGCCTCGGCCGAGGCCGTGACCCGCTCGGTGGTGAAGAGCACGACGTGGTGGACGAGGGTGTCGCGGTCGGCGAAGTGCCGGTAGAGGGTGGCGTTGCCGATGCCCGCCCGGCGGGCCACCTCGTCGAGGGGGGCCGCCGATCCGAATTCGACGAAGGCCTCGCGGGCCGCCGCCAGGATCCGCTCACGGTTGCGGACGGCGTCGGCGCGCGGCCGCGGTGCGGCGTCGGCGCAGGATGCGCGGGAGCGGCCAGGCCGCGGGGCCGCCGGGTCCACCGCCGCCTCCGGGGCGGGCGGGGCCGCCAGGGCGGTCGTGGTGGGGCGCTGCATCGCGGGGCCTCCCTGGGGCGGTGACGAGCGGATCGGACGTACGGGCCGGCTCGCCAAACGGGGAGCCGTTCCCCGCTTGGCGGGACTCACGTACAAACGGGGAACGGATCCCCGGTTATTTCACTCCTCCGTGTGAGCCGGGTCACGCCGGCGAGGGTCGCCCGTCACCGTTTGGCCTCTTCCGACGCGCGGGCGCCGCGCGCCCGGCGGAGGGTGAGCGCACAGGGCGCAGACCGGACAGGGCCGGCTGCCGCGGACCCGAAGGCGAGCTCCATGACGCAGACCCGCCACCGGATACGCAGACCACGCCTCACCGGCGCGTACATCGGCCTGACCGCGCTGGCGATCGGCGTCACCGCGACCGCGAGCACGGGGATATCCGGCCGCGGCCAGTCGGCGGCCGGACCGGTGGCCACGACCGTCGAATCGGCGCTCGCGCCGTGCCGGATCGCCGGGACGATGGGCGTGCAGATGTCCGAGGGCATGCCGACCCCGCCCGGGTACTCGCGCTCGACGGGAGAGGTCCGGGCACTGAACCTGATGATCGACTTCCCCGACGCCAAGGGCGAGGGAACGGCCCTGGACCGGCTGGCGGAGTTCTTCCCCCAGACCTCCGACTGGTTCCACACCAGCTCCTACGGCCGGATGGCCTACCGGGCCGAGGCACCGATACGGACCTGGCTGCGGATGCCGATGCCCTTCGCGGCGTACGGGATCGAGCGCGGTTCCTCGTACGAGCCGGGCTACCGCCAGCTCGTCGAACACATCGCGAAGGCCGCCGACGACGAGGTGGACTTCAGCCGGTACGACCTGATCAACATCCTGGTCACGCCGAACGCCGGGCCGTCCGCCCTGGACACCGTCCTGTCGGTGACCTTCTCGGGCAACGGCGAGGCGCCGATGGCGGACGGGGTCCCGCTGTCCAACACGTCCTTCGTCTACAGCCGGCAGGACGACGGCTCCGGGACCTACCGGGAGACCGGCTACCGGGTGCTCCCGCACGAGAACGGGCACGTCTTCGGGCTGCCCGACCTCTACACGTCCGACGGCGGGAACACGGTCGGGCACTGGGACATCATGAGCGAGGACTGGGGTGCCAACAACGACCTGATGGGCTGGCACAAGTGGAAGCTGGGCTGGCTGGACAGCACGCAGATCTCGTGCGCGTCGAAGCCGGGCACCAGCGACCACGTCCTGACCCCGCTGGCGGCGGAGGGCGGCATGAAGCTGGCCTTCGTCCCGCTGTCGGAGAGCACCGGATACGCCGTGGAGGTGCGGACCCGGGCCGGCAACGACGAGGCCGTCTGCCGACCGGGGGTCCTCATCTACAAGGTGGACTCCGACGTGGACACCGGACACGGGCCGGTGACCGTCTCGGACAGCTCGGACGCGAGCGGCGGCTGCACCCGCCGGCCCAACGTGCACGCCGAGCTGTCGGACGCGCCGTTCCGGCCGGGTGAGACCTTCACCGACGAGAAGGCCGGCATCAGCATCTCGGTGGTGGGCGAACTGCGCGACGGCAGCTACCAGGTCCGCGTCACCCGCCCGTAGCGCCCCTCCGGGCGGGCACGGACCGGGCTGCGGAGCCGGGCCGCGCTCGGCGCGATCCGGCTCCTCGGCCGCCCGCGGCCGGGAAACGCCCGGCCCGCGGCACTAGCCTTCGGCTAAAGCCGGTTCGTGTACGCCGGTAAAACTTCCGGACGCCTGGCGGCGGTATGTCTGCTCTGCGGGCAACCTTCCGGAATCGGCGTTGGTAGCTTCCCCCCTGAGCGATCGTCGGAGGGGGCCGGCCATCCGAGTCGTACGGCGGACCGCTCCTCCTGACCCGCACCACTTACGGGACGTTCATGAGGAGTGACCACCCCATGCCGATGAAGACCACCCTGCGCATCACCGTGGCCGCCGCGACCGCCTTCGCGGCGCTGGGCATCGCCGCCCCGCAGGCCGCCGTGGCCGACACCCCCGGGCGCCATGTCACCGTCGCTCCCCAGGCCTCGGCCTCGACCCAGAGCCTCGTGGCGGCGAACCGGCAGGCGGCCGCCATGGCCGCCAACGTCTGCGGCGCCGGCTACACCCAGATCCTGCTGGCGGAGCGGCTGCCGAGCGCCACCACCCGCTACGCCACGGTGTACGTCTACACCAACGGCAAGGAGACCGGCCCGCTGATCTACGACCAGCCGACCTGCGCCGTGCTCCACAACGAGACCGGTTCGGCCCAGTACATGGGCGTGCGCCTGAAGGACAACTACACCTCCACCCCGGACACCCAGGACTTCGGCACCTACAGCTCCTACGCCGGCCCCGTCTACCAGAACAAGGGCTACTGCGGCCACGTGTACTCGTACATGAAGAAGTCGGGCAAGGTCGTCGTCGACCACCTGCGCGTCGTCGGCTCCTGCAACTGACCGCAGCGCCGACGGGCCCCCGCGGCGTGCGGGGGCCCGTCGGTGTTTGCGCAGGCCGCCGGGAGGGGTCAGCGGCCGGTGGCTCTGGGCCAGAAGGCGTCCAGCCATACGAGGGTGTCCCGCATGACGTAGTGGTCGGCGTTCGGGCGCAGCGCGGAGAGCAGGAAGGAGCGGGCGCCCTCGGAGGGCACGCCGAGGACGGTGAAGCGGGGGTCCGGGGAGCCGTCGGCGCCGACGGGGTGGAAGCGCGGCGTGAGGTCGAGTCCGCCCGGCTGGAAGACCTCGCCGTCCGCGGACTCGTTGCGCCACAGCCGCACCATGCCCCGGCCGAGGAGGTTGCGGTAGAGCGGGAGGGCGTCGAGCCGCGGGTCGAAACCGTGCATGCGGGCCTCGACCAGGACGTCGACGGGCCGGGACAGGCCGGTGTGCGGGCCTTCGACCACGGTCTTCCCGGTGGCCGCGTCGAGCCGGGCGCGCGCTCCCGGCCCGGCGCCGACGTCGACCAGTCCGCAGTCGACCAGGGCGGCCATCTTCGCCATGATCTCGGCGGCGGCCCCGTTCGCCAGCCGGTTGTGGTGGCGTACGTAGGTCCCCAGGAAGTGGCGCTGGGAGGCGGGGGTCAGGCCCGCGTGGTCCACGGCGTACGAGATGACCTGGCGCAGGTCGCGCCAGACGCCGTCGGCGGCGGCCTTGTGGGGGTTCTTCACGTTGCCCTGCCGGGCCCACAGCTGGTCGCGGGCCATGAACGCGGCGACCGACGCACGGAACTCCTCGGGAGAGGCGGCGGGCGGGACCGGGGAGACGGCGCGGTGCCAGTCGAAGCGGTTGCCGTGGAGGTAGGTCTCCAGGCCCCATGCGGAGTCGAGGGGGTCGGTGACCTGGCCGGGCGGCAGCGAACGGTCGACGCACCGGCGGACCCCGGCCTCGGCCGAGGGCCCGTACACGGTCCTCGTCCAGTGCAGCAGCACGTCGCGGACCGGCCAGGACACGGCGGCCTGGGCCCCGAAGAGCGCGCACTTGCCGCGCAGGACGCCCTCCAGGACGTCGGCGATCTCGTCCACGGCGCGTTCCAGCGGGGCGGTCAGGGCGCCGGGCCCGTCGGCGGGCGTGCCGGTCACGAAGGCCAGGTATCCGGGGAGCGCGCGCCGGGTCAACAGCAGCGCCGCGGCGGGGCCGAAGAGGGTGACGTAGTGCAGGTGGGCCATCTCCAGGACGACCAGAGGCAGGAGGTCGCGTTCGAAGTCCAGCTGCCGGCGCCCGGTGCCGTCGCCGCCCTGGGGCCGGCCGACGTGGGCGCGCAGCTGGTCGACGGCCTCGCGCGTCAGGAAGGTGCCGGGGTGGTCGCCGCCGCCGTCGGCCGGCTTGTGGTTGTCGGGGCGGGCGAAGGTGAACAGGCCGGAGCCGCTGAACGCCACGACGGCCGCGGGCTCCCGGCCGGAGGGGCGGTAGACCAGGCGCGGGCCGTCCTGGTGGAAGGTGCCGCCGCGGCCCTCGGTGAGGTGCAGGATCGTGTCGATGGCGGTGAGGCCCATGCCGGCGCAGCCGACGACCGTGTCCGGTCCGCAGCTGCCGGCGTCGAGTTCCTCCTCCAGGGGGTACGGATGCGGTACGTGGCGGGTCGCGCCGCCGGCGGCCGGGCGGTCCGCGGCGGAGCGGCTCGGGTCGTGGTGGGAGTGGCCCGTCAGCAGGAGCACCTCGTCGGCGGTGCGGCGGTCGCCGTCGGCGGTGACGACCTCCAGGCGGTCGCCGCCGGCGGGGGCGATGTCCACGACCTCGGTGTGGTGCAGGTGGAGGGCGGCGCCGGGGTGGCGGCGCAGGTCCGCGGCGAAGGCGTCGAACATGTCGCGCAGGGCCAGTCCGTGGACGTAGCGCTTGGGCCAGTCCTCGGGGCCGAGGTCGAGGTCCGGGTCGCCGGTCTCCTCGTAGCGGCGGCGGCACCACTCGTGCAGGGTGGGCCGCTCGGCGGGCGGGCGCAGCGGTCCGGCGCCGGCCACCGTCTCGTCGGCGGCGAAGCCCACCTGGGCGCCGATGCGGTTGAGGTAGCTGGTGCGTGCCTGGTCGGGGGCGTGCGCGCGGCCCGCGCCGAACGCGCCGGTGCGTTCGTAGAGGTGGACCTCCAGGCGGCGTCCCTCCCCCAGCCGGTCGATCGTCGCCGACAGCCGCTCCAGGGCGTACGTGGCCCTGGGCCCGCCACCCACCACGGCGAGCCGGTAGGGCTCGGACGTCGCCGCGGGTCGGCCGGATGCGTCAGCTCGGGGGGTGGTCACGGGCACCTCATTCAGGGGTCGGAGGAGATCTGCCGGGGCGCGGGGGCCGGTCGGTCCGTCGGCCGCGCCCGTCAGCTGCGGGCCGTCGGTGCGGGGCCGTCGGTGCGGGGCCGTCGGTGCGGGGCCGTCGGTGCGGGGCCGTCAGTCGCGGGGCCGTCAGTCGCGGGCCGGCAGGATGCGGGCGAGCGCGGCGAGGAAGCGGTCGATGTCCTGCTCCGTCATCTGCCCCATCGTGGAGAGCCGGAAGAAGTCGGCCGCCAGCTGTTCCTGGGCGCTGTAGATGACGAAGCCCTCCGCGCGCAGGCCGCGGTGCAGTTCGGCGTAGCCGCAGCCGTCCGGGATGCGGATGGCGGTCAGGGAGGCGGCCCGCTGCCCGGGCGGGAGCAGGATCTCCAGGCCGAGCGCCTCCAGGCCGTCGCGCAGCCGCCGCGCGAGGGTGGTGTAGCGGGCGTGGCGGGCCTCCCAGCCCTCGGCGAGGGCCAGGTCGAGGGCGGCGTCGAAGGCGTAGAAGCCGGGGATGGCCGGGGTGAACGCGGGGGCGTGGGCCTTCTCCTGGGCGGCGTAGTGCCGGTGCAGGTCGAGGTAGTAGCCGCGCCGGGGGTGGCCAGCCAGGGCTTCGAAGGAGGTCCTGGCGGCGCTGACGAAGCCGAGGCCGGGGGCGCCTTCGAGGCACTTGTTGGCGGAGCCCGCCAGCCAGTCGACACCGTCGGCTGCCAGGGAGATGCGTTCCGCGCCGACGCTGCTGACGGCGTCCACGACGACCTCGCGGCCGTGGGCGTGCGCGATCCGGGTCACGGCCGCGACGTCGTTGAGCATGCCGCTGCTGGTCTCGTGGTGGACCACGCCGACGTGGGTCAGGCCGGGGTCCGCGGCCAGGGCGCGGTCGACGGCGGCGAGGTCCACGGGGGTGGCCCAGCCCAGTTCGAGCCGGTGGGCGCGGATGCCGTGGGCGTCCGCGATGTGCCAAAACCGCTCGCCGTAGTGCCCGTTGTCGATGACCAGCAGGCCGCCGCCGTGCGGCACGGCCGAGCTGACGGCGGCCTCGACGGCGGCGGTGCCCGAGCCGGTGAGGACGACGGAGGTGTGCCGGTCGTCGCCGCCCGCGGCGAGGGTGGTCTTGTGCCGGACGCGGGTGAGGAGGTCGGAGAACTCCGGCTCGCGGTGGCACATGTCGGGTCCGGCGAGCGCCGTGCGCACCCGGTCGTCGGTGATGACGGGGCCGGGGTTCATCAGGACGAGGCGCTCCGGGCGCGGCGGTGTGCTGTCGTTCATCGGGCGATCGCTTCCTTGAATCGGGCTGCCGAGGCGGGCGGGGCGAGGGCCGGGCGGCCGAGGTTCGGGTCCGATCCGGGGGCGATGCGGACGCGGACCAGGTGGGCTCCGCCGTCCCGCTGTGCGCGCAGGACGGCGGCGCGCAGGGCGTCGGCGTCGCGTACGTCGTGGGTGGCGCGGTAGCCGCAGGCCGCGGCGATCGCCGCGAAGTCGACCCCGGCGGAGGCGGTGGGCTGCCCACCGGTGGACTCGTAGGACTCGTTGTCCAGCAGCAGGTGACACAGGTCGGTGCCGGCGTGGCGGCCGATGGTGGCCATGGCCTCCAGCCGCATCAGGGCAGCGCCGTCGCCGTCGAGTACGGCGACCCGGCGGTCGGGGGTGTGCAGGGCGACGCCGAGGGCCACGCTGGAGGCGCAGCCCATGGAGCCGACGACGTACAGGTTCTGCGGGCGGTCCCAGTCCCGTTCCAGTTCCCGGGCGGTCTTGCCGGTGGTGGCGACGAGCAGGGTGTCGGGGTCCATGGCGGAGACGATGTGGCCGATCGCCTCGGCCCGCTTCATCAGCGGCGGGCCTGCTGCCGGGGCAGGGGCCGCGGCGGGGGCCTCGTAGGGGGCGACGGCCCCCTTGGGCACGATGAACGCGAAGGGCAGCCCGGTGGTGTCCATGTGCTCGGCGGCCACCCCGAGGCGCTGGGCGAGGAGCGCGGGATCGTCGGGGAGGACCTCGTTGCGCACGCCCATGGACGTCAGCATGTCCTGGGTGATCCGGCCCATCAGCTCGTGCTGGGGCTCGTCGGGGCGGCCGGGGCGGCCGCGCCAGGTGACGAGGAGCAGGACCGGCAGGCGCAGGGTGTGGCAGAGGGAGGTCAGCGGGTTGACGGTGTTGCCGAGGCCGGAGTTCTGGAGGATGACCACCGGGCGGCGGCCGGCGAGGACGGCGCCGGCGGCCAGGGCCACGGCCTCGCCCTCGTTGGCGGCGATGACGTACTCCTGCGGGTGCTCGGCTTCCAGGCAGGAGATGACCGGGCCGAGGAAGGAGCAGGGCACGCCGGTGAACGGCCCGTGCCCCTGCTGCCTGAGCAGTTCGACCAGGGCGCGCGCCCGGAGGGCTCCGGCGCTCACTGGCCGCCCTCCCGGGTGGCGAACAGCTCGGCGGCGCGGGCGATGTCCTGTGCGGTCCGCAGCTCCAGCCAGCCGGAGCCGATCTCGACCGCGCCGACCCGGTGTCCGGCGGCGAGCAGGTCGGTGAGCAGGTCGGCCAGGGTGCCCTCGGTGCCGTCGGCACGGCGCTTCTCGGCGATCTGGCGCACGGCGGCGAAGCCCTGGGCGGAGAAGGCCGCGGCGCCGGCGAACTCGCCGTCCGCCCTGGAGCCGGCGACGGCGAGGACCTCGCTGCCGGAGGCGCCGCCCAGCCGGCGGCCGCCGCGGGCCGTGGAGTCCAGGGTCAGCGGCAGGGCGTCGGCGCGGCGCTCGGCGCCGGGGCCCTGGGAGACGTCGACGAGGACGGCGATGTCGCCGCCCGCGGCGACGAGGCGGCGCAGCGGCTCGCCCTCGACGAAGACGTCGCCGGAGACCAGCACGGTGCCGCTCAGGGCGTCGTCGTCCAGGGCGAGTACGGCGCCGGTGGCGTCGGCCTGGGCGGGCAGGATCGTGACGTCCTGGGGGGCCCGCGCGGTGTCGGCGCCCGCGGTCGCGGACACCGGTTCGATGTCCGCCCGGCGCAGTGCGGCGCTCTGCTCGGCGAGCAGGCCGGCGGCGGGGGCGGTGGGCCGGCCGGGGACGACGACGGCCCGGGCGCGGCCGGCGTACGGGGTGATGAACTCGGCCTCGTGGCGCTTCTGGAGGGGCATGCCCTGGAGGTCGAACACGGTGGACAGGGGCGCGATCCGGTCCTCGATGCCGGTGGTGCGGTCGTCGCGCAGGATCGAGGCGAAGGTCTCGGTGACGGCGGCGATGCCCGCGCGCAGACCGTGGTTGGCGTAGATGACCATCTTGGCGCCGGCGTCGGCCAGTTCGGTGGCGGTGATGGTGTGGTAGGTGGTGGGGACGACGACCACGGGGGTGGGCAGGGTCCAGCGTTCGAGGAAGCGCAGGACCGGTTCCGGGGAGCTGCCCTTGGCGTGGATCAGTACGGCGTCCGCGCCGGCCGCCGCGTAGGCCTCGCCGCGGCGCAGTGCCTCGTCCATGCCCCAGCCCGCGATGAGGGCCTCGATCCGGGCGATGACCATGAGGTCCGGGGCGGCCTGGGCGGCCTTGGCCGCGCGCAGCTTGCCGCAGAACTCGGCGATGGGGGCCAGTTCCTGACGGCCCGGGATGAAGCTGTTGACCTTCGGGAAGCGCTTGTCCTCGATGGACACGCCGGCGATCCCGGCCGCCTCGTAGCGGCGGATCATGTTCATGACGTTGTGGGCGTTGCCGTACCCGGCGTCGCAGTCGGCGACCACGGGGACGTCGACGGCGGCCGCCAACGAGGTGGCGGTGGCGAGGAGTTCGCTCATGGTCAGGATGTCGGTGTCGGGCACGCCCTGGGAGGCGGACACCTCCAGGCCGCTCGACCAGACGCCGTCGAAGCCGGCCCGCTCGGCGAGGCGCGCGCCGAGCGGGTTGTGCGCGCCGACGATGCGTACGGTGCCCGGGCGGGCGAAGAGGTCGCGGAGCCGCCGGGCTCCGGTCGTCCTGTGGTCCCCGCGTGCCTCTGTCGTCCCAGTAGTCATGCCGATTCTCCTGTTGTCCGCATTCGTGCGTGAGGGGGCGCAGCATCATCGGGGCGGCCCACATAATGCAATTGCCGGAAATTCAAATGGGTCGGGGTGAATGGATGGGCTGGATATGCGGCCCGCGGCTCGCGCCCTGCGGTCACAGGGTGACGGCCGTGAATACCAGGCCGTCGGCCACCAGCCAGCGGCCGTCGAAATGCCGGACGGTACGGCCGGCCACCTCCGGACCGTCCACCAGGAGGCGTGCGTGGAACGCCCCGCCGGTGGTGGCCGGGCCCGGTTCCGGATGGAACCGCAGTTCGGCCTGGGTGAAGTCGAGCCAGCGCCCGGTGAGCGGGAACCACGTCTTGTAGACGGACTCCTTGGCGCTGAAGAGGACCGTGTCCCAGTGCAGGCCCGGCCTGGACCGGGCCAGCGTCCGCAGCCGGACGCGCTCGTGCGGGAGCGCCACCGCCTCCAGGACTCCCGGGGGCAGCGGGACGTGCGGTTCGGCGTCGATGCCGATGCCCGTCAGATCGGTGGACCGGGCGGCGGCGGCCGCCCGGTAGCCGTCGCAGTGGGTGATGGCGCCGGCCACCCCCGCGGGCCACAGCGGCTCTCCGGAGCCGCCCACGGGAACGGGCCCGGCGGGCACCCCCAGGCTGTGCAGTGCGCGGCGGGCGCAGAGCCGTCCGGTGGCGAAGGTCCGCCTGCGTCCTTCCGAGGCGCGCGCCACGGCCGCCCGTTCCTGCGGGTGGAGGCGGGAGACGGCGCCGGGTGGGTCCGCGTACTGCGCCGAAGTGGCCACGCAGGCGGGCAGGATCCGCTCGATCACTTCGTGCGCCCCCCGCCCGTGTGCTCCGCGCCCGCCCGGCCGGCGCCCGCGAAGAGGCCGGCCACCGCGCCGAGGGCGGCCACCGCCGCGGTGGCGAGCAGGGCGTGCTGCATGCCTTCCAGGAACACGGTCCGGGAGATGTCCGTGAGGGTGGCGTGCGCCATGTCCACGGTCCCCGGCTCCGGTGCGAGGCCCACGGCCACCGCGCGTACGGCCGTGTCCAGGGCGCCGGGGGCGATCCAGGCGCCCTCCGCGGCGAGGCGTGCGGGCAGGGCGGAGGCGGCGTGGGCGGCGACGAGGGCGCCCGCGGTGGCGGTGCCCAGGCTGCCGCCCACCTGCATGGCCGTCTGCTGCATGCCGCCGGCGACTCCGGACAGTTCGACCGGTGCGCTGCTGATGACGAGTTTGGTGGCGCCGACCATGACGGGGCTGAAGCCGAGCCCGAGCAGGAAGAAGCACAGCGTCGTCTCCAGCGTCCCGGACTGCGCGTCGAGACGGGACAGGGCGCACATGGCCGTCGCGGTCACCAGCAGTCCGGTGACCACCGGGGCCCGGGGCCCGGACCTGCTGATCCACAGCGCGGCGAACGGCGCGCCCACGATCATCAGCAGGGTCAGGCCCAGGACGCGGACGCCCGACTCGGCCGGGGTCAGCCCGAGCACGTTCTGCAGGTAGAAGATCAGGACGAAGGGCGCGCCGAACATCACGAAGGACATGGCGAGCATGGCCAGGACGCCGACGGTGAACCGGACCGACCGGAAGATGCGGGGTGGTATCAGCGGGTCGGCGGTGCGCCGCTCCCACCAGGTGAAGAAGGCACCGAGGAGCAGCGCCGCGGCCAGCAGCGCCAGGGTGCGGGCGTCGGGGCGGCCCTGGTCGGCGACCGTGGCCAGGCCCCCGACGAACAGGCACAGCGCGGTGCCCAGGACGGCCATGCCGGTCAGGTCCAGGCGGCCGGGCGGCCGCTCGGCGCGTACGTCGCGCAGGACGGTGGCGCCGAGGGCCAGGGCGACCGCGCCGAGCGGCACGTTCAGGAAGAACACCCAGCTCCACGAGGCGTGTTCGACGAGCAGGCCGCCGACGACGGGGCCGGCCGCGGTGGACGCGGCGATGACGGCGCTGCGCACGGCGATCGGCATGTTGAGCCGCTCGGCCGGGAAGGCGGTGCGCAGCAGGCCGAGGGTGGCGGGCTGCATCAGCGCGCCGAACACGCCTTGCAGGACGCGCAGTGCGATGACCCAGCCGAGGCTGCCGGAGGCGCCGATGGCCACCGAGGCGGCCGTGAAGCCGGCGGCGCCGATGAGGAAGACGGTGCGGTGGCCGTAGCGGTCCCCGAGCCTGCCCGCGGCGATGAGCAGGGCGGCGACGGCGAGCAGGTAGCCGTTCGTCACCCACTGGATGCCGGTCAGGCTCGCGTCGAGCTCGGCCTGCATGGCCGGCTGGGCGACGGTGACGATGGTGCCGTCGAGCGAGACCATCATGGCCCCGACCGACAGGGTCAGCAGGGTCAGCCAGGGGTGGCCCCGTACCCCGCGGCGCGACGGGGAGGGCGGGCCGCCCTGCCCCTCCGCGGCCGCGGTGTGTCCGGTCGCCCTGCTCATGTAAGGAGCTCACCCGGCTGTCCCGCGGCCGCCGCGGTGTTCGTCCGGCCGGAGCCGTCGCGGCCGCCGCCGGCGCCGTCCTCGGCGGGCTTCCAGCCGGGCGGGCCGAAGACGTACCCGAGCTTGTGGCGCAGCGTGCTCGCGCCGCGCACGTCGCGGAACATGTTGGCGAACTCGTGGACCTGGATCTTCCAGATGGAGAAGGTCTCGATCTGCTTGGTCAGGCCGTACGTGGGGCGCTGTACCTCGGGCTGGAAGGTGCCGAAGATCCGGTCCCAGAGGATGAGGATGCTGCCGAAGTTCTTGTCCAGGTATTCCGGGTCGTTGCCGTGGTGCACGCGGTGGTGCGAGGGCGTCACGAAGACGTACTCGAACCAGCGCGGCAGCTTTCCGATCTTCTCGGTGTGCGCGAAGAGCCCGTACACCAGGTGGGCCGAGTGCATCGTGAAGACCAGCGCGGGGTGCACGCCGAGCAGCGGGAGCGGCAGCCAGATCATCTTCTCGAACCACTGGGCCCACTTGCGGCGCAGCGCGGTCGAGAGGTTGAAGTACTGGCTGGAGTGGTGCACCTGGTGACCGGCCCAGATGAGCCGGATGCCGTGCGCGGCGCGGTGGTACCAGTAGAGGAGGAACTCCACGCCGAAGAAGAGGACGACCCACGTGGTCCAGGACGAGGACGACAGGTGCCAGGGCGCCACGTACTCGTACACGAGCAGGTAGAGCGCGAGCGCCACGGTCCGCAGCATGGTGGACGAGAACAGTGCGCCGAAGCCCGTGAGGATGCTCGCCCGGTGGTCCCGCAGGTCGTATCCGGGCCGCTCGTCGTGGTCGTCGCCGAACTTGATCGCCAGCATCTCGATCACGATCAGCAACGCCATGGCGGGCAGGGCGTAGACCGCTGGATCGTGCAGCCGGTCTATGACCTTATCGAGCATCGCTCTCTCCTCGTTTCGACTTCCGCAAAAGCCTAAACACGCTCCCTAAAAAGCCCCCTAAAGCCCGCCTTAACTTCCGCCTTCACCCGGACGACGCCCTGCGAGCAGAACTGTTTAGTGGCGTTTTAGCATCCCCCGGGTACGCTCGCCGTCGGCTTGGCAGGAAATCGCAATTTCCGGATCGTCGCCACTTTTTCGAGGAACTGGCCGCAATGATCCAGGAACGGGGTGCGAATGGGCGGGAACGGTCTCGCGGTCCGCATGGAGCGGCCGGCCCGCGGCGCCGGCCCGGTGCGGGTGCTCGCCCTGCACGGGCTGGCCGCCAGCGCGACCACCTGGACCGCCTTCGGCGAACACGCTGCGGACGACGTGGAGTTGTGGACGGCCGAACTGCCGTGGGGAGTCGGCGGCCCGACCTCGTGGAGCCACCGCGGCGACCCGGCCGAGTGGATCGGCCGCGCCCTGGCCACGGTCCCCGGCGGGGCCGACGTCCTCGTCGCGCACTCCTTCTCCGCCGTCCTCGCCGTCGAGCACCTCGCCCGGACCCCGCACGCCGGACGGCCCCGCGCCCTGGTCGCCGTGTCGCCCTTCCACCGGCGGGACCCGGCCGACTTCCGCTGGGACGACGCCGGCCACTACCTCGGCATCTTCCAGGAGGTCTTCGAGGAGGCGCTGGGCGTCGCCTCGGCGCGCCGGCTGTCCCCGCGGACCCGCCGGGACATGGCCCTGCTCGTGCGCGACCGCGTCGGCCCCTACGGCTGGACGCGCTTTTGGGAGAGCTACCTGCGCAGCCCCTTCGTCGACGTCGGCGGCCTCGACCTGCCGGTGCTCGTCGTGGCCGGGGCGCAGGACCGCTTCGCGCCGCCGCGGGAGGCCGGGCTGCTGGCGGCCGCGCTGCCGCAGGGACGGCTCGAACTGATGCGGGACTGCGGGCACTTCCCGATGACCGAGCGGCCCGGGCCGTTCGCCGAAGCCGTCCACCGGCTGATCGCCGGGTCGGCCGCGCAGCCGTACGCGGCTCCCACGAGAGTGAGTTGACCCTTGCGCCCCTCTGCCACCCCCGAGGTCCTCGTGACCGGAATCGGCGCCGTCAGCTGCCTCGGCGCCACCGCCGGGGAGTTCTGGACCGGTCTGAAGGCCGCCGCCTCGCGGCCCGCCCCCGTACCGGGTCTGACCGAGCACGTGCCCGACGTACTCGCCTACCAGGTGCCCGACGGCGGGACCGGTGCGCCGGACACGTCGCCCGGCGCCCTGGGCCGTGCCGCGCGCTTCGCGCTGGCCGCCGCCCGCGAGGCGGTCGCCGACGCCGGCCTGGGCGCGCACGAGGTCGCGGAAGCCGCCGTGGTGATCGGCACGGCCGTCGGCGAGAGCGGCGGGCGCGAGAGCGGCCACGACGGCGGGGGCGCCGCGGACGGGACCCCTGCGCCGGCGGCGGGCTCCTGGGAGCCCATGTTCTCCGTAGCCTCCGCGGTCGGCGCCGAACTCGCCACCTTCGGGCCGAACATCAGCGTGAGCAACGCCTGCGCCGCGAGCGGATACGCGCTGTCCGTCGCCGTGGACCTGATCCGCCGCGGCGAGGCCGACACCGTGCTGCTCGGGGGTGCGGAGGGCATCGCCCGGGTGCCCCTGGCCAGCTTCAGCCGGCTGGGCGCGGCCGACCCCGAGGCATGCCGGCCCTTCGACGCCGGCCGCCGGGGCACCGTCTTCGGCGAGGGGGCCGCCGTGCTGGTGCTGCAGTCCGCCCGGGCCGCGGCCGGCCGGCCCGTCTACGGCAGGGTGCTGGGGACCGCGTGGAGCTGCGACGCCCACCACCCCACCGCGCCCGATCCCGGCGGCGAGCAGCTGGTACGGGTGGCCCGCACGGCCCTGGAGGAGGCCCGGCGCGGTCCCGACGACGTCGGCTGCGTCATCCCGCACGGCACCGGCACCCGGCAGAACGACGTGGTCGAGTACCAGGTCCTGCGGGAGGTCCTCGGCGACCACGCCGCGCACACCCCGCTGTTCAGCCTGAAGGCGTTCATCGGGCACACCGCGGGCGCCGCGGCCGCCTTCGCCGCCGTGTGCGCGGCGCTGATGGCCCGGCACGGGGAGATCCCGGCGAACATCGCGCTCGCACGGCAGGACCCGCAGTGCCCGGTCTGGCTGCCGCAGGACGGCCCGACCGCGCTGCGGAAACCGAACGTCCTGGTCAACGCGTACGCGTTCGGCGGGAGCAACTTCTCGATGGTGTTCGGGGGCGGGGCACGGTGACGGCGGGTGTCGTGGTGGCCGAGTCCGTCGCCCACGGTGCGGGAGTGGTCCTGCCGCCGGAGGGGGCCGGACCGGCACAGGCCTGGTTCGACCACCGGGCGCGGCTCGGCCGCGGGTACAAGTACCTGCCGCCCGCCTGCCAGTACCTGCTCGCGGCGGCCCGGACGGCCCTGGAGGACTCCGGCCGGGAGGCGGACCCGCACGCCCCGGCCACGGCCCCGGAGCTGCGCGGCGCCGTCGTCGGCACCAACAGCGCCGTGGCGGCCCTGCACGCGGCCATCGACGAGACCGTCCGCCGCGAGGGGGCATCGGCGCTGAGCCCGATGAGCGTGCCGTACTTCGCGGTGAACCTCGTCGCCGGCCGCCTGTCGACCGAGCACCTGCTCAAGGGCTTCAACCTGACCGTGACCTCGCCGCGCGTGGCCGGCGTCGAGGCCCTGCACCTGGCCGCCCTCGAACTGGCCGCGGGCCGCGCCGCCGTGACCCTGGCGGGGGCCGCGGAGGCACCCGACCCGCGGGCCGGCGACGCCGAACCGGAGGCGGGCGCCGCGCTGTTCGTGCTCCGCCCGGGCGGCGGGCCCGTACCGGCCGGCGGCGCGGTGCTGCGGACCGTACTGCGCTTCGTCCCGCCGCCGGCCCTGGCCGCCGCGGAGGGCCGCCGACGCGCCCGGGACTCCGTACGGCAGGCCCTGGACGCCCTGCGCGCGGGCGGGCCCGCACCGGACGAGGTCGAGCTGCTGGCCGACCCCTCGCCCGTCGGCGACGCCGTCGCCGACGCCCTGCGCTCCTGGTGCGCCGACCGCGCACCGGTGTCCACGCGCTGGTCCGGGGCGCGGGCCGGGGCCCTGGCCCCGGTGGTCCGGCTGGCCGCCCGCCCCCTCCCGGCGCCCGCCGGCTGCCGGCTCGTCGTCACCGCCTCCCGCGCGGGCAACGTCGCGCTCGCCACGGCGCACACCCCTGAACACACCGACTGAGAGGTACGCATGCTGACTTCCCTCAAGGGCTCCTGGTGCCTGATCCTGGGCGCCTCCAGCGGTATGGGGCGGGCCACCGCCCTGGCCATGGCCAAGGAGGGCGCCAACGTCTTCGGCGTCCACTTCGGCACGGCCGCCCAGCAGGAGGAGGCCGACGAGCTGGTGGCCGAGCTGCGCGCCACGGGCGTCCAGGTGTCCTTCCACAACTGCAACGCCGCGAGCAGGCAGACCCGCGCCGAACTGGTGCCGGTCCTGGGGGAGCTGGCCGGGCCCCAGGGCGTACGGGTGCTGCTGCACTCCCTCGCCTTCGGCAGCCTGCTGCCCTTCCTCCCGCGGGAGGGCCAGGAGGACGTCATCACCCCGCGGCAGATGGACATGACCGTCGACGTCATGGGCCACAGCCTCGTGTACTGGGTGCGCGACCTGTACACGGCCGGCCTGCTGCCGCGCGGCGCGAAGGTGTTCGCGCTCACCAGCCGCGGCGACGGCCGGGTGATGCCCAGCTACGGCGCCGTGTCCGCCGCCAAGTCCGCCCTGGCCTCGCACGTGCGCCAGCTCGCCGTCGAACTGGCGCCCTCCGGCGTCTCGGTGAACGCCCTGCGCGCCGGCCTGACCCTGACCCCGGCACTGCAGCGCATCCCCGGCAGCGACGGACTGGCCCGCTACGCCACGGACGCGAACCCGCACGGCCGCCTGACGGTCCCCGAGGACGTCGCCGAGGCCGTCGTCATGCTCTCGGCCACCGACTCCTCGTGGATGACCGGCAACGTCATCGACGTCGACGGCGGCGAAGGCCTCGTCTGACCCCTCCCCCGCACCACCCGCCCACCCACCATCCCAGGAGAGAACGATCATGCCCGAGCAGACCACCGGCGCCGCCGTACTGGACACCGAGGACCTCCGCTCCACCATCGCGGAGATCCTGGACGTCGACCCCTCCGAGGTGACCGACACCGCCGACTTCAAGGAGGACCTCGACGTCGACTCCCTGCTGGCGCTGGAGATCCTCGTCACCCTGGAGCGCAAGTACCAGGTGAAGATGGAGGAGTCCAACCTCCAGCTGATGCGCTCCTTCAAGGTCGTCCACGACCTGCTGGCCGAGAAGCTCGCCGCCTGATGCCGCACGACACGCGCAGGGTCGCGGTCGTCACCGGCGGGTCGCGCGGCATCGGCCGGGCCGTCGTGGAGCGCTTCCTGTCCGACGGGTACGACGTCGGCTACTGCTACCGCTCCCGGCCCGCCGACGCCGACGCGCTCGAAACCCTCGCCGCCGAGCACGGCGGCCGGGTCTTCGACGCGTCCGTGGACGTGACCGACCCCGACGCCGTACGGGGCTTCCTGGAGCGGACGCAGGAACGGCTCGGGGCGATCGACGCCCTCGTCACCAACGCGGGCATCGTCCACGACGGGCCGCTGGTGACGATGGGCCAGGACGCCTGGAACAGCGTCATCGACACCAACCTGACCGGTACCTACAACGTGTGCCGGGCCGCCGTCTTCACCCTCATGAAGCAGGGCCGGGGAAGCATCGTCACCGTGTCGTCCGTGGCGGGCGTCTGCGGCAGCGCCACGCAGGCCAACTACGCGGCCTCCAAGGCCGGGATCATCGGCTTCACCAAGTCGCTGGCCAAGGAAGTGGCCCGCTTCGGCGTCCGCGCCAACGTGGTGGCGCCCGGCCTGATCGCGACGGACATGACCGACGGCATGACGGAGAAGGCCCGCGCCGGCGTCATCGCCTCGATCCCGCTCCGCCGGATCGGCACCGCGTGGGAGGTGGCCGACACCGTGGCGTTCCTCGCGTCGGACCGCGCCGCCTACATCACGGGACAGGTGATCCGGGTCGATGGCGGCATTAGCAACTGAGGGAGCGCGGTGATGGCAGCGATGGCAGCGCAGACGGGGTCCGCACGGGTCGTGGTGACCGGGCTCGGCGTGCTCACGCCGATCGGCACGACCGTGGAGGGCTTCTGGGACGCCGCGGTCCGCGGGGTGGTGGGCACGGGGCCGCTGACCCGTCCCGACGCGGCCGACTTCCCGGCCGCGCTGGCCGGCGAGGTCGCCGGCTTCGACGCGCCGCGGGCCGGCGGGGAGCGCAGCCTGGCGCTCGCGAGGGCCGCGGCCGCGGCGGCCGCCGCCGACGCGGGGATCCCCCGGTGGACCGGCGACCCGTACCGGGCGGGCGTCTGCCTGGGCACGCTCCTCGGCAGCCGCGCCGGTCTCGAACCGGCCGTGACCGGCTTCCACCGCGGCGCGGACACCGGCGGGGCGCCGCACCCGGGGCCGCGGCCGGCGCCGGACCTCACCGACGCGGTCGCCCGCGAACTGGGCTTCCTCGGACCGGGCCTGGCCGTCGCGACGGCCTGCGCCTCGGGCAACAGCGCGCTCGCCCACGCCGCGGACACCATCCGGGCGGGCCGCGCCGACGTGATGATCGCCGGCGGTGTCGACGAACTGTCCAGCGGCATCATGATGATGTTCTCCAGCCTGCGCTCACTGGCCCCCGACTTCCTGCGGCCCTTCGACCGCGACCGGGCGGGGCTCATCGTCTCCGAGGGGGCGGCCGCCCTGGTCCTGGAGTCGTACGAGCACGCCCGCCGGCGCGGCGCGCACGTCCACGCCGAACTGGCGGGCTGGGCCTCGGCGTCGGACGCACACCACATGACGGCCCCGCACCCGCAGGGCAGCGGCGCCCGCCGCTCCATGCTGCGGGCCCTGAAGTACGCCGGGATCTCCCCCGACCGTGTCGACCACGTCAGCGCCCACGGCACCGGCACCCCCTCCAACGACCGCGTCGAGGCACAGGCCCTGCGCGACGTCTTCGGACCCCGCACACCCGCCGTGACCTCGCTGAAGGGGGCCCTCGGCCACACGCAGGGCGCGGCCAGCGCCATCGAGGCCGTGGCGTGCGTCCTGGCGCTGCGCGACGGGGTGGTCCCGCCCACGGCCAACCTGGTCGACCTGGACCCGCAGTGCGATGTCGACGTCGTACGCGGCCAGGCGCGCGAGACGCCGGTGCGGGTCGCCGTCAACAACGCCTTCGGCTTCGGGGGCAACACCGCCTGCACCGTCTTCACCCGCACGAGCACAGCAGGGAGCGCACGATGAGCCCGACGGCCGCCGTCACCGGCATCGCCCTGGCCAGTCCGCTCGGCGGCAGCCTCGACGCGACCTGGGAGGCGCTGCTCGCCGGGCGGACCGGCTTCACGCGGGCCACCGCCACCGACGGCCTGTACCCGGGCGTGGTGAAGGCCACGGCCGGCGCGCTCGCCGACGACCTGCCGGACGTACCGGCCTTCGGCCGCAAGCGGCTGCGCGCGCTCAGCCGCGAGTCCCTGCTGGTCTCCCGGGTCGGGATGCTCGCCTGGCAGGACGCCGGATTCGGGCCGGGGACGGCCCCGGACCCGCAGGAGACCGCCGTCGTCCTGGGCACGGCCGCCGGCGGCCTGACGGGCTACCTCCAGGTGATGCGCGACGGCCTGACCCTCGGGCCGGAGCTGGTCAGCCCGTACGCCGGCCCGCAGGGCAGCCTGAACGCCGCGGCCTCGGACCTGTCCATCGCCGCCGGCGCGCAGGGCAGCATCGTCACCGTGACGGCCGGCCGCTGCTCCGGGGCGCACGCGCTGGCCGTCGCCGCCGACCACGTCCGTACGGGGCAGGCGGAGGCCGTGCTCGTGGCGGCCGTGGACGTGCTGGACCCGCTGCGGCTGGCCGCCGGTGAACGGGCGGGCACGCCCCGGCCGTTCGGCGCGGACCGGGCGGGCGCCCCTCCCGGCGAGGCGGCCGTGGTGCTCGTCGTCGAGGACGCCGCGCGGGCCCGGGCCCGAGGTGCCCGGGTGCACGCCGAGATCGCGGGTGTGAGCGCCCTGCGGGGCGGCGCCGGCGGCGCGAGCGCCGCCGCTCCCGCCGTCGCCGCGGCCCTGCGCGAGGCCGGCGTCGCGGCCGGGGACCTCTCCCTCGTCTGCTCGTCCGCCGCCGGCGACCCGCACACCGACCGCGCCGAGGCCTTCGCCGTGCACGGGGCCGTCGGATCCCGCACCCCCGTCCACAGCCCCTTCGGCGCCCTCGGGGACTGCGCGGGCGCCACCACCCTGCTCCAGGCCGCGCTGACCGCGAGGGCCCTGGCCGACCGGTGCGCCCCGCCCACCGCGGGCCGGGGCGGCCCGGATCCGGACCTGCCCGCGCTCGCCGCCGCAGACGGGCCGCGGGACCTGGCGGGCGGGCCCGCGCTGGTCCTGACGACCGACGCGCACGGCCAGGCCTCGGCCGTGGTGCTGCGCACCCCGTAGGCCTCTCGGCCGCTCCCGCCGGCCCGCCCGGCCCGCGTACCAGAACCCATGAACGAACCAGGGAGATCCGGAGCTCCGGCCCCCTGCCGTACGGAGGTAGGAAGTGCATCACGACCCGGCTGAGCTGATCGCCATCGTGGGGATGGCGGGGCGATTCCCCGAGGCTCCCGACACGGACCGGTTCTGGGACCTGCTCATGGATGGCGGCGACGCGATCCGCCCGATCCCGTCGGCCCGTTGGAGGACCGACCAGCCCCTGGACCCGGAGAAGGAGATCCAGGGCCACGGCGGCTTCCTGGAAGGCATCGACGAGTTCGACGCCGCCTTCTTCGGGGTCTCGCCGCGCGAGGCGGAGGTCCTCGACCCCCAGCAGCGACTGATGCTGGAGACCAGCTGGCTGGCGCTGGAGGACGCCGGAGTGCCCACCGCGAGCCTGAGCGGCACCCGGACCGGCGTCTACTTCGGCGGTCTGTGGCAGGACTACGAGCGGCTGCGCGAGGACCGCGGCGCCCGCCCCACCCAGCACTCCATATCCGGCAACGCCCTCGACATGCTGTCGGCGCGGATCTCCTACTTCCTCGGTCTCACGGGTCCCAGCCTGACCCTGGAGACCGGCTGCTCCTCGTCCCTCGTCGCCCTGCACCTGGCCTGCCAGGCCATCCGGGCCGGCGACGTGGACGGCGCGCTGGTCGGCGCCGCCAACCTCATGCTGACCCCGGACGTGACCATCGGCCTCACCCACTTCGGCGGTCTGTCCCCCACGGGCCGGTGCAGCGCCTTCGGCGCCGGCGCGGACGGCTTCGTACGCGGCGAGGGCGTGGCCGCCGTCTACCTCAAGACCCTGGAGCGGGCCCGCCGGGACGGGGACCGCGTGCACGCCGTGATCGTGCGCACCGCCTCGAACAACGACGGCGGCGGCACCAGCCTGGTGACGCCCAGCCTCGCCGGCCAGGAGGACCTGCTGCGCCGCGTCTACAACGACTCCGGCATCCCCGTCGACCGGGTCGCCTACGTGGAGGCGCACGGCACCGGCACCCGGGCGGGCGACCCGGTCGAGGCGACCGCCCTGGGCAGGGTGCTGGGGCAGGCCCCCGAACGGGCGGGCCGGCCGCTCGGCATCGGGTCGGTGAAGACGAACATCGGGCACCTCGAACCGGTGGCCGCGCTCGCCGGCCTCTTCAAGGCGGTGCTCTCGCTGAAGAACGGCGTCGTGCCGCCCAGCCTGCACTCCGCCGAGCTCAACCCGGACATCCCCTTCGGTGAACTGGGCCTGGAGGTCGTGCGGGAGCCGCTGCCGCTGCCCGCGGACGGCGCTCCGGTCTACCTGGGCGTCAGCTCCTTCGGCTGGGGCGGCACCAACGCACACGCCGTGATCACCGCGGCCCCGCCGGCCACCGCGCCGGCGGACGAGGCCGCGCCGCGGGACCACGGCCGGAGGCCCTTCGTCCTGCCGCTGAGCGCCCACAGCCAGGCGGCGCTGGTCCAGCGCGCCCGCGACGTGCGCGCGGCCCTGGACGCCCCCGGCGCCGATCCGCGGGAGATCGCCGCCACCCTGGGCTGGCAGCGCGACCAGTTCCCCTTCCGGGCGGGCCTCGTCGCCACCGACGGCGACGGCCTGCGCTCGGCGCTCGACGCCTACGCCGCCGACCCGGAGGCCACCGCGACGGGCACCGTCGGCGGCCGGGCCCGGGAGCGCGGCCGTACCGCCTTCGTCTTCCCCGGCCAGGGCTCGCAGTGGGCCGCCATGGGCGCCCGGCTGTACGCCGAGGACCCGGCGTTCGCCGCGGTGATCGACCGGTGCGCCGCGGCGCTCGCCCCGCACACCGACTGGTCCCTGACCGAGGTGCTCACCGGCCGCGACGGCGACGCCTGGATGGGCCGCGTCGACATCGTCCAGCCGGTGCTGTGGGCGGTCTCCGTCGCCCTGGCCGCCGCCTGGCGCACGGCCGGCGTGGAACCGGACGTCGTCGTCGGCCACAGCCAGGGCGAGATCGCCGCCGCCACCGTGGCCGGGATCCTCTCCCTGGAGGACGCCGCCCTCGTCGTGGCCCGGCGCAGCGCCGTCCTGCTGCGCACCGCCGCGGGCACCGGCCGGATGCTCGCCGTCGACCTCGACGCCGACGCGGCCGCCGCCGCCCTGGAGGGCTTCGAGGACTGCGTGGCGCTCGCCGTGCACAACGGCCCCAGCTCCTGTGTGCTCTCCGGCGACGCCGACTCGGTGCTGCTGCTGAAGGAACTCCTGGAGGCGGACGGCACGTACTGCCGTCTGATCAACGTGGACTACGCGTCCCACAGCCCGCTCATGCTCGACCTGACCGGCGAACTGCACGAGGTGCTCGCCCCCGTCCGGCCCGCCGAGGGCTCGATCCCCCTCATGTCCACGGTGCGCGCCGCGGAACTGGCGGGCCCGGAGATGGACGGGGCGTACTGGGTGGAGAACCTGTGCCGCCCGGTGCGCTTCGCGCAGGCCATGGACGCGCTCCTCGACGAGGGCGTCACCCACGTCGTGGAGGTCAGCGCGCACCCCGTCCTGGTGCCGGCGCTGGAGCAGATCGGCGCGCTGCGCAAGGAGCCGCCGGCCGTCCTGGGCACCCTGCACCGCGACCGCGGCGCCCCCGAGGACCTCGCCGAGAGCTTCGCACAGGGCCATGTCGCGGGCCTGACGGCGTACGGGCCGCGCCCGGCGTCACGCGACGCGGGGGTGCCCGCGTACCCGTGGCAGCGCGAGAGCTACTGGGTCGGGGCGCCCCAGCGCGGAGCGGGCCGTTCGGCCGCCTTCGCCTTCCCGCTCGCCCCGCTGCCGACCGAGGCCGGCACCTGGCACGGCACCACCGAGATCGGCACCGCATCCCACCCCTGGCTCGCCGACCACCAGGTGCACGACGCCGTCGTCGTGCCCGCCGCGGCCTCGATCGAGCTGTGCCTGGGCACGGCGGCCGCCCGTACCGGCGGTGTCCCGCAGTCGCTGCGCGGCCTGTCCTTCCTCAGCGACATGACCCTCGCGGACGGCGGGCTGCACCTGGGCGGCGTCTGGCGCGAGGACGCCGGCGAGGGCGCCGGACTGGAGGTGCTGTCGCTGCCCGACGGCGGCGACGGCTGGACGCGGCACATGACGGCGCACGCCTCCTACCGCGCCGAGCAGGCGGCCCCGCCGGTCTTCCCCACCGGCCTGTTGAGGGAGCCGGCCGTCGACGGGGCCGCGTTCTACCGGTCCTGCACCGCCCGCGGCCTGCGGTACGGCCCGGCCTTCCAGGGCGTACGCGAACTGCGTGTGCACGGCGACGAGGCGCTGGGCCGGGTGGCCCTGGCCGAGCAGTGCCGGCCCGGCGCCCGCCGGTTCGTCCTGCACCCGGCCCTGTGGGACGGGGCGTTCCAGCTCTCCCTCGCGCTGTGCGGGCACGAGGACACCGTGGTGCCCGTCGCGATCGGGCGGATCGCGCTGCTGCCGGGGCGGCCCTCGGACCTGACGGAGCTGTGGGTGCACGCGGTGCGCCGCCCCGACGGGCTCTTCGACCTGGCCCTGTACGGGCCGGACCGCCAGCCGGTGGCCCGCGTGAGCGGGCTGGAGCTGCGCCGCCTGCGCACGGGCGAGCGGTCCGGGCCGGCTCCCGAGCGCGTGCACCGGTTCGGCTTCCACGAACGCCCGTACGCGGGACCGGGACCGGGCGCGGAGCGGGGGCCCTGGCTGGTGTGCGGCCCGGAGTCGGCCCGCACCGCCGTCGTCGCACTGGCCGGTGCGCTGGGCGGCACCGCCGTGGCGCTGCCGCGGGCCTGGGCCGGCGGGACGCAGGCCTGGGCCGAGGCGCTGCGGGCCGCCGACGGCGGGGAGGTCGTGTTCGTCGCCCCGGACCGTGCGGCCGGCGAGGAGGAGCAGCGGGCGGGCCTGGAGGCCCTCGGCGCGCTCGCCGGGGCCTGCGCGGACCGGCCGGTGGCGCCCCGCCTGACGGTGCTGACCACGCGGGCGCAGGCCGCGTCGGCCACCGAGGCGCCCGACCCCGGAGCGGCCCTGTACTGGGGTTTCGTACGGGTGGTGCAGGGCGAGCACCCGGGGCTGGCGGCGCGGCTGGTGGACACCGCGGGCGACGAGGGGTGGACGGCCGGCGTCGTACGGGAACTGCTGGACGCCGAGCGCGAGGACCAGGTCCTCAGCCGCGGGGAGCGGCGCCTGGCCGGCCGGCTGGAGCGCGGCGGGCACCGCCCGGACGACGCGGCCGTTCCGCTGCCGTACACGGGCCGCCAGCCGTTCCGGCTGCATCCGGGGCCGCGGCCCGGACTGTGGGAGTCCCTGCGCTACCTGCCGCTGGTGCGCAGGCGGCCTGGGCCGGGCGAGATCGAGATCGAGGTGGACGCGGCCTCCCTGAACTTCATCGACGTGATGAAGGCCGTGGGCACCTACCCCGACGAGGCCGGCGGCAAGGAGCTGCTCGGCGGGGACTGCTCCGGCCGGGTCGTCTCGGTGGGCCCCGGCACGACCGGGTTCCGTGTCGGCGACCGGGTGGTGGCCTGCGTCTTCGGCGCGATCGTCTCGCACGTGACCGTCCGCGCCGACCACGCGCGGCCGGTGCCGCAGGAGATGGCGCAGGAGGACGCCGCCGCGCTGCCGCTGGTCCTGGCGACCGCCTGGTACGCGCTGCACGACCTGGCCCGCACGGAGCCGGGCGAGACCGTCCTGGTCCACTCGGCGGCCGGCGGTCTGGGTCTGGCCGCCGTCCAGGTGGCCCGGATGCTGGGCGCCGAGGTCATCGCGACGGCGGGCAGCGCCGCCAAGCGGGCCTACCTGCGGGAACTGGGCGTCGAGCACGTCTTCGACTCGCGCGACCTGTCCTGGGCGGACGCCGTGTCGGAGCGCACGGGCGGCCGCGGCGTCGACGTCGTCCTCAACTCGCTGACCGGCGCCGCCATCGCGCGCGGCCTGGAGGTGCTCGCCGAGGACGGCCGGTTCGTCGAGGTCGGCAAGAAGGACATCCACGGCGAGCGCACGCTGGGCCTCGCCCCCTTCCGCAAGGGCGTCAGCTTCGCGGCGGTGGACCTGGAGGGGCTCGTCATGCGGCGGCCCCAGCGGTTCGCGCGCCTCTTCCGCGCGGTCTGGGACGAGGTGGAGGCGGGCCGGCTCACGGCCCTGCCCGTCACCCAGTACACCTTCGACAACGCGGCCGAGGCGCTGCGCGCCATGTCGCACGGCGACCACATCGGCAAGTTCGTGCTGTACGGGCCGCAGACCGTCGAGCGGGTGGTCGCGGACCCTCTGCCGTACGGCCGGTTCCGCGCCGACGGCACCTATCTGATCACCGGCGGCCTGGGCGACCTGGGGATCTCGCTGGCCGAGCACCTGGTGGAGCGCGGGGCAACCGCCCTGGCCCTGCTGGGCCGTTCGGAGCCCTCCCCGCACGCCGCGGAGCGCATAGCGGCGCTGCGCGCGGCCGGCGCCCGGGTCGCGGTGGTGCACGCGGACGTCGCCGACGCCACCTCCCTGGACCTGGCGCTGGCCCGGGTGCGGGCCGAACTGCCGGCGCTGCGCGGCGTGTTCCACGCGGCGGGCGTCCTCTCCGACGCCGTCGTGCGCAACCTCGACGCGGCGGGCGTGGCCCGGGTGCTGGCGCCGAAGGCGGACGGGGCCGCCGCACTGGACCGGCTGACGGCGGACGATCCGCTGGACCTCTTCGTGCTGTTCTCCTCGGCCGCAGGGCTCGTCGGCAACGTCGGCCAGTCCGCCTACGCGGCGGCCAACACGTACATGGACGCGCTGGCCGCGGCCCGGCGGGCCGCGGGCCGGCCCGCGCTCAGCGTCCAGTGGGGCACCTTCGACGGCATCGGCCTGGCGGCCCGGTCCGCCGAGCGCGGCGAGCGCCTCGCGGACCGCGGCATGGACGGCTTCGAGGCCGCCGAGGCCTGGCGGGCGCTGGAGTCCTTCCTCGCGGAGGGCGAGAGCGTCGTGGGGTACGTGGCCTTGGACCCGCGCCGCTGGTTCGAGACGTACCCGGCGGCGGCGGGCCTGCCCAGCTGGAGCCTGCTGCGCACGACGGGGGAGCCGGGCGCCGGCTCGGGCGGCGACTTCCGCCAGTTGCTGGGCGGCTGCCCCGAGGAGGAGCGGCACGCGGTGGTCGAGGAGCGCGTACGGCAGCTCGCCGGCAGGGTGCTGCGGCTGTCCGCGGACTCCATCGACCGCGAGACGCCCCTGAAGTCGCTCGGACTGGACTCGCTGATGAGCCTGGAGCTGCGCAACCGGCTGGAGGCCGATCTGGGGCTGCGGCTGTCGCCGACGCTCCTGTGGACGTACGGGGCGCTGCGGCCGCTGGCCGGGGCGCTGGTGGAGCGGCTCGCGGAACAGGAGGCCTGACGGTGGAACAGGACAGCGGCAGGGCGGCGGGCGCGGCCCGCGCGACCCCGGTCAGCCGGGCCATGGAGACGATCCGTGCCCTGCGCGAGGAGCTGGCGGCGCTGCGGGGCGCCCAGCCGGTCGCCGTGGTCGGCGTCGGCCTGCGGGCCCCCGGCGGCATCGAGGACCTCGACGGCTACTGGTCGGCGCTGGCGTCGGGGGCGGACGCGGTGCGCCCGATCCCGCAGTCGCGGCGGGCGCCCTTCGGGGAGGCCTGGGACGAGGTGCCGCACCGGGGCGGGTTCCTGGACGAGGTGCTGGAGTTCGACGGCCCGTTCTTCGGTGTCGCGCCCCGCGAGGGGCGCTCCCTGGACCCGCAGCACCGGATGCTGCTCGAAGTGGTCTGGGAGGCCCTGGACGACGCCGGCATCCCCGCCGGCCGGGCGGCGGCCGCCGCGGCCGGCCTGTACGTGGGCATCACCGGCCAGGACTACCGGGAGTGGATGCGCGAGGGGCCCGACTCGTACTGGGCGACCGGCAACGGGCACTGCTTCTCCGCCGGGCGGCTCGCGCACACCCTGGGCCTGACCGGCCCGGCCATGGCCGTGGACACGGCCTGCTCCTCCTCGCTGGTGACGGTGCATCTGGCGCGGCAGGCGCTGCGCAGCGGCGAGTGCGACATCGCGGTGGCCGGCGGGGTGAACCTGGTGCTGTCACCGCACGGGACCGCGCTCGCGGCGCGCACGGGGGCCCTGTCCCCGGACGGGGTGTGCCGTCCGTTCGACGCGCGGGCCAACGGCTTCACCCGGTCGGAGGGCTGCGGCATCGTGGTCCTCAAGCGGCTGGCGGACGCCGTGCGCGACGGCGACCGGGTGCACGCGGTGATCCACGGTTCGGCGGTCAACCACGACGGGCGGGCCTCGGGCTTCACCGCGCCCAACGTGCTGGCGCAGACCCGGCTGGTGGAGCGGGCGCTGGCGGAGGCGGGCCTGGGCCCGGCCGACATCGGCCATGTGGAGGCCCACGGCACCGGTACGTCGCTGGGCGATCCGATCGAGGTGGAGGCGCTGGCGGCGGCCCTGGGTCGGCCGGGCGGCGCGGGGGCGCCGGTCCTGCTCGGCTCGGCCAAGGCGAACCTGGGCCACACCGAGTCGGCGGCGGGTGTGCTGGGGCTGATCAAGGCCATGCTGAGCCTGCGGCACCGGGCGGTGCCGCCCGTGCCGCACTTCACCACCCTGAACCCGCGCATCGACCTGTCGGGGACGGGCTTGCGCATCCCGACCGAACTGGAGCCGTGGCCCGCCGGCGCCGGCGCGTACGCGGGCGTCAGCTCCTTCGGCATGAGCGGCACCAACGCGCACGTCGTGCTCGGCGCCCCGGCGCCGGACCCGGCGCCGGCCGCGGGCCCGGCCGCGGCCGTAGCCGTGACCGGCTTCGAGGTGTCGGCCCGGACCCCGGCCGCGCTGCGGTCCTACGCGGCGCGGCTGGCCGCGCGCCTGGCCGGCATCAAGGACGAGGAGTACGCCGCCTTCGCCTACACCGTCACGCACGGCCGTACGGCCCTGGCCACCCGTATCCGGGTCGAGGCGTCCGACCGGCACCGGGCGGCGGCCGCCCTGGGCGCCGTCGCCGAGGGCCTGACCCCGCCGGAGGTGCGGGAGGTCGCGGCGGACACGGCCCCCGGGTTCGCGGACCTGCCCCGCCGGGTCCTGGACCTGCCCGCGTACCCGTGGGAACGACGGCGCTACGCCCCGTTCGACGCGGAGCGCCCGCCCGCGGGCTGACCACGGCCGGGTACGCGCAAGGGCCGGCCCCGGACGGTGATCCGGGACCGGCCCGCTCCGTGCGGCGCCGTCCGGTCAGGCCGTCGCCGCGTCCTGGATCAGGGCGACGACCGCAGCGACCGTGAGGTCCTTGGTCAGCGCTTCGAGGGGGACGTCGACGGCGAACTCGCGCTTGACGGACGCGGTGAGCTCGACGACGCCCAGCGAGTCGATCTCCAGTTCCTCCAGCCTGGCCTGGTCCGTGATCGCGTCGGGCTCCGCCCCGAAGTCGACGAGTTCGCGCTCGACGAAGGCACGGACGGAAGCAAGATCGGCGGGCTGGGGCACGACATCCTCGTCTCTGAATCCTGAGCAGTGAAACGCGCAGCAGCCTAACAACGGGCGCACTACGCGCGGCTAAAGAATCCCTTTCGTCCGGCTGACCGCGGCACTAAACGATCCTTGCCCGCCCTGCCGACCCCTCCTATATTCCCGGTGAACGCTCGGCCGAGACGTTCAGAGAGGGAGACCTGCACATGCTCCGGATGCTGCTGAGGCGGCTTCTCCTCATTCCGTTGCGGCTCGTCCTGCGGCCCCGCGTCAGCGGTGTCGGGAACCTGCCGAAGTCCGGCCCCTTCATCATCGCGGCGAACCACCTGTCCTTTTTCGACTCCATATTCATCGCGCTGCTGGTCCCGCGGCACCTCTATTTCGTGGGCAAGCAGGGCTGGCTTGAGATGCCGGGCCTCAAGGGCCGGCTGCAGGGCCTGTTCTTCCGTTCCGTCGGGATGATCTCCGTGGACGGGACGAGCGGTTCCGCGACCATGGCGGGCCTGGAGACCTCCCTGCGGATCACGCGCGAGGGGCACGGGGTCGGCGTGCACATCGAGGGCACCCGGTCGCCCGACGGCCGCCTGTACAAGGGCAACACGGGCACGGCGTGGATCGCGATGCGGAGCGGGGCGCCGGTGGTCCCCTGCGGGCTGACCGGCACGGAGCGGGTGCACCCGGCCGGCGCCAAACGCCTCTACGTCTCCCGCTTCGACGTCCGCTTCGGCGCCCCCATGACCTTCCCCGAGCACGCCGGCCGCGAGGCCGACCGCCGCGCACGCCGCGAGGTCACGAACCGGATCACCCAGGAGATATCCGCCCTGACCGGCCAGGAATACGTCGACGTCTATGCCGCGACCGTCAAGAGCCGGGCTGCGGCCGAAGCTGCAATTCCGGTTCCGGTTTCTCCGAGGGAAAGCCAGGGATAACAAGGGCTTTAGCCTGCCTCGATAGCCTCGGCCGAGTGCGACCTGACCACCGAGAGAGGTTCTCGTGAAGATTCTCCGCCAGGAAGACAAGAAGTTCGGCGTAACCGTCGAGGAATTCGATCTCGCCACCGCCACGGCAGCGGATTTCGAGGAGATCAAGAACCGCGTCTACAACGACAAGATCGTCGTGCTGCGAAACCAGCACCTGTCCTCCCCGGAGTTCGCCGAACTCGGCCGCCGCCTCGGCACCGTGGAGACGTACTACGAGCCGATGTACCAGCACCCGGAGGTCTCCGAGATCTTCGTGTCGTCGAATGTGGCGAGCGCGGACGGCACCCAGGTCGGCGTCCCGAAGACCGGCAAGTTCTGGCACGCGGACTACCAGTTCATGCCGAACCCCTTCGGGCTGACCCTCATCTACCCGCAGGTCGTCCCCAAGCAGAACCGCGGCACCTATTTCATCGACATGGGCCGCGCCTACGAGGGCCTGTCCGACGAGCTGAAGCGCGCCGTCGAGGGCACCCGCGCGGTGCAGAACGTCAGCCGCTACTTCAAGATCCGCCCCGAGGACGTCTACCGCCCCGTCGGCGAGCTGGTCGACGAGATCCAGGCGAAGACTCCCCCGTCGCCGCACCCGACCGCCTTCAAGCACCCCGCCACCGGCGAGACCGTCCTCTACATCAGCGAGGGCTTCACCACCGGCCTGCTGGACGCGGACGGCAACGCGCTGGACAAGTCCCTGCTGACGGCCCTCCTGGAGTCCAGCGGCCAGCTCGACGACACCTTCGAGCACGAGAACATCCACCTGCAGACCTTCGAGCAGGGCGATCTCCTCGTCTGGGACAACCGCAGCCTCGTCCACCGGGCCCTGCACACCACCACTGCGGAGCCGGCCGTCTCGCACCGCGTCACGGTGTACGACCAGTACCCGTTCTACGACGGCATCGGCGCCTGATCCCCCACACGTCTGCACCCACCCCGAACAACGAGGTAGCCATGACCATCGGATGTCCCGTCACCGGTCACAAGGACCCCTTCGACGAGGAGTTCTTCGCGGACCCCTACCCGGTGTACGCGCAGATGCACGAGGAAGCGCCCGTGCACCGGGTGCGCCTGCCCGAGGGAACGCTCGTCTGGCTCGTCACCAAGTACGAGGAGGCCAGCGAGGCGCTCAAGGACCGCCGTCTGGTCCGCAACCGCCGCTACGCCGGCGAGGACTACGAGAACGAGATCCTGCCGGAGATCGTGCGGTCCGGGAACCTCCACATGGAGGACGGCCCCCTGCACACCCGCCTGCGGCGGTTCATGAACTTCGCCTTCACCCCGAAGCGCATCGCCGCCATGGAGCCCCGCATCCACGAGGTGACCGCCACCCTGCTGGACCGCATCGAGGCGGACGGCGGCGGCGACATCATGGACCTGCTCGCCGCCCCCCTGCCCATCACGATGACCAGCGACATCCTCGGTGTCCCGGAGGACCAGCGCAGCAGCTTCCGCGAGTGGAGCGACACGCTGCTCGGCGGTGAGCCGGTGGCCGCCAAGCAGGCCGCGGTCAGCCTGCTCGGCTTCGTCACGGAGCTCATCGCGAACAAGCGCGAGAACCTCACGGACGACCTCATCTCGTACTGGATCACCGCCGAGGACACCGACGGGCAGCCGCTGACCGATCAGGAAATGATCGGCATGACGTTCTTCCTCCTACTCGGCGGCTACGACACCACCGTCGGCCAGATCGGCGCGTCCACCCTCGCCCTGCTCAACAACCCGGACAAGGCCGCGCTGATGCGCGACAACCCGGAGATCATCCCGGACGCCGTCGAGGAGCTGATGCGCTGGGACGGCTCCACGCACAGCGGCATCCGCCGCTTCGCCGCCGAGGACATGAACATCGGCGGTGTGGACATCGCCAAGGGCGACTGCGTGCTCATCTCGCTCGGCGCGGCCAACCGCTGCCCGGTGCGCTTCGAGGACCCCGAGGTCATGGACTTCGGGCGCGAGGACAACTGGCAGCTGGCCTTCGGCCGCGGCCCGCACCACTGCCCCGGCAAGGAGCTGGCCCGCAAGGAGCTCCAGATCGCGCTGGGCGAACTCGTACGCCGTTTTCCGAACATGCGCCTCACCAAGCCCGAGGAGGAGGTCGTCTGGCGGCCCTCCTACATCATCCGGGTCCCCCAGTCCCTGCACGTCACGGTCTGATGCACAGCGAGGAGACGAAGTTGGAGCGCAGTCAGGGCCTGGCGGAGGACACCGTGCAGGTCGAAGCCGCCCGATGCCCCGTAGGGCCGCTCGGCACACCGTTCGACGCCCAGTTCTTCGCCGATCCCTACGCCACGTACCGCCGGCTGCACACCGAGGGTCCGGTGCACCACATCAGGACTCCGGACGGCGTGGAGGCCTGGCTTGTCACCCGCTTCGCCGAGGTCCGCCAGGGGCTCGGGGACCACCGGCTCGTACGCCACGTGCGGCACGCCAAGGACACCTACCACCGGTTCCCGCTGCCGGTGGAGTTCACCAAGTCGCTCGTACGGGAGGACCCGCCCGAGCACACCCGCCTGCGCCGCTTCATGAACATGGCGTTCGCGCCCAAGCGGGTCCGGCTGCTGCGGCCGCGGATCGTCGAGGTCGCCGAACGCCTCATCGACGAGCTCGGCGAGCACGGCGAGACCGAGCTGATGGCCTCGTACGCCGCCGCGCTGCCGATCGAGATCATCGCGGACATGCTCGACATCGCCCAGGAGGACCGGGCGGGCTTCCGGCGCTGGGCCGACGTGATCCTCGGCATCGACCCGGAGGAGATGCGCGAGGGCGGGATCGGGATGCTGAAGGTCCTCACGGACCTGATCGAGCGCAAGCGCGCGCAGCCCGGCGACGACATCTGGACCGAGTGGATCGAGGGCAAGGACGACCAGGGCGGCAGCCTCGACCAGCACGAACTCATCGGCATGGGCTTCATGGTCCTGCTGGGCGGCTACGACCCCACCGCGGGCGTCATCGGCTGCGCCATCCACACGCTCCTGCAGGACCCCGCCCTCGCGGAGCGGCTGCGCAAGGAGCCGGAGCTCATGGCGGACGCCGTCGAGGAGTTCCTGCGGATGTTCGGTTCGAACCACACCGCGGCCCGGCGGTTCGCCGCCGAGGACGTCGAGATCGGGGGCGTCACCATCCCCGCCGGCGACACCGTGCTGCTCTCCCTCGGCGCCGCCGACCGCGACGCCCTGCAGTTCGACGAGCCCGACACGTTCGACATCGCGCGGAACAACAACCGGCACGTGGCCTTCGGTTTCGGCCCGCACTACTGCCCCGGTACCGAGCTCGCGCGCATCCAGATCGCGGTCGCACTCGAAGTGGTCCTGCGTCGCCTGCCGGATCTGAAGCTCACGATCCCGGCCGAGGACGTCCGGCTCCGGCCGGCCTACTTCATCCGTTCGCCCGTCGCACTGCCCGTCTCCTACTGAGTGCCGGTTCTGGAGAGACACGTGACGCAGACAAGGACTCCACCGGCCGGGTCCCGCCCCGACCGGCTCGACACCGACACCGAGCTGCTGGCGCAGGTGCTCAGGCCCTACCGGGAGCACTGCCAGTACCTGAAGTCGTGCGAGGTGGCGGGCGGGACCGGGGACGGGGGTGCGGACGGGCCGCTGACGGCGCGCTGCACGTTCGAGATCCCGGAGTCGTGCTACATCGACGACACCGGGCACTTCAACTCGGTGGAATTCAACATCTGTTACAACCAGATGCTGTACTACGTCATCGCGAAGTCGGTGCAGGACGGGCTCCTGGAGTCCTTCGCGCACTGGTCCATGGAGGACTACTGGCAGCGCCAGCTGGCCGACTTCCTCATCACCGACTTCCGCAGCACCTTCAAGCGGGCCATGCGCGGCCGCCACTTCTCCGGCGAGATCCAGATCCTGGACGTCGTGGAGTGGGAGGGCAGCGACCTCCGCGAGCCGCTGCTCGTCGTCCACACCGCCTGCCGGTACTGGGACGCGAGCGGCGGCAACTGCCACGGCGAAGTGAAGATCGCCATCACCCATCCGACGACTGCGACGACTGCGACGACTGCGGTGCAACCATGACCATCGACCCCCGTGCTGCCGACCGCTTCCGGCGGCTCCCCCGGTCGGAGTGGCGGACGGAGCTGGAGGCCCTCGTGGTCCAGGAATTCCGTACGGCCCTGCTGATGACCGGCGACGAGACCGTTCCGCTCGACCAGAACTACTTCGACCTGGGCCTGACCTCGCTGCGCGCCACCGAGATCAAGCAGCGGCTGGAGGCCGCTCTCGCCGTCACGATCGACACGTCCGTGCTCTTCGGCAGCCCGACGGTCGACCGGCTCCTGGACCACCTGCTCACGCAGCCCCTGGACGGCACGCCCGCGCCCGGCCCGGCGGCCCCCGCCGCGCCCGCCGCACCCGACCTGCGCAAGTCCCTGGTCGACGATCTGCTGAGCGACCTCTACCAGGCCTGACCACGTCTCTCCGGCAGGGCCCCCGCGGCCCTGCCGGATCTGGAGGAAAGACCGTGCCCAACACGCCCGCCCGTGAGCAGGATGAGCTGGAGGCGTCCCGTGAGGCACTCCGGCAGCACAAGCAGCTCCTCAAGGAGCTGATGCTGGAGAAGTACGAGCCCATCGCCATCGTCGGGGCCGGAATCCGCTTCCCGGGCGGCAACGACACCCCCGAGGGCTTCACCGAGTTCCTGCGCGCCGGCGGTGTCGGGACCGGCCCCATCCCCGAATCCCGCTGGAACGTCGCGGAGTTCGCCTCCGGGGGTGAGAACGCCAAGGGCAGGATCCTGCCGCACAGCGGCGGCTTCCTGGACGGCATCGACCGGTTCGACCCCCGCTTCTTCAACATCTCTCCCAAGGAGGCCCAGTACATCGACCCGCAGCAGCGGCTCGTACTGGAGACCGCCTGGGAGGCGCTGGAGCACGCCAACATCGACCCGACCGGCCTGCGCGGCGGCAACGGCGGCGTCTACGTCGGCATCAGTTGCGTCGACTACACCATCGAGATCGACGACCTCGCCTACGACGAGCTGGACGCCAACGTCGGCACCGGTACGGCCCACAGCGTCGCGGCCGGCCGCATCTCCTACTTCCTCGGCATGCGCGGCCCGAGCATGGCCATCGACACCGCCTGCTCCTCCTCGCTGGTCGCCCTGCACCTCGCGGTCGAGGGGCTGCGGCGCGGCGAGTGCGAGATCGCGCTGTGCGGCGGCGTCAACGCCATCCACCACCCGCGCAACCACATCGTCTTCTCCCAGGCGGGCATGCTCTCGCCCGACGGGATGTGCAAGACCTTCGACGACTCGGCCGACGGCTACAGCCGCGCCGAGGGCTGCGGCATGGTCGTCCTCAAGCGGCTGTCCGACGCCCTGCGCGACGGCGACCGGGTGATCGCCCTGGTCCGCGGCACGGCCGTGCGCCAGGACGGCGAGAGCGGCGGCCTGACCGTCCCCAACGGCTCCGCGCAGGAGCAGGTGATGCGGGCCGCGCTGGCCGCGGCGATGCTGGAACCCGGCGACGTCTCCTACGTCGAGGCGCACGGCACCGGAACCTCCCTCGGCGACCCCATCGAGATGGGCGCCATCAACGGGGTCTTCTCCCGGTCCCACACCGCGGACGCGCCGCTCGTCGTCGGCTCCCTCAAGAGCAACATCGGCCACATGGAGGCCGCCGCCGGTATCGGCGGTGTCGTCAAGGCCGCGCTCCAGCTGCAGAACGGCGAGATCTACCCGCACCTGCACGTGGACAAGCCCTCGTCGCACATCCCCTGGGCGGACATGCCCGTCGAGGTGCCGAACGAGGGCCGCGCCTGGGCGGCGCCGGTCCGCCGCGCCCTGATCAACTCCTTCGGCTTCCAGGGCACCATCGCCTCCGCCGTGCTGGAGCAGCCGCCCGCACCCGCCGGGCAGGCGCACCCCGACCAGGACCCTCCGGAGGCCGCGGGGCATGTCTTCACCCTCTCCGCCAAGGGCGAGAAGGCCCTGGCCCTCCAGACGCGCGCCTACCGCGCCTTCCTCGCCGAGAACCCGGACGCCGACCTCGCGGACCTCTGCTACACCGGCAATGTCGGCCGCGCCCACTTCGGCACCCGCCTGACCGGTGTCGTCCGGGACCGCGCCGAGCTGGAGGCGCTCCTGGACAAGACCCCCGCGGCCGCCTCCGACCTGCGCAAGGTCGCGCTGCTCTTCACCGGGCAGGGCTCCCAGTACCCGGGAATGGGCCGCGCGCTCTACGACGCGTACCCGGTGTTCCGTGAGCACCTGGACGCCTGCGACCAGCTGTTCGCGCAAGGCCTCGGCCGGTCGGTGAAGGACCTCGTCCTGGGCACCGCCGCGGACGCCGAGGTGATCCACGAGACCCGCTACACCCAGCCGGCGCTGTTCGCCCTGGAGTACGCCACCGCGAAGCTCTGGCTGAGCTGGGGCATCGAACCGAGCGTCCTGATCGGCCACAGCATCGGCGAGGTCGTCGCCGCCGCGATCGGCGGGCTGTTCTCGCTGCAGGACGCCGTGCGGCTGGTCGCCGCCCGCGCCCGGCTGATGCAGTCGGTGACCGCCCCCGGCGGCATGGTCGCCGTGACGGCGCCCGCCGAGGAGGTGGCGCCGCTGCTGGAGGCCTACGCGGACGTCTCCTTCGCCGCGTTCAACGCCCCCGGCCAGTGCGTGATCTCGGGCGGCACCGCCTCCCTCGCCGAAATCACCGACGCGCTCACCGCCCGCGAGGTGAAGACGAAGGCGCTGCCGGTCTCGCACGCCTTCCACTCGCCGCTGATGCACGAGGTGTTCGACGCGTTCCGCGAGGTCGTCGCCACGATCGACTTCCGGGTGCCCGAGCTGACCCTGGTCTCCAACCTGACCGGCCAGGTCGCCGACCCGGCCGAGCTGGCCACCCCCGAGTACTGGGTGCGCCACATCGGCGAACCGGTCGACTTCGCCGCGGGCATGGCCACCATCGGCGCTCGCGGCCGCCACGTCTTCATCGAGGTCGGGCCCGCCGCGACGCTGCTGGGCCTGGGCCGGCGCATCCTCGACGCCCGCGACCACGTGTGGGTGGCGAGCACCGGCGCCGAGGACACCGCCGGCTCCACGGCCCGCAAGGCTCTCACCGACGTCTACGCCGCGGGCCTGCACGTCGACTGGGCCGGCTACCACGCGGGCCGCCCGCACCGCCGCGTCCCGCTGCCGCGCACGGTCTTCGACCGCAAGCGCTACTGGCTTCCGATCAACGGCGTCCGGCACTCCAAGGAGCTGGTGGCCGACGCCTCGCGCGTCCACCACCCGCTGCTCGGCCAGGAGATCACCGACACGGCGGGCCGGGAGCGGGGCGTGCGCGAGTTCGCCGCGACCATCGCCCCCGACCGCCCGGCCCAGCTCGCCGACCACGTGGTCATGGGCCAGGTGGTGTTCCCCGGCGCGGGCTACGTCGAGATCCTGCTGGCGCTCCAGGACGCCGTGTACGGCGAGACGGGCCGGCCGCTGGAGGGTGTGGACATCCTCGAACCGCTGATCCTCACCGAGGATCAGCCCACCGAGGTCCGCACCCGCCTGACGGAACTGCCGGACGGCGGCGCCGAGGTAGAGATCGTCAGCCGGGTCGACGGCTCCGGCCGGGCCATCGAGCGCCGGCACGCCGTCGCCCGGATCGCCGCCGGCTGGACCCTGCTGCCCGAGCTGGAGCAGGCCGCGGCCGAACTGTCCGCACGGGCCGCCGCCGACACCGGCGCGCCGGCTGCGGCTCCGCGCCGCGCGGACGACCTGTACGCCGACTTCGCCGACCTCGGCCTGGAGTACGGCCCCGAGTTCCGCCGCATCGAGCTGCTGGCCCGCGAGGGCGACGGCGTGGCCGTCGCGCACCTGCTCGGCCGGCCGGCCGGCGCGGTGGAGCACATGCCTCCGTCCGTCCTCGACAACGTCATCCAGTCCCTCGCGGCCGTCCTCGACAACGGCCACACCTACCTCCCGGTCGCCTTCGGCACCTTCCAGCTGCTGAAGAAGCCCAAGCAGGGCGCCCTGCGCAGCCTGGCGCGGATCACCAGCGAGGAGAACGCCGACGGCGAACTCACCGCCGACCTGCTGCTGCTGGAGGGCGACCGGCCGCTGTTCGTCGTCCGCGACCTGGGCTTCAAGCGGGTGGCCAACACCGCCGGCGGGCCCCGCCGCAGGTTCTTCCACACTCCGCGCTGGACCAAGCGCTCACTCGTGCGGCGCGGCACCGACGGCGCCCGCCGGATCCTGGTCGTCGGCCGGGACGAGGCCGACCTCGCCGGGGCGGTCCCCGAGCTCGCGGCGGCGGACGCCGCCCTGGCCTTCGCCCCCGACGCCGCCTCGGCGGCCCGCGCGGCCGAGGCCCTGACGGGCCGGCCCACCGACGTGGCCTGGTTCTGGCGTGCCCAGCCGGGCCCGGTCACCGAGGAGCGGCTGCGTGCCGAGTCCGAGGCCAACTACCGGGACCTGCTGGCGCTGCTGGCCTCGCTGGAGCAGCAGGGCTTCGGCCGCGAGCAGAGGCTGTGGCTGGTCACCGAGGGCGCTCAGCGGCTGCCGGGCGACGTGCCCGCGCCGGGTGCCGGAGCCGTGCCCGCATCCTCCCTGTGGGGCTTCGGCCTGTCCCTGTGGAGCGAGTACCCGACGTACAAGGTCACCCTGGTCGACCTGCCGGACGGCGGCGACGCACGGTCGCTGGCCGACGAGTGGCTGGCCGCGGAGGCCGAGGAGTTCCAGATCGGCTACCGGGCGGGCAACCGCCACGTGCGCCGGCTGCGCCCCGTGGAGCCGGCCGCGGCCGACGACGAGAACTTCGAGCTCACCGTGACCCAGTACGGCGAGTTCGCCGACATCAAGCCGGTGCCGCTGGCCGACGTCACCCCCCAGGGGGACGAGGTGCAGGTCCAGGTGCACGCCGCGGGCCTCAACTTCAAGGACGTCCTCAACGCGCTCGGCCTGCTCAAGCAGCACGCCGAGGACACCGGGGTGCCGTACCAGCGGCTGCCCCTCGGTTTCGAGGGCTCCGGCACGGTCCTCGCGGCCGGCCCGGACGCCGAGTTCGCCCCGGGCGACGAGGTCGTCCTCAGCCACCTCGGGTGCATGAAGCGCCGGGTGACGGTGCCGTCGGCCATGGCGGTGCGCAAGCCCGCCAACGTCGGCTTCGCCGAGGCGGCCGGCCTGGCCACCGCGTACGTGACCGCGTACTACGCCCTGCACGACCTGGCCGGCATCAAGGCCGGCGACACGGTGCTGGTGCACGCCGCCGCGGGCGGGGTGGGGCAGGCCGCGGTGCAGCTGGCGAAGCTCGCCGGGGCCGAGGTCATCGCCACGGCCAGCCCGCGCAAGCAGGCCCTGCTGCACGCCCAGGGCGTCGAGCACGTCCTGAACTCCCGCTCCCCGCAGTTCGCCGACCGGATCCTGGAGATCACCGGCGGCGCGGGCGTCGACATCGTCCTCAACAGCCTGAACAAGGAGTACATCGCCGAGGGCATGCGGGCGCTGGGCCGGGGCGGGCGCTTCGTGGAGCTCGGCAAGATCGGCATCTGGTCGGCGGAGCAGGCACACGAGGCGCGTCCGGACGTGGCGTACCACAACTTCGACCTCAGTGAGTTCCCCGAGCACGAGCTGCGCTCGGTGAACAAGCAGATCCTGGAGACCGTCGCCGGGCTGCTGGAGCGCGAGGAGATCCGGCCCATCCCGACGACCTCGTACTCCCTGGAGGAGATCGAGGAGGCGTTCGGGGTCCTCAGCCGGGGTGCGAACATCGGCAAGCTCGTCCTCGACCTCACCGCGTCGGGCGACCGCCCGGCCCGGCCCGTGGAGATCGCCGCGGACCGCACGTACCTGATCACGGGCGGTCTGGGCGCCATCGGCACCGTCACGGCCGAACGCCTGGTCGCCCTGGGCGCCCGGCACATCGGGCTGGTCAGCCGGCGGGCGGTGTCCGCCGAGCGGACCGCGGCCATCGCGGCCGGCCTCGGCGAGGGGGTCTCGGTGACCGCCTACCAGGGCGACATCGCCCGCACCGAGGACGTGCTCCGCATCGCCGAGGACCTCAAGGCGTCCGGCAGGCCGCTGGCGGGCGTCTTCCACGGCGCGGGCGTCCTGGCCGACATGCCGATCTCGGCGATGGACTGGGAGAGCATCGAGAAGGTCTTCGAGGCGAAGGTGTTCGGCACCTGGCAGCTCGACCAGGTCCTGCGGACCTTCCCCGAGGAGCCGTTCCTGGTGGGCTACTCCTCGGTGGCCTCGGTGCTGGGACCGGTGGCACAGGGCAACTACGCGGCGGGCAACGCCTTCATCGACACGGTGATGCAGTGGCGCTCCGCGGCGGGCCTGCCGGGCCTGAGCATCGGCTGGGGGCCGTGGGCCGAGGTGGGCATGGCCGCGAACCTCAGCGCCGAGCTGATCCGCGGCATCGAGGGCCAGGGCATGCGGTTCCTCAAGCCGACGGACGGCGCTCGGTGCCTGTTCAAGGCGCTGGGCGGCAGCGAGTCGCACGTCACCGTCGGCGAGTTCGACTGGGACCGGTACGCGTCCGGGCGTCCGGCGGCGAGCGCGCTCTACCGCGAGGTGGCGCGGGCGTCGGCCGCGGCGGTGCGCAAGGTCGACCTGGAGGCGCTGCGGGCCCTGCCCCGGGCCGAGCGCCGGGCCACGGTCAACGAGCTGATCCGGGAACGGATCGCCGTGCTCCTCCACTTCGAGGGCGCGGACGACGTCCCGGCGGACGCGAAGTTCACCGAGCTGGGACTCGACTCCCTGGTGGCCGTCGAGCTGAAGAACGCCCTGGAGGCCGGCTTCCAGGTGCCGCTGCCGACGTCGATCGTGTTCGACTACCCGTCGATCCTGCTGCTGGCCGAGTACCTGGACCAGGAGATCGCCCCGCCGGCCGCCGACGAGGGGGCCGCGGGCCGGGCGCCGAAGGACGTCCGGGAGCTGTCCGAGGAGGACGCCGACGCCGAACTCGCCGACCTGATGGATCTGTGACGCGGTGAAGGAGTACATCGAGTCCCTGTCGGGGCTCTCCCACAAGCAGCTGGTCCTGCTGCTGGCACGGCAGCGGCTGCGCGAGAGCGAGGGCATCGCCGTCACCGGCCTCGCCTGCCGCCTGCCGGGCGGCCTGGACAGCCCCCGGCAGTACTGGGAGGCGCTGCGGGACGGCCGGGTGGTGGCCGGTGGCGGCGGGATACCCGTCGACTCCACCGGCCGCCCCCGGTGGAACACGGCCGCACCCGACCTGGCGCCCCTGGCCGGGCTGCTCGGCCAGGGCTCCTACCTGGCGGACATCGACCTCTTCGACGCCGAGCGCTTCGGCATCGGCGAGGAGGAGGCGTCCTTCATGGACCCCCAGCAGCGACTGCTGCTGACGGTGGCCGCCGAGGCGCTCCAGGACGCGGGAGCGGCGCCCGGCACCGACGCCCGGGTCGGGGTGTTCGCCGGGGTGAGCACCGTCGAGTACAACTACGCCTGTCTGCGCAACGGGGTCGGACCCGAGGGCCTCTCCCCGTACATGGGCACCGGTGGCGCGCTGAGCGCCGCCGCGGCCCGCGTCGCCACCGGGCTGCGGCTGGGCGGGCCGGTGCTCACGGTCGACACGGCCTGCTCCTCGGCGCTGACCGCGCTGCACCTGGCCTCGCACGCGCTGCGGGCCCGCGAGTGCGACCTCGCCGTCGTCGGCGCCTGCCACCTGCTGCTGGCGCCGTTCACCACGGCCGTGTTCGCGCAGGCGGGCATGGTCTCGCCGACGGGCCGCAGCCGGCCCTTCGACGCGGCGGCCGACGGGCACGTGCGCGGCGAGGGCTGCGGGGTGCTGGTGCTCAAGCGGCAGTCCGACGCCAAGGCGGACGGGGACACCCCGTACGCCGTGGTCCGCGGCAGCGGCATCCACCAGCACGGCGACCGGCCCGCCATGGCCGCGGCGTCCGCGCTGGGCCAGCGGCGGGTCATCGCGGACACGCTGCGCTCCGCCGGGATCGACCCGCACGAGGTGGGCTACGTCGAGGCGCAGGCCAACGGCTCCAAGCTGGGCGGGGTCATCGAGGCGGAGACCCTCGCCGGCGTCTACGGCCGGGACTCGGCAAACGCCCCCGAGCTGCTCGTCGGCTCGGCCAAGGGCACCCTCGGCTACCTGGAGACGGCGTCCGGCGCGGCCGGCCTGATCAAGGCCGTGCTGGCGCTGAACCACCGCACGGTCCCGGTGCAGCCCGGCTTCGACGTCCCGGACCCGGCGATCCCGTGGCAGCGCATGGCACTGCGCGTGCCGACGGCCTCGCAGCCGTGGCCGGACGCGCCACGGCGGCTGGCCGGGGTGAGTGCGTTCGGCTTCACCGGAACCAACGCGCACGTCCTGATGGAGGGCGTGGACGGGCCCCCGCGGCAGGCGCCCGGACCGGCGCCCGTACGCGGCCGGCGGTACTGGCCGGAGGGCAACCAGTGGACTTGAGGAGCGAGGAGCCGGACATGTACCACCCGCAGTTGCAGACCCTGGACCGCACGGTGGCCTTCCACGCCGCCGAACGCCCCGACCGGACGGCCGTGGTCTGCGAGGGCCGGGAGGTCGGCTACGGGGAGCTGCACCGGCGCAGCAACCGGACGGCGCGCGCGCTGCACGCGGCCGGGGCGGTGCGCGGCTCCCGGGTGGCGTACCTGGGCAAGGAGTCGGAGCACTACTACGACATCCTCTTCGGCTGCGCGAAGGCCGGCACGGTCCTGGTCCCCGTCAACTGGCGGCTGACGGCCTCCGAGGTGGACCACATCCTGCGGGACTCGGGGACCGGGCTGCTCTTCGTCGAGGACGAGTTCCTCGACGTCGCGCACAAGGCGGCCGCCGGACTGCCCTCGCAGGTGCGGATCGTCGCCCTCGACGGCCCGGCGGGCCGCGGCAGCGGCTTCACCGCCTGGCAGGCGGGCCATTCGGACGCCGACCCGGAGACGTCCGCCGCCCCCGACGACCCGATCGCCCAGATCTACACGAGCGGCACCACGGGCCTGCCCAAGGGCGTGGTGCTCGCGCACCGCAGCTTCTTCAAGGTGCGCGACGCCCTCGCGTCCGAGGATCTGCGGTGGATCGACTGGCGGGCGGAGGACGTCAGCCTCATCGGCATCCCCGGCTTCCACATCGGCGGCCTCTGGTGGGCCACGCAGGGCTTCAACGCGGGGGTCACCAATGTCGCCATGCGGATGTTCGTCAGCGGCGAGGCGGTGCGGCTGATCCGCGAGCACGGGGTCAGCACCACCTGCCTGGTCCCGGCGATGCTCCAGATGATGCTGGCCGAACCGGGCGCGGGCAGCGCCGACTTCGCGACCCTTCGCAAGATCGTCTACGGCGGTTCGCCCATCTCCGAGAGCCTGCTCCAGGAGTGCCTGGAGAGGATCGGCTGCGAGTTCGCGCAGATCTACGGGCTCACCGAGACCGGGAACACCGCGGTCTGCCTGCCGCCGCACGAGCACGTGGCCGGCGGGGCCCGGCTGAAGGCCGCGGGGCGGCCCTACCCGGGCTTCGAGGCCAAGGTGATCGACCGGGCGGGCCGGGTGCTGCCCACGGGCGCGATCGGCGAGGTGTGCCTGCGCACGCCGTCGCGGATGCTCTCGTACTGGGGGCTGCCCGAGGCCACCGCGGACACCCTCGTGGACGGCTGGATCCACACCGGGGACGCCGGCTATCTCGACGACGGCGGCTACGTGTTCATCTGCGACCGGATCAAGGACACGATCATCGTGGCCGGCGAGAACGTGTATCCGGCCGAGATCGAGAACGCGCTCGCCCGGCACGAGGCCGTGGTGGAGGCGGCCGTCGTGGGCGTCCCGGACGAGCGCTGGGGCGAGGCCATCCACGCGTTCGTCGTGGTCAGGCCCGGTCACGAGGTCAGTCCGCGGCAGCTCGTGCTCTCGCTCAAGGGCACGATCGCCGACTTCAAGATTCCGTCCGGTTTCGAGTTCATCCAGACCCTCCCGCGCAATCCGAGTGGAAAGATCCTCCGGCGGGAACTGCGTGACCGCTTCTGGCAGGACCGGGAGCGCCAGGTCAACTGAGCTCCCCGGGCGCCGCGTCGGCGCCTGTTCCCCCCACTTCCCGTCCCGACCAAGCGAGAAAGCAGGCAACCGGATGGCTTCCCTCAGCACCATACGCAACGTCATCAACGCCATGTCGTACGTCTCCGTCAAGGCGGCCGGAGCGCCGGCCTGGAAGCTGTTCCTCGGCGCGCCGCCCCGCACCCCGGTCCGGCCCGAGCAGCGGGAGGTCCACGACCGCGCGGAGCAGGAGACCCTCACGGTCGGCGGACGCGAGATCCGCACGTACCGCTGGGGCAGCGGCGAGAAGCCCGTCCTGCTGGTGCACGGCGTGAGCGGGCGGGCCGCGAACTTCGCCGGCTTCGTCCAGGGCATCGAGGCCCTCGGCCTGACCGCCGTCGCCTACGACGCCCCCGGCCACGGCGCGTCGGCCGGTTCGACCTGCACCATCCTCGAACACGGCGCGGTCATGCGGGCGGTGCAGGAGCGGTACGGCGACTTCCACGCGGTCGTCGGGCACTCCTTCGGCGGCACCTCCGCCTACCTGGCGGCCCGCGGCGGCCTCGTCACCGAGCGGCTCGTGTCCATCTCCTCCGTGGCGGACTTCGGCTCGCTCCCGGAGACCTTCTGCGGGCAGCTCGGCCTGCGCCCGGCCCTCGCCGGCGAACTGCGGCGGCGCAGCGAGCTGCACTTCGCCCCCGAGCGGGACATCTGGAACCGCTTCTCCGCCGACCACCGGCCGGAGGAGGTCACGGCGCGGATCCTCGTCGTCCACGACGAGAACGACCGCGAGGTCGGCGTCGACCAGGGCCGCCGGCTGGCCGCGAGCTACGGCGACCGGGCGGAGCTGCTGATCACACGCAAGCTGGGCCACCGCCGGATCCTGGGCGACCCCGAGGTCATCGGCAGGGTCCTGGACTTCCTCAAGGACTGAACCGGCGGGCGGCGGCACACGCGGCGGGCCGGCGGGCGGAACAGACGAGCGCGGACGAGCGGACGAGAGAGAGCGATGAGCAGCAAGCCTGGGACCACAGCCGGCCACCCGGAGCGGCATGCGCCGGCCGAACCGATCGCCGTGATCGCCATGGCCTGCCGCCTGCCGGGCGCGGCCGGGCCGCGGGACCTCTGGCGCCTCCTGCGGGACGGGGCGAGCGGCGTCAAGGACGTCCCCGCCGACCGCTGGGACGCCGAGGAGTTCTACGACGGGGACGCGCGGCGGCCGGGCCGTGTGAACACGCGGCGCGGCGGCTTCCTCGACGACGTCGCCGGCTTCGACGCGGAGTTCTTCGGCATCTCCCCGCTGGAGGCCGAGGCGTTGGACCCGCAGCAGCGGCTGGTGCTGGAGCTGGGCTGGGAGGCCTTCGAGAACGCCGGCCTGCGCCCCTCGGAGGTCCGCGGCAGCGCCGCGGGCGTCTTCGTCGGCGCCATCGCAGCCGACTACGAGGCGCTGCTCGCGCAGCAGGGCCCGGAGGCGATCGGCCCGTACGCCTTCACCGGTCTGCAGCGGGCGCTCGTCGCCAACCGCCTCTCCCACACCTTCGGCCTGACCGGCCCCAGCATGACGGTGGACACCGGCCAGTCCTCCTCCCTGGTCGCCGTCCACCTGGCCTGCGAGAGCCTGCGCCGCGGCGAGTCCGAGCTCGCGCTCGCCGGCGGCGTGCACCTCAACCTGATCCCCGAGAGCGCCGTGCGCGCCTCGCAGTTCGGGGTGCTCTCCCCGGACGGCGAGTGCTACACCTTCGACGCCCGCGCCAACGGTTTCGTACGCGGCGAGGGCGCCGCCGTCGTCCTGCTCAAGCCGCTGGACCGGGCGCTCGCCGACGAGGACGAGATCGTCTGCGTCATCCACGGCAGCGCGGTCAACAACGACGGACGCGGCGAGGGACTCGGCGTGCCGAACCCCGACGCGCAGGGCGGCGTCATCCGCGCCGCCCTGCGCCAGGCGGGCGTCGCGGCCCGCGACATCGGCTACGTCGAGCTCCACGGCACCGGCACCCCGCGCGGCGACCGGCTGGAGGCCGAGGCGCTCGGCGGTGTGTTCGCGGCCGGCCGTGAGGCCGTCGGCCCGCTGCGGGTCGGCTCGGTCAAGACGAACATCGGCCACCTGGAAGGGGCGGCGGGCATCGCCGGGCTGCTCAAGGCGGCTCTCAGCGTCCGGCACGGAGAGATCCCCCGCAGCCGCAACTTCGAGCGGCCGAGCGACCTCGTACCCCTGGACCGGCTGGGGCTCACCGTCCAGCGGGAGCACGGCGCGTGGCCCGGCGGGAGCCGCCCCCGGCTGGCCGGGGTCAGCTCGTTCGGTGTCGGCGGCACCAACTGCCACGTGGTCATCGGCCAGGCACCGCCGCGACCCGCGGCCGCCCCGGCCCGCGAGAGCGCCGCGGGCGCCGTCGTGCCGTGGGTGCTCTCCGCCCGCAGCACCGCCGCGCTGCGCGACCAGGCCCGGGCGCTCGGCGAGCGCTTCGCCGCCGACCTGGGCCTGACCCCCGCCGACGTGTCCTACGCGCTGGCCGCGACCCGCGACCGGATGGAACACCAGGCCGTGCTCGTGGCGGGCGCGAGGGAGGAGTTCCTGACCGGGCTGGAGGCCCTCGCGCAGGGCCGCCCCGCGCCGGGTCTCTTCCGCGGGCGGGTCCGCCGCCCGGCCCGTACGGTCTTCGTCTTCCCCGGCCAGGGCTCGCAGTGGGAGGGCATGGCGCTGGACCTGCTGGAGACCTCGGAGGTCTTCCGGGCCTCCATCGAGCAGTGCGCCGGGGCCCTCGCGCCGTACACCGACTGGTCGTTGACGGAGGTCCTGCGGGGCACGCCGGGGTCGCCCGGCCTGGACCGGGTGGACGTGGTCCAGCCCGTGCTGTTCTCGGTGATGGTGTCGCTGGCCGCCCTGTGGCGCGCGCACGGCGTGGAGCCGGACGCGGTGGTCGGCCACTCGCAGGGCGAGATCGCCGCCGCCTGCGTGTCGGGGGCGCTCTCGCTGGAGGACGCCGCCCGCGTCGTCGCCCTGCGCAGCCGGGCCATCGTCCGCCTCGCGGGCACCGGCGGCATGATGTCGGTGGCCCTGTCCCCGCAGGAGCTGGAGCCGCTGCTCGCCCGGCACCCGGGCGAGCTGGCCCTTGCCGTGGTCAACGGCCCCTCGTCGGCCGTGGCCGGGGGATCCCCGGGGGCGCTCGCCGCCCTGCGTAGGGCCTGCGAGGACGGCGGCGTCCGCACGCACACCCTCCCGGTCGACTACGCCTCGCACTCCCCGCAGGTCGAGGCCATCGCCGACGAGGTGCGCACGGCCCTGAGCGGCATCCGGCCCCGCGAGGCCCGCGTCCCCTACTGCTCCAGCACCACCGGGGAGTTCCTCGACACCCGCGCGCTCGACGGCGGTTACTGGTACCGCAACCTGCGCGACACCGTGCGCTTCGACCGCTCCGCACAGACCCTGCTCGACGCCGGCTTCGACCTGTTCGTCGAAGTCAGCCCGCACGCCGTACTGGCCGCCGGGCTCGCCGACACTCTGGAGTCGCGCCCGGCCGGAGCCGGGGCCGGCGTCGGCGCCGACGTCCATGTGGTGGGCACGCTCGCCCGCGACGAGGGCGGCCTGGACCGCTTCCTGCTGTCCCTGGCCGAGGCCCACGCGGGCGGCGCCGCGGCGGACCTGGCCGAGGTGGCCCGGGCCGCCGGGGGCCGCCGGGTCCCGCTGCCCACCTACCCCTTCCAGCGGCGCCGGCACTGGCTGCGTACGCGGCCCCGCACCGCGACCGCGGTACCCGCCGGGCCGGCCGACCCGGTCGGGCCGGCGCCCGCTGCGGCACCGGCCGCCGACGTGACCGGCGCGGACCCGCTGGACCTCGTACTCGGCCACGCGGCCGCGCTGCTCGGGTACGCGGACCCGGCGGACGTCGACCCGCACGGGGCCTTCCGCGACCTCGGCTTCAACTCCCTGACCCTGGTGCAGCTGAGGCGCCGCCTCGCCGAGGCCACCGGCCTGCGGCTGCCCGCCACCCTGTTCTTCGACTTCCCCACACCCGACGCCACGGCGCGGCGGCTGCGGGAGCTGGACGGCGGCCGCGCGCACGGCCCCGCGGGCGAGCCCGCCGCACCGGCCGCCGCCGGGGCGCCGACGGACGCGGACGCACCGGCGGACCTCGACGCCCGGGAGGACGGCGACCCCGTCGTCATCGTGTCGATGGCCTGCCGCTACCCCGGCGGGGTCGGCTCCCCCGACGACCTCTGGCGGCTCGTCACCGAGGGCGGCGACGCCATGTCGGAGTTCCCCGCCGACCGCGGCTGGGACCTGGACGCCCTCCACGACCCCGATCCCGCCCGCCCGGGCACCACGTACGCCCGCCGGGCCGGCTTCCTCTCCGACGCGGCCCGCTTCGACGCGACCCTGTTCGGGATCAGCCCGCGCGAGGCCCTCGCGATGGACCCGCAGCAGCGGATCATGCTCGAACTGGCCTGGGAGGCCTTCGAGCGGGCGGGTATCGACCCGCGGTCCGTCCGCGGCCACCGCACCGGCGTGTTCGTCGGCGCGATGCCCTCCGGCTACGGCCCCCCGCTGCACGAGGCCCCCCGGAACGCCGAGGGCCACCTGCTGACGGGCTCCGCGCCCAGCGTCATATCCGGCCGGATCAGCTACGTCCTGGGCCTCCAGGGGCCCGCGCTGACCGTGGACACCGCCTGCTCGTCCTCCCTGGTCTCCCTGCACCTGGCCGCGCAGGCCGTCGAGCGCGGCGAATGCGACGCGGCGCTCGCCGGCGGCGTCACCGTCATGGCCAACCCGGGCATGTTCACCGAGTTCAGCCGCCAGCGCGGACTGGCCGCCGACGGCCTGTGCAAGGCGTACTCCGCGGACGCCGACGGCACCGGCTGGAGCGAGGGCGCCGGCCTGCTGCTGCTGGAACGGCTCTCCGACGCGCGCCGGCACGGACACCCGGTCCTCGCGGTCGTCAAGGGCACCGCCACCAACCAGGACGGCGCCAGCAACGGGCTGACCGCCCCGCACGGCCCCTCCCAGGAGCGGGTCATCCGCGCGGCCCTCGGCGCCGCCGGGCTCGCCCCGCACGAGGTGGACGCGGTCGAGGGCCACGGTACGGGCACCGTGCTCGGCGACCCGATCGAGGCCGCGGCGCTGCTGGCCACCTACGGCCGGGACCGGCCGGGCGACTCCCCTCTGTGGCTGGGCTCCCTCAAGTCCAACATCGGCCACACCCAGGCGGCGGCCGGGGTCGGCGGGGTGATCAAGACCGTCCTCGCGATGCGCCACGGCCTGCTGCCGCGCACCCTGCACGCCGAGTCCCCCTCACCGCACATCGACTGGTCGTCGGGCGCCGTACGGCTGTTGCAGGAGCACCGGCCCTGGCCGGCGGCCGGCGCCCCGCGCCGGGCCGCCGTCTCCTCCTTCGGCATCAGCGGCACCAACGCGCACGTGGTCGTCGAGGAGCCGCCCGCCCCGGTGCCCGCGGCCGAACCGCCGGCCGCCCCGGTGCCGGCCGGCGGACTCCTCGCCTGGCCGCTGTCGGCCGCCGACGAGGACGCGCTGCGCGAGAGCGCGGCCCGGCTGCGCGACGCGGTGTCCGGCGGGCAGCCGCCCGCACCGGCCGACATCGCCCACTCCCTGGCCACCGGCCGCGCCGCCCTGGCGCACCGCGCGGTCGTCCTGGCCACCGGCCACGAGGAGTTCACGGCGGCGCTGACGGCCCTCGCGGACGGCACGGCGGCCACGTCCGTCCACCGGGGGACCGCCGCCTCCGCACCCGGCCGGCTCGCCTTCCTCTTCACCGGGCAGGGCAGCCAGCGCCCCGGCATGGGCCGCGAGCTGTACGAGGCGTTCCCGGTGTTCGCCCGCGCGCTGGACGAGGTGTGCGGACACCTCGACGGCCTGCTCGAAGGACCGCTGCGCACCGTCATGTTCGCCCCGGAGGGCACCGCCGGGGCCGCGCTGCTGGACCGTACGCAGTGGACGCAGCCGGCGCTGTTCGCCTTCGAGGTCGCGCTCTTCCGGCTGGTCGAGGCATGGGGCCTGCGCCCCGACCGGCTGCTCGGGCACTCCGTCGGCGAGCTCGCCGCCGCCCATGTGGCGGGTGTGCTGTCGCTCCCCGACGCCTGTGCGCTGGTCGCGGCCCGGGCCCGGCTGATGGGAGAGCTGCCGGAGGGCGGCGCCATGGCCGCGCTGCACGCGCCCGAGGACGAGGTGCTCGGCCTGCTCGCCGGGCACGAGGACGTCGCGGGCATCGCCGCCGTCAACGGCCCCCGCTCGGTCGTGGTGTCCGGGGACGAGGACGTCGTACGGGAGATCCTGGACCGCTGCAGGGAGTCGGGCCGGCGCGGCAAGCTCCTCAACGTCAGCCACGCCTTCCACTCGCCGCTCATGGAGCCGATGCTGGAGCGGTTCGCCGCCGTCGCCCGATCGGTGACCTACCACCCGCCGCGGATCCCCGTCGTGTCGCACCGCACCGGGCGGCCGGTGTCCGCCGCCGAGCTGTGCACCGCCGACTACTGGGTGGAGCACGTCCGCCTGCCGGTGCGCTTCCTCGACGGGATGACCGCGCTCGCCGGGGACGGCGTACGGGCCTGCCTGGAACTGGGTCCCGACGGCGTGCTCGGCGCCATGGCCCGCGCGTGCCTGGCCGAGCCGGGGGCGACCGTACTGGCCGCGGCGGCCCGGCGGGGACGGCCGGAGCCGGCCACGCTGCTCGGCGCCCTCGCCGAACTGCACGTGCGCGGCACCACGGTGGCCTGGGACCGGGTCCTGGCCGGACGCGGGGCGCGCCGGGTGGACCTGCCGGCCTATCCCTTCCGCGGCTCCGCGTACTGGCTGCCGCTGCCCGGTCCGGCCGGCGGCGGCCTGGCCGCGGCGGGCATCGGGGCGAGCGGCCACCCGCTGCTCGGCGCGGAGATCGAACTGCCCGCCCAGGACGGCCTGTTGTTCACCTCGCGACTGTCGACGGAGAGCCACCCGTGGCTCGCCGACCACGTCGTGCAGGGCACGGCCTTGGTACCCGGGACCGCCTTCGTCGAGATCGCCCTGCAGGCCGGGGCCGCCGTCGGGGCCGCGGGGATCGCCGAACTGGTGCTGCGGCGCCCGCTCGCGCTGAGCCCGGGCACCGCGGTGGACCTGCGCTGCCAGGTCGGGGCCCCCGGCCCGGACGGCACGCGCACCGTCACGGTGCACTCCCGTCCGGCCGGCGCGGACCGCGGGGAGCCGTGGACCGAGCACGCCGGCGGCCTGCTGCAGGCTCCGGCGGCGCAGGACGAGCCGGCACCCGCCGCCGCGCCGGTGGATGCGGCCGGGGGGCACGGGCACGGGCTCCCGGACGGCACGTACGAGCGGCTGGCCGGCCTGGGGTTCGCGTACGGGCCGGGCTTCCGGGGGTTGCGGTCGATGGGGCGCACCGGCGGAGCGCTGTGGGCCGAGGTGGCCCTGCCCGAAGGGCAGCGGCCCGCGGCGACCGCCTTCGCGGCGCACCCCGCGCTGCTGGACGCCGCGCTCCACCCCTTCCTGGTGGACTGCCTCGACTCGGGCGGCCGGGACGTCCTGCTGCCCTTCGTGTGGCGCGGTGTCCGGGTGCACAGCCCCGGAGCCGGCGCCGCCCGGGTGCGGCTGGAGTCGGGGCCTGGCGCGGGCACGTTCGCGCTGGAGCTGACGGACGGCGGGGGGCGGCCGGTCCTGACAGCGGAGTCCGTCGTGTTCCGGTCCCGCCCGGCCGGGGACGACCCGGCCGCGGGCCTGCTCGTACTCGACTGGTCGCCGGCGCCGGCGAAGGAGTCGGGGACGGAGTCGGCGCCCGCGGCGGGCAGCGGGCGCTGGGCGGTGCTGGGGTCCGACAGCCTGGGGCTGGCCACGGCGTTCAAGGCGCGGGACGTCGCGGTGACCACGTTCGTGGACCTGCTCGCCCTGGACGGGGGCCTGGGCGCGGCGCGGGAGGTCCCGGACGTCGTGTTCGTCACGGCCCGCGGCGAGGCCCCGGACACCGCGGACGCGACCCGCTCCGCCGCCCAGCGCACCCTGCTGCTGCTCCAGGAGTGGCTGACCGACACCCGGATCGGCGACAGCAGGCTGGTCTTCGTCACCTCCGGCGCCGTCGCCGCGACGGCCGCGGACGAGGTCTGCGATCTGGCCGGCGCGGCCCTGTGGGGGCTGGTGCGCAGCGCGCAGACCGAACACCCCGGCCGGTTCGTCCTGGTCGACGTGGCAGCGGACGAGGACGTCGACGCGCGGGCCCTGGCCTCGGTCGTGGCCTCCGGCGCACCGCAGTCCGCGATCCGGGCGGGCGCCGTACTGCACCCGGCCCTCACCCGGGCCGTCACCGGCGGCGACGGCGGCGGTCTGAAGCCGGCCGCGACCGCGTGGGGCGCGCCCGGCACGGTGCTGGTCACCGGTGGCACCGGCGCCCTCGGCGCCCTGCTGGCGGAGCACCTGGTGCGCCGTCACGGGGTACGCGACCTGCTGCTGCTCAGTCGGAGCGGGCCGCGGGCCCCGGGTGCCGGGCGGCTCGTCGCCGCCCTGGCGGAGCTGGGGGCGTCGGCCACCGTCGTGGCGTGCGACGCCTCCGACGCCGGGGCGCTGGCCGCCGTACTGGCGGACGTACCGGCCGACCGGCCGCTGACGGCCGTGGTGCACGCGGCGGGGATCACCGACGACTCGACGATCGCGGGGCTCACCCCGCGCCGGCTGGAGCGGGTGCTGGCGGCCAAGGCCGCGGCGGCGCTGAACCTGCACCGCCTGACGGAGGGTGCGCCACTGCGGGCGTTCGTGATGTTCTCCTCCGTCATGGGTCTGCTGGGCGGCGCCGGACAGGCCAACTATGCGGCTGCCAACGCCCAGTTGGACGCGCTCGCCCTGCACCGGCGGGACCTCGGCCTGCCGGGCCTGTCCCTGGCCTGGGGGCTGTGGGGCGGCGCGGGGATGGGCGGCCGGCTCGGGGCGGCGGACCTGGCCCGTATGGCTCGGACGGGCCTGGCGCCGCTCTCGGCGGAGCAGGGCCTGGAACTGTTCGACGCGGCCTGCGCGGGCGACGCGGCGGTCGTCGCACCGGTCGCCCTGGCACCCGGCGCGCTGCGCGGTGACGGGCGTCGGCTGCCGGCGCTGCTGCGGGGCCTCGCCCTGAGCGGCGAGGCGGCCCCGGCCGGGGCCTCGGGGGTGGATTCCGCGCGGGAGGCGCTGCGCGGGCTGCCGCCGGCGGAGCGGCGGGCGGAACTCGTCGAGATCGTGCGCCGCCGGGTCGCCGAGGTACTGGGGCACGCCGGTGCGGAGGCGGTCGCCGCGGACCGCGACTTCTGGGAGCTGGGCCTGGATTCGCTGACCGCGCTGGAGCTGACCGGCAGGCTCGCTTCCGAGGCCGGGGTGCGGCTGGGCGCGACGGCGGCCTTCGACCACCCGACGGCCGTGGCCCTGGCCGCCCACCTGGGCGCCGAGATGGACGGGGCATGACGGGCGGGGCATCACGGACGGGGTGACGGACGGGGCATGCGGGACCGGCCGCAGCCGTGGGGGTGTCCCCCGGCGGCGGCCGGTGCCGGCCGGTCAGTGCGCGAGGGCCTCGCGCAGGGTGTCCACGACCGCGCCGCGGTGTTCGTCGGCGAGGAGGAAGAAGTGGTCGCCGTCGAAGCGGCGGACCCGGCAGGGGCCGGTGGTGTGGTCGGCCCAGCCGTCCAGCGGTTCGTGCGGGACCAGCGGATCGGCCGTGCCGCCCAGGACGTGCAGGGGCACGTCGAGGCGTATGTCCTCGAACCCCGAGGCCGCTTCCCGGCTGAGGTCGATGTCGGCGCGCAGGACGCGGGTGACGTGGGCGAGCATGTCCGGGTCCTGCATGACCCACTCGGGGGTGCCACCACCGTCGCGCAGCAGCCGGACGGCGTCCTCCTCGCTGCTGGTGGCGTGCGCCCGGCGCGTGGTCCGGCCGGGTACCTGGCCGCTGACGACGGCGGCACGGCAGTGCGGGCCGAGGAGGTGCGCGGCGCGGGTGGCGAGGAGCGCCCCGAGGCTGTGGCCGAAGACCACGGTGGGCAGCGGGTCCCGGCCGAGCACCTCGTCGGTGACGGAGTCGAGGACCTCGTCGAGGCGGCAGCCGGGGGTCTCGCCGAAGCGGCGCTCCCTCCCGGGCAGCGACAGCCCGAGCACTTCGACGTCGTCGGGGAGCGGTTCGACGAGGGGGAAGAGGGTGTTGGGGCCGGCGCCGGAGTGCGGGAACACCAGCAGGCGCAGCCGGGGCGCGACCGCCGCCCCCTGGAGCCGCAGCAGCGGCCACCAGGGGGCGGTGGAGGAGGACTTCACCGTGGTCACGTCGTCCTTCCCGGTCACGGGCAGTGGATGATCTGGCCGGCGTAGGACAGTCCGCCGCCGAACGCGAAGAGCAGTACGGGCGACCCCTTCTCGATCTCACCGCGCTCTACGAGCTTGGAGAGCGCCAGCGGGATGCTGGCGGCGGAGGTGTTGCCGGAGTCCACGACGTCCTTGGCGATCACGGCGTTGACCGCGCCGATCTTGCGGGCCAGCGGTTCGATGATCCGCAGGTTGGCCTGGTGCAGGACGACGCCGCCGAGGTCCTCGGGCTTGACCCCGGCCCGCTCGCACACCTGGAGCGCGACCTTCGGCAGGGCGGTGGTGGCCCAGCGGTACACCGACTGCCCCTCCTGGGAGAAGGTGTGGGACGGCGCCTCGATGCGCACGGCGTGCCCCATCTCGGGTACGGAGCCCCACACGACCGGGCTGATGAGGGACTCCTCGGAGGCGACGACGACGGCCGCTCCGGCTCCGTCGCCGATGAGCACGCAGGTGGTGCGGTCGGTCCAGTCGGCGAAGTCCGTGAGCTTCTCCACGCCGATCACCAGGGCCTTGGTGGCGGAGCCGGTCCGGATGCTCTGGTCCGCCAGCGCCATTGCGTGTGGAAATCCAGAACAAGCCGTGTTCACGTCAATGGCAGCCGGAGCCTTCGCGCCGACAGCCGCGGCGACGCGGGCCGCCATGTTGGGAGAGCGGTCCTGCGCCGTACAGGTGGCGACGATGACGAAATCTATGTCCGCTCCGGTGAGGCCCGCATTCGCCAGAGCGTTTGCAGCGGCCTTTGCTGCCATGTCCGAAACCGACTCGTCCTCGGCCGCCACCCGGCGGGTCTTGATCCCGACCCGGCTCTGAATCCACTCGTCGCTGGTCTCGACCATTTGCTCCAGATCGGCGTTGGTCAAAATCTTTGACGGCTGATAGTGCCCGAAGGAAAGCACGCGGGACCCGACCATCAGTGATTCTCCTCGTTCCATGGACCCTGACCCGGATCCGGATTGACCCACGGTCACCCTATGCAGCGGGCCGACCGCGCTCACGCGGCGCTCACGCCCACCAGCTGATCCGCGCCACAGTCGTCCAGGGACGGGGCATGGGTCAAGATCGCGTGCTGAAGGCGCTGCAGGCGGGGGGCGGGCTCGATGCCGTGGTCCTCGACGAGGTTCCGCCTGACCCTGCTGTACGTCGCCAGCGCCTCGGCGGTCCGCCCGCTGCGATAGAGCGCCACCATCAGGTAGGCGAAAAGGTTCTCCCACGTCGACCGGTCATCCAGCAGCGCGTATATCTCGCCCACGAGCGCCTTGTGGTTTCCGAGTTCGAGTTCGAGCTCGAAACGCTGCTCGTGCGCGAAGGAGCGGCGCTCGTCGAGCCGGCGGCCGAGGGATTCGAATGCCGGAATGCCGCGCAGATCCTCCAGGGCCTGCCCGCGCCACAAGGAAATGGCCTGCTCGAATGTTTTCGAAGCCTTTTCCCGTGCACCTTCCCGGCGGAATTCCCGGGCCATTCCGAGCAGCCGGTCGAATTCATAGACGTCGAGATCGCACCCGACGAGACGGAGCTTGTATCCGGGCGGCTGCGTGGTGATGAGTGCGGCCGCGTCGAGATCGAGGCTCTGGAGGTGCTTGCGCAGCTTGGACACGTAGACGTGCAGGGCGGTGGAGGCGGTCTGCGGTGGAGCGCCCGACCACAGGGCCTCGATGAGCCGGCCGGAGGACACGGCCTCGCCGTGGTGGGCACAGAGATAGGCCAGCAGGGAGCGGAGCTTGAGCGCTCTCGGCGAAACCTGAATCCCGTCCTCTGTCTCTATCTCAACCGGTCCGAGCACTTGGAACTTCACGGTATTCCCCCTGGTAGACCTCTGCGCCACGAAGGGGATGCGAACAACCGGCCTGCACCGTGCAGCCCCCCTCCGCACCCCTAGATCTTTCATGGGGTACCTAGATCGAGTCAAGCGGCTCAACTCTCTTCTGAGCAACCCTTGAGGTGTCGAGATGGAATCTCCGCATTACGAACGCTCCACACGAATCGGCCACATCTCACACCCATCCGGGATGACCCGGTTCCGTTTCTTCGTCACCCCTGAACGGCTATTTCTCGCCACCAGAACACAGCCTTTCAAGCCAAATACAAACGGCTCGAAAGCGACCTGCGACGGGCGCCGAAACCCGCACGTACCGGACGTCCGGCGCCGTCGGCGCCGGACCGCGGGACGAGATCCCGCCTACGACCGACCCGGCGCAGGGGGCGCCGGGTCCGCGATCAAGTCGATCACTTTCGGTGCAACCACCACGAACGCCCTGTCGTCCCTCTCGACAGGACGTTCACGCATTTCGAAAACATGTTCGCATCGACCTATCGGTATGTGTACTCTGAACGCGCTCTACTTCTGAACTGGTTCAATAAAAAAAGGGGGGACCGGTGCAGCGTCACCGCGTCATGATCTCGGCTGCCGTCGTAGCAGCAGCCATCGGCTTCGTACCGACCGCGGCCCAGGCCGCCGACCAGCCCGCGGCGCGCCAGGGGAGCGCAGCCGCGGCGATGGATGCCGCCAAGGCCGCATCGACGAAGCAGGCCGTCTTCCACAGCCCGGCGGAGCGTACGGTCCGCACGTCCGGCAAGGCGGCGGCCGCTCCGCAGGCCGCCGGGGCCGCCGGAGCCGCCGACGCCGCGAAGGGCAACGCCGGCCTCGCCGTCGACCTGCGCGCCTCGGCCACGTCGGCGCACGGCTTCAGCCTGGCGTCCCGGATCACCACCGCCGCCGGCGCCCCCGTCCGGGTCGACATCGACTGGGGCGACGGCAAGACCGACACCGAGCACGTCACCGGGGCGAAGCTGCTGACCTCGAAGCACACCTTCGCCGAGGTCGGGAACCACAAGGTCACGGTCACCCTGACCGACCAGGACAACAACGTCACCGCCACCAACAGCGTCGACGTCCAGGCCGCCGGCTCGAAGTTCACCCCGCACGCACCGACCCGGCTGCTCGACACCCGCTCGGGCATCGGCGGCAGCTCCTACCCGGTCACCCCGTACGGCGTGGCCCGCGTGAAGGTCGGCGGCAACAGCGGCATACCGGCCGACGCGACCGCCGTGGCGCTCAACGTCACGGTCGTCAGCCCCCGTTCCGCAGGCCACATCACGGCCTATCCGTCGGGCACGGCGCAGCCGACCACCTCGAACGTCAACTTCGTCGCGGGTCAGACCGTGCCGAACATGACGATCGTGCCCGTGGGCGCGGACGGCTACGTCGAGCTCGTCAACCGCAGCCACGGCGAGGTGGACCTGCTCGCGGACGTCACCGGATACTTCAGCCGCTCATCCGGCGCCGGCGGCTACACCTCCCTGGACCCGTTCCGCATCGCCGACAGCCGTACGGGCCAGGGCACTTGGGGTCAGGTCGCCGGGCAGAGCACCTTCGAACTCCAGGTCGCCGGCAACGGCGCGATCCCGGCGAACGGCGTCACCGCGGTGGCCCTCAACGTCACCGCCACGGCTGCCCGCGGCGTGGGACACCTGACCGTCTTCCCGAGCGGACAGTCGGCACCGGACACGTCGAACGTGAACTTCACGGCCGGTCAGACCATCGCGAACTCGGTGATCGTCCCGGTGGGCCCCGACGGCAGGATCAGCGTCCGCAACGGCTCCTGGGACCCGGCCGACGTCATCGTGGACGTCGTCGGCTACTACAGCCCCAACAGCAAGGCCGCCTACCTGCCGACGACGCCGACGCGTCTGCACGACTCACGCAAGTACGACTTCCCGGTCCAGGGGCAGGACTACCGCTGGCTGCCGCTGGCGGACGGCGATCCGACGGTCACGGCGTTCGTCCTGAACGCCACGGTCACCGACACCCAGGGCAGCGGGCACCTCACGGTCGCCCCGGACCCGAACACCTGGGCGCAGTACAAGAACAACACCGCGAAGTGGCCGACCCCGCCGAACTCCTCCAACCTGAACTGGACGTGGGGCCAGACCGTTCCGAACCTGGTCCAGGCGAGCACCGGCAAGACCGGCGTCATCGACTTCTGGAACCGCGGCTGGGACCGCACGCACCTCGTGGTCGACATGTTCGGCCTCTACGAGCAGGACTGATCCGCCGGGCGGCCCGCGCCCTCCCGCGCCCGTGCCCCGGGAACAGCCGTACAGGCCGTTCCCGGGGCACGGCCCCTTCGGAGGCGGCTGTCACACGGGCAGGGACGAGCGCGGCTCCAGCAGGGTGATCTCCGCCGGGCCGCCTCGTCGGCGCAGACCGGCTGCCGGGCGAGGCGCACGACGATGTCCACCGGCCCGCTCGTGAAGGGGCTCGAAGGACCTCCACGGCGCCGCCGTTGCCGCCGGGCAGGTGCTCAGCCGGAGGAACCGAATGCGGTGGCCACGGTCTCGCCACCCCAGCCGGCGGGGCTGCGCCACATGACGTTGACGCGGAACACGTCGCGAATCGTGTCCGCAGCCCAGTCCTCGGCGGGCGGTTCGGAGAGGACGAGGTAGAGACCGTCGGCCGGCGAGGGCAGCGTGTGGTTGATCTCTAGCAGGCGGGTCGCGCCCGATCGCAGGTCCGCATAGGTGGAGCAGCCTGCGCCCAGGGCCTCGTAGAGGAAGAGACCGTGCCGGGTGACGCAGCTGACGTCGACCACCGGTGAGTCGGCCGGCTGGAGGTCGGCCCAGAGCAGTGACGCCTTCAGCGCGTGACGCACCGCTTCGTGCTTCCGGCACGCGCGGTCGGTCTCGGCGGCCGCCTCCAGTACGCGAAGGAAGCCGTCCTTCGTGGCCGCAGCCGGTGTTGCGGGGGTGGTGTCCGCGGTGGTCATCTGTACTTCTTCCTTCTGATCGGGTTGCGTCATGGCGGCGGGGACGGTGCCGCCGGAGTTCGGCTTCGGCGCCGTGCCGAAGCGCTCCTGGAGCTCTCGCCGCGCCGCAGCGAGGGGCCCCGCCCAGCCGGAAGCCGCCAGCCCCGCCGCGAGCCGGCCCCGCTCGAAGGTGCCTTCCTTGAGCGCACGGTTGGTCGTGGCGGCGAGATCGCGGAGAACCCCGAGCCGTTCCCTGTCCGGATCGCCGAACAGATGGAGTACGTCGACCCAGTCGGCCTGGTCCCGTCGGAGGATGCGGTTGGCCATCCCCTGGAGTTCGGAGAGACGGATGCGGGCGTCGGGAACGTCGCCCTCGTTCGCGGCCAGTTCTTCGAGAACGTCCAGTGCCGCGAGGTAGCGCCCTGCCATCCGCTCCGAGACGGGCGACCGACCGCGCTGGTCAGCGGCAAGCACCGTCTGCGTCGTCTCGTTGGCGAACACCCAGCAGTCCAGCTTCTCGCCCCGCACCGGGGGAACCGACCCATGGCGGACCGTGAGGACCAGCGGTCGGTCGATCCTCGGAGACAGGGGCCTGACCTTGTAGCGGCCTCCCGGGGCCCGGTCCACGACCTCGACCCGGACATCACTGCCGATCCGGGGAAGCCGTGCGGGCCCCGCGCCCTCCGGGTGACTGCCGGGCACCGTCGGCGCCTCGGCGTCCCCGGCACGGGTGAGCGCCTCCGGCAGCGGTGCGGTGTGCAGGACGGTCAGGCTCTGGGTGCTGCGGGTGAGGGCCACGTACAACTGGCGAAGCCCGGCGGGACCGCGGTCGGCGATCGTGGCGGGCTCGACGACCAGGACGTGGTCGTACTCCATGCCCTTGGCCTGGGTGGCCGCCAGGACGTACACGGCCTCGCGGTCCTGCTCGGCGATATCGCTGCCCTCGTCGATCCGGCGGTTGATGGCCTCCAGCCAGTCCGAGTCGTCGGGGACGAGGACGGCAACGGATCGGGGGGTGCTCCCGTCACTGGTGTGCACGAGTCGTGCCACGTGGGCGACGGTGTCGTCGAGCAGCTTCCACGGTTCGGTCGCCACGGTCCGTACGGCGTCCGCCCCCGCCTCACGGACCGCCTGCGGATACGGCAGGGTCGGGGCGATCACCCCGGCGAGAGGGGCGACGAACTCCATGATCTCGGCGGGGACGCGGTAGCTGGTGTCGAGCTGGGCAACGCTCCAGTCGCCGTGGTCGGAGAGGAGCGCGCCGAGCAGGTCCCAACTCGTCGGAATGTGGGCTCCCGTCGCCTGCGCGAGGTCGCCGAGGACGGTCATGGAGCCGCCCACGGCGCAGCGCCGCCGTAAGGAGCGGGCCTGCATGGGCGTGAGGTCCTGCGCCTCGTCGACGACGATGTGCCCGTAACGCGGTGGGGTGTCACCGCTGATCAGCACGCGGAGCTCTTCGAGGCAGACGTGGTCCTCAAGGGTCCACGGATCGGCGTCGGCGCTGGCAGCGCGGGCCCGCAACAGGGCCGCCTGCTCGTCCTCGTCGAGGATGCCGTCGGCGCAGTCCCGCAGGAGGTCGGCCGAGTCGTAGAGGCTGCGCAGGGCCTCTCGGGGGCCGGGGGACGGCCAGACGCGTTCGACGAGGCGCTCGACCCGGCGGTTGCGTTCCAGGTCGCGGCGGATGTTGCCGGCCTGCCCGCGGCGCGGCGCGATGTCGGCGAGCTCTTGGAGGAGTCGGTCGACGAAGAGCCCGCGGAGGCGCTCGCGGCGCTCCCGGAAGGGGCCGTCGCCGGAGTGGGCGCGGTCGAGGAGGGCGAGGACCTCGGACGTGGGCACCCGCAGGGTCGTACTGCCTGCGGTGACGACGACGGCGGGCTCGTCACCCTCGAAAGAGGGAGCGACGGCGAGGGCGTCGAGAGCTTCGGGGCGGTAGTCGCTCTCGACGCGGCGCCGCAGCACGGCCGCCATGCGTTCGTCCGACTTCACGAGGCGTGCCTTCGGGGAGTCGGTGCCGAGGACCTCGCCCTCCCACAGGCGGTCCAGCTGGACGGCGTTGACGTCCCGGGTGCCGAGGGTGGGGAGGACCTGTCCGACGTAGTCGAGGAACCGTTGGTGGGGGCCGATGACGAGGATGTCCTGGGCCCTGAAGTGCTCGTTGTTGACGAGCCAGGTCACCCGGTGGAGACCGACCGCCGACTTGCCGGTACCGGGGCCGCCCTGCACGAAGAGGATGTCCGAGGGCGAGCCGGTGACCAGCTCCATCTGGTCACGCCGGATGGTCTCGACGATGTCGCGCATCCGGCCGCCGCGCGACCGCTGGAGCTCCCGCAGCAGGAAGTCGTCCGGCTGGAGCGCCTCTGGCCGCTGCCGCCGCAGGACATCGCCGGGCGTGGGGGCCGCCGTACGCTCCGGGGCGTGGGGCGCGTCCGCCTCCTGCGTCGCGCTGTCGTCGGCGGCCCGCCGGGGCCGCGGCACGCCGGCGGCCTCGGGCTCCGGGACCGCGGCGGCCTCGGGCTCCGGGACGCCGGCGGGCTCGGGTACGGCGGCTGGCTCCGGCGCCGCGGCCGGCCCGGGTACGGCCAAGGGCCCGGGTGCGGGCTTCTGCAGGGAGATCTCGTCGAAGTAGCCTTCGACGATCCGCTGCACGCAGCGGAGTTGTCGACGCAGGACCACCTCGCCCGGCTTCTCGGGCCGGGTCTCGATCCACTTCTTCGCCAGGGGGCTGGTCCACAACAGGACCACCGGCTCGTGCGAGGCGTCGTGCACGCCCCGGCGCCCGATGTACCACGGCCGGGGTGCCTCACCCGGGTCCTCCGGCGCGTCGACGCGGGCGAAAACCAGCGCTTCGTCGCCGAGCCCTCCGTAGGCCTCCGCCCGAGCCTGCGCCTCCGCCCGGTTGGCGATCCCGTCCTTGCCGCTCGCCGAGGCGGTGGCGGCCGAAGTGCCGCTCAGTTCAGCCAGTTTCGCGGTGTAGCAGTCGTACGCGTGGTCCACTGCCCGCTGCTCGCCGACGAGGATCTCATCCCGAGTGGTGGTGCTCATGTGCGTCCTCCCTGCGGTGCCGGGGGACACCGCCACGGGCGTGCGCCCGTGCCCCGCTGAAACAACTATCAGAAACCGGACGGTAACGAATAGTCAGCGGATCAGTTCCCCGATGAGGCCCCCGACCCCGGCCCACCAGGCCCCGCACCTGGTCGTATGTACGTACGAGCTCCTCCAGGCGGCAGTGGCAACGCGGCACCCCCGGCAGCGCGGCAGCGCGGCAGCGCGAGGCCGACGCCGCGACACCGACCGGACCCGCGGATCCACCTTCTGGGCTGAGGCGGCTGGGCCGGCCCGGCCTCCGCCACCCTCGTCGGCGTCGGCCGCACGGCACGCGAAGCCACCCGCGGGATCGCCGATCTCCTTCGGTCCTGAGCTCCGGGTACTGCCCGGCGGACCCGGGGCCGTGGGTCCCCGTACGCCGTCGGGGCTCTCAGCTGATGCGCGGGCTCCGACGCTCCAGCAGGACCACGTCGCGCCAGGTGCCGTGGTGGCGGCCGATCCGTTCACGGGTACCGATGACCCGGAAGCCGGCGCGCTCATGGAGGGCGAGGCTGGCGGTGTTCTCCGGGAAGACGCCGCACTGGATCGTCCAGACACCCGCCGCTTCGGTCGAGGCGATCAGCGCCTCAAGCAGGGCGCGGGCGACGCCCCGGCCGCGGGCGCCCGGGGCGACGTACACGGAATGCTCGACGACGCCCGCGTACGCACACCGGTCCGAGACCGTGGCCGCGGCGACCCAGCCGAGCACCTTGCCGCTCTCGTCCACCGCGGCGAAGCGGTGGTCCGGCAGTTTGGCGGCGTCGAACGCAGCCCAGGTCGGGGCGGTTGCTTCGAAGGTGGCATTGCCTTCGTCGATCCCGCACTGGTAGATCGCGAGTACGCCCTGCGCGTGCACAGGCTCCATCGCCACGATGGCGAGGTCAGCAGCCACCAGCGGGCGCCTCCTCGCCGAGGATCGCGCGTACAGCGCGCGGGAAGACGGTCAGGCAGGTGCGGTTGACCGTGTAGAGGGTCGAGGTGCCCTGCTTTTCGGCGAGGACGAACCGCACCTCGGCGAGGATCTTGAGGTGGTGGGAGACCGTCGACTGGCCGACCTCCACCCGCGTGACGATCTCGCCCACGCTCATCGCGCGGCCCTCGCCGGCCAGCAGGCCGAGCAGCCGCACACGGGTGGGATCGGCCAGGGCTTTGAACCAGCCCGCGTACGTGCCGGCGTCCTCTTCACTGAGCGGCAGAACGGCTTTCATCGTTTATCGACGATAATCGATGAAAGCGCGAGGCGCCAGCGGCGCACACCCGGCCCGCCGGCCTCAGCCCTCGCGAACGGCTCCGACCAGCAGTGCCCCCATCGCAGCGAGCACGGCAGGCTCGACTCGGTAGTAGACCCATGTCCCGCGGCGCTCGGAGGACAGCAGCCCCGCCTCCTTCAGCTTCTTCAGGTGGTGGGAGACGGTCGGCTGGGACACCCCCACATCGGAGATGTCACATACGCACGCCTCCCCGCCCTCATGGGAGGCGACGGCGGAGAACAGGCGCAGACGCACAGGATCCCCGAGGGCCTTGAACATCTTCGCCGCGATCTCGGCCTCGCTCGCGGACATGGCGCGCTCGGTCAGCGGCGGGCAGCAGGGCGCGACGGCCTCGGGCTCCAGAAGCGGCAGAACCTTCGCATTCGACATACATCTATGTTGACACACGTCGAACCAGTTCGGCAGGGGCGCCCTCGCCTCAGGTGCGGCCCAGGAAGGCCGCCAGGCGGCGGGCGGCCCGCGAGGCGTCGCGGCCGACCCCGCGGAGGGAGTTCGAGGACAGGCTGCGCTGCCATTCGAGGCCTACGAAGGCCAGGCCGGGGTGGCCGAGGGCGGCCCCGCCCCGATGGCGCGGCCGGCCTTCTGCGTCCAGGGCGCCGTCGAGTCCGGCGAGGTAGGGCAGGTCGGGGCGATAGCCCGTCGCGAGGATCAAGGCGTCCACCGTTTCCACGCTCCCGTCAGCCCAGGTGATCTTCTCGCCGCCCAGGCCCCGGAACACCGGGCGGCGGTCCGGGGCGCCGGCGTCCACGGCAGCGCGGTAGCGGCCGTCGTCAAGGACGCGCTGGGCGGGCGGGGTGCGCAGCAGGCGCCCCAGGGGTGCGGTGTCCAGGCCGCTGCGGGTCAGCCAATAGGTCAGGTCGCGGCCCAGCAGGTGCTGGGCCGCGTACTTCACCGGCACCCGGGTCGCCAGCGTCGTACGGCTCACCCGGGCAAGCTCGGCTGCGATCTGGACCGCGGAGTTGCCCGCCCCGACCACCACGACCCGCTGCCCGGCGAACGGAGCCGGGTCTCGATAGTCGGCCGCATGCAGGACCCGGCCGGTGAAGGACTCCAGACCCGGCAGCGCCGGCCGGAGGGGGCGCCCGAAGCTGCCGGTCGCCGCGACGACCGCGCGTGCCGCGAGGCGCCCGCCACCCTCCGTCTCCACGGTGAAGCCGGCGCCGTTCGCCGCGACCGCGGCCACCCGAAGGCCGGTACGGATGTCGGCCTGGAGCCGGTCGGCGTAGGCGGTCAGGTAGGCGACGACCTCGTCGCGGTGCGGGTAGCGATCCGGATCGCCGCCGAACGGCATGCCGGGCAGCGCGCTGAACCGAGCCGGGGAGAACAGCGTCAGGCTGTCGTAGTAGTGCGGCCAGGACCCGGCCGCGCGATCCGACGCTTCCAGGATCACCGGCGCGCGCCCTCGCCGGGCGAGTGCCTGCGCGGCCGCCATACCCGACTGGCCGCCCCCTATGACCGCGACGTCCACGTGCTCCACAAGAACCTCCGATTTGATGAATGTCTATGTTGACGCCCATCGAAGCAGGTGCCATGCTGGAAACGCAAGCATCGATAGATGTCAAAACAAAGGAGGAGCCCGCCGTGAACGCGCCCGCCACCACCGAGCTGCCTGTCGTCGTCATCGGGGCCGGTCCCGCCGGACTCGCCGCCGCCGCCCACCTCGTCGACCGCGGCATCGAACCCCTCGTCCTGGAGGCCGGCCCCGCAGCCGGCGCCGCCGTACGCGAGTGGGCGCACGTGCGGCTGTTCTCCACCTGGGGCGAGGTCGTCGACCCGGCCGCCGAGAAGCTCCTCGCCCCCACGGGCTGGGTCAAGCCCGACCCGGCCACGTACCCCTCCGGTGGCGACTGGGCCGAGCTCTACCTCCAGCCGCTCGCCGACGTCCTCGGCGAGCAGGTCCGCTACGGCACCCGGGTCACCGGCGTCTCCCGCACCGGACGGGACCGCATCGTCGACGCCGACCGCGACGCCCAGCCCTTCGTCGTCCACTACGAGACCGCCGACGGAGCCGAGCGGCAGGTCCGGGCGCGGGCCGTCATCGACGCCTCCGGGACGTGGACCACCCCGGGCCCGGCCGGCGGCAGCGGTCTCGCCGCTCTCGGCGAGAAGGCGGCGGCCGACCGCATCACCTACCGCGTCCCGGACCTGAAGGACCCTGCCGTCCGCGCCCGTTACGCGGGCAAGCGCACCGCGGTCATCGGCTCCGGCGCCTCCGCCTTCACCGCGCTCGCCTACCTCGCCGACCTCGCCCGGGACGAGCCGGGCACCCACGCCGTCTGGATCCTGCGCCGCGGTATCAGCGGCTCGACCTTCGGGGGCGGAGCCGCCGACCAGCTCCCGGCCCGCGGCGCGCTCGGCCTCGCCGCCAAGGCAGCCGTCGACGACGGCTACGCCGACGCCGTCACCGGTTTCCGCACCGGCGCCGTCGAGCGCGACGGCGACCGGGTGGTCCTGGTCTCGGAGGACGGCCACCGCCTGGAGCCGGTCGACGAGGTCATCGTCCTCACCGGCCTGCGCCCCGACCTCTCCTTCGTCTCCGAACTGCGCCTCGGCCTCGACGAGCGCCTCCAGGCGCCTGTGGAGCTGGCCCCGCTGATCGACCCCAACCAGCACTCCTGCGGGACGGTCTACCCCCACGGCGTGAAGGAGCTCTCCCACCCGGAGAAGGATGTCTACCTCGTCGGCATGAAGAGCTACGGGCGGTCCACCGCCTTCCTCGCCATGACCGGATACGAGCAGGTCCGCTCCGTCGCCGCCTCCCTCGCCGGCGATCAGGAAGCCGCCGAGCGCGTCGAGCTCACCCTGCCCGAGACCGGGGTGTGCGGCGGCGCCGGCCTCTTCGACCAGCCCGAGCCCGCGGAAGCGACCGGTGGCGGCTGCTGCTCCGCCCCCGCCACGCTCACGATCGGCGCCCCGGCCTCCTCCGGCGGCTGCTGACCACCGTGCAGCACATCCAGGCCGACACGGCCGCGACCGGGACGGGGGTCCGGGCGCGGCCGCGCGCCGTGCTGCCCGCGCTCTGTGCCACGCAGATCACCAGCTGGGGAATCGTCTACTACGCCTTCCCCGTCCTGCTCCCCCACCTGACCGCCGAGACCGGCTGGTCCACCAACGCGGCAACGGCCGCGTTCTCGCTCGCGCTCCTGATCTCGGGCCTGGCCGGGATCCCGATCGGCAGGATCCTCGACCGGCGAGGCCCGCGGGCCGTGATGACGGTCGGCTCGGCAGTCGGCGTACTCGCCCTGCTGGTCGTCGCGACCGCCCCCAACCTGATCGTTTTCACGCTCGGTTGGCTCCTCGCGGGCACCGCCATGGCCGCCACCTTCTACCCGCCCGCATTCGCCGCGCTGACCCGCTGGTGGGGGCCCGACCGGATCCGCGCCCTGACCATCGTCACCCTCGCCGGCGGACTGGCCTCCACCGTCTTCGCGCCCTTGACCGCGCTCCTCGCGGAACACCTGAGCTGGCGAGCCACCTATGCGGTCCTGGCGGTCGTCCTCGCCGTCATCACCGTCCCCACGCACGCCCTCGCCCTGCGCGCCCCCTGGCCGCCCGCCCCACCGCCCCCACCCACCGTCGACCGCACGCGCATACCCCGCAGCCGCCCTTTCCTGCTCCTGGCCGCGGCGTTCACGCTCTCCAGCTTCGCCATGTACGCCGTGGTCATCGCCCTCATCCCGCTCCTCATCGAGCGCGGCGCCACGCCCACCGAGGCCGCCTGGGCACTCGGACTGGGCGGGGCGGGCCAGACGCTCGGGCGGACCCTCTACGCGAGCCTGGCCGCTCGCACCTCGGTGACGACGCGCACCGTCACCCTCATCACCCTCGGCAGCGCGACCACCGCCGCACTCGCCCTCGTCCCGGGCCCCGTGTCCTTCCTGGTCCTGCTCTCGATCCTGGCCGGCGTCGTCCGGGGCAACCTCACCCTCCTCCACGCCACAGCCGTCACCGACCGATGGGGCACGACGCACTACGGCCGCCTCTCCGCCCTCCTCGGAGCCCCGGCCCACATCGCGGCCGCCCTCGCCCCCTGGGCAGGCACGGCCCTCGCCGGCCCTCTCGGCGGCTACCCGCACCTCTTCGCGACCCTGGCCGCCCTCGCGCTCGTCGCGGCGCTCCTGGCGCTGATGACCAGGACCGGACTCGACCGACGACCGCTCACCAAGGCGGACCTGGGGTGACGCTGACCAGCCGTCCGGGATCCACCCCGCCCCCACACTTCGTCAACGCCGAGAGAGCCGCAGCCGCCACGGCCACGTCTCGCAGTCGGCCACCGTCCCGACAGCGGCCCCACACACGCGACATCGCCTGAACGTGCAGGTCACAGGGTCCGAGATGGGCCTGGGGTAGCCGCACGCCAATCGAGGCGACCTCGGCCGGCCTGATCCGCTAGGCTGTCAGCGGTCAGTCGGCTACCAGGCGTGTGCCCGGGAAAGTGTCCGTAAGGACGCTGCCCGCTCCGCGTACGCACGCAAGCTGGCCAGAACGTTTGTCCGTCCGCGCCAGGCGGCCCCAGCGGGGTTCTCCGACACTGTTCGCGACAAGCCCCCGCCTTCGTGGGATCTGTGGGAAATCAGATCGCCGCAGATCAGGGTGAATGCGCTGGCAGGCCACCAAACGCGCCAGGGCATTTTTCCCAACGACTTCCGGGTTCGCGCAGGCCACGCCAGGCCCCACGTCCTCCACAGGCTGCCACTTGGAGCGCTGGCTGGAGCACCTCAGCCCGACCCCCTGGACACGTCAGCTCACCCATCTGGCACCGCAGGGATTGCTACTCAAATAGCAGCACGTGAGGCTTGGGACGTGACACCACACGCTGCCCCTTGGGTGCCCTGGCCCCGCTTCGATCGCCGCGCATATCTCCTTCTGCTGGACGACCAGCGCAGGCTCCTGCTGTGCGGTGGATGCTGCGGCGGCTGGACCGTCCCGCAGGTCCGCATGACGAGCGGAACACAATTCGTGGAGTCGGCTGTCCGATTCCTGGACGAGCAATTCGGATTGACGAATCCACGCTTCGGCTCCGTCTACGGAGTCCGGCAGTCGCGCGCCGGCGACAACTGGGAGTTCGACCGCGTGACGGCGGCACGCGTCTTCATCGTCCGCATCAGCGACGCCGAGGGGGCGGCAATCGAGCAGAGGTCGCCCGCACACGCTCGATGGGGTGTCTCGGACCTACGCAGGCGGAGGCGGGAGATCCACCCTGAGGGCATCGTCCTGCTGACCACCGGATACGTCGAGGGGTGGATTCCCGGCGGCCCTATCTCTCTTTGTTGAGCTCCTGCGAGTTGTACCCCTGGTTGCCGGGGCCAGCACTTCACCGGGGCGTCAGAACCCGCCCTGCACGAAGAGGATGTCCGAGGGGGAGCCGGTGACCAGCTCCATCCGGTCACGCCAAATGGTCTCGACGATGTCCCTCATCCGACCACCGCGCGACCGCTGGAGCTCCCGCAGGTGGTGCTCATGTGCGCCCTCCCTGCGGTGCCGGGGAACACCGCCACGGGTATGCGCCCGTACCTGCTGAAACAAATATCACAAACCAGATAGTGACGAACAGTCAGTGGATCAATATGGAAGGCAGTGCTCACCGCCGACCTGACTGGCCGGCGATTCACCGCGCCCCTCCCTGGGATGCAGCTGAGCGATGCCCGACCACCACCGCGCCGAGCTGCCGGTCGCCCCCTGCCGATGGCGGCAGGACGCGGCGGCCTTGGAGGACAGCTCCATCATGCAATCATGCACACCGGCCGCGGAGGCGAGGGGGCGCAGCCGACTCCGCAGACACCCCGCCGGGGGGCATGGGCTGGCGGCCATCACTTACATGGTGCTGGCCTGGGGGTCGTCGTCCCGGTCGGTCGCCAGTACCGCCGGTAGCGGCAGTCCGTACTTGTCGCACAGGAACCGGGTCTGGCAGTACCGCTGGGCGTCGGCGGCCACGCCTCCGAGGACCGCCGAATTCATGCCGGCACCGACGAGGACGCCCACGAACGGCACGACCTTGGCGACGCTCTTGACGGGCACCCTGGAGCCGGCCGGGCCCAGCTGCTGCATCAACGTCTCAAGGGCGGCCAGGAGACGGTGGTCCTGGCGGAGCTTTTGTGACCAGTTCACGCGCCCCTTGACCGCGTCCGCTGCCCGTGCGACGTCACGCAACGGCTTGGCTTTAGCCGCCTGTGCCATGAAGGACCGCTGTACAAGGCGTTCAATGAAGTCCTGCTCCTTGGGGTCCTTGGCGTCGTAGCCGTAGGAGTACGCGATGCGCGCTGCTATCGACGTGCTCAGAACCTGGATGACGAGGATGTCCGCGGTCATCGCGGCGGGGATACCGGCTACGGGGACCATGGCCAGCAGGCCCATGGCTCCGCCTTCGAATGCGCCAGCGGTTCGCCACTTGAGGGTGTTGCGGGTCAGCAGCCGGTCGCAGACCTGGAGGTCCTGCTGCCGCAGTTCGGAGAAACTGTCGATTTCGAAGCCGTGCTTCCGGGCGAGTTCCTCAACGTTCTTCGGGTTGTTGAGATCCATGGCCCAGTCGTTGACCAGCTCGAGCAATGCTGCCGCGCCTGCGAGCGCCGGCCGCATGGCCGTGTCGGCGACCGCGTCGCCTGCGCGACGGATCGGTTCCGTGACCGCCTCCGGCACAGCGTCCTTGACCCGTCTCACGGCGTTTCCCGCGACCTCACCGGTACGACCGAGCGCGGCGCTTGCCCAGTTCGGCAGACCCCGGCGGTTGTTACGGCGCTGCCAGTGCTCATTGAGCGTGTCCCATACCTGCCCCTCGTACGCGGTCATCGGGGTTGCACCGTCGACCAGTGGGTCGGCGTAAGTGCTCATTGAGTTCTCCATTTCGACTGTGATCGCTGGGTCCACGATGTCTTGCCGGCCGACACGTGGGTGAATCCGCAGCAGTGCGGGGGGTGTCCGCCGTCGACTGCACAGGCCACCTGCGGGGTGGTAATTCACCTCTGCCGCCAGGCAGCGGTCAGGCTTGGTGATCCTCGTCCTCTTGGGGCAAGGGCAGGCCCTGGGTCTCGTTGAGGTGTCCGTACACCGTCGGCCAGGGCAGATGAGGGCTCATGTCGTCGAGCCCTCCGTACGCCTCGGAGCGGGCCTGTGCCTCGGCCTGATTGGCGATGACGTCCTTGCCGCTCGCCGAGGCGGTGGCCGCCGAGGTGCCGATCAGTTCAGCCAGTCTCGTGGTGTAGCAGTCGTACGCGTGGTCCACCGCCCGCTGCTCGCCGGCGAGGATCTCGTCCCGAGTGGTGGTGCTCATGTGCGTCCTCCCTGCGGTGTCGGGGGACACCGCCACGGGCATGTGCCCGTACCCCGCTGAAACAACTATCAGAAACCAGACGGTGACGAACGGTCAGTGGATCAGTTCCCGGACGAGGCCGCTGGCCTCGGCCCGCCAGGCCCTCACCTGGTCGTACGTGGGCCCGAGCTCGTACAGGTGGTAGTGGCACCCCAGACTCAGCTGGGACCAGAGGGCCTTCGCCCGTCGGGCCGTCTCGGCCGACGCGACGGAGTGCAGGAGGAGCAGCTTGGCGCGCCCCGTGGTGCGGGACAGACCGGGTGCCGCGGCTTCCAGCACCCGGTCGACGCAGAGCTCCAGCGCTGTCCGCAGCGCGAGGCAGGCGCCGCGGTGCCGACCGGCGGTGGTGGCGTCGGCGAGTTCGCCGTCGAGGAGGCGGTCGGCCGTCAGCAGCAGACCTTCGACGGAAGCAGGGGCAGGGGTGGTCATGCGGTCACCTCCGGCTTGCGGATCTTCTGCGCCAGAGCCTCGACGTCCGTGACGAAGCGGTGGGGGTTGGGGATCGAGGTGCCGTCGGGGTGGGCTCCCTTCTGGCATTGGTGGATCAGGGAGCACGCGGGGCTCCCGTAGCGGCGGCGCACCTCCTCCCTGACGTCGCTACCGCGCTCCACGTCGCCGAAGAGGGCGAAGGCCGCAACCTCGTGGAACCTCTCCGCGCTGTCGATCGCGGCCTGGAGGTCGTGTTCCGATCCGCCGGTGCGGTGGTGTCGGATCCACGCGGCCTCCAGGAAGGCGTTCTCCAGGGCGATACGGCACAGGCCGGGCAGCACGTGGCTGTACGTCTCGGGGGGAAGGCCCCGGGTGGCGGCGATGGCCCGGGCGTCGCCGATGGCCTGCGCGACCGGGTCGTCGATGCGGTCGACCTTCACCCGAGACCTCTCGCCCCGCGTCACCTGGAAGACCGTGACCGGCAGCTCCTGGTCAGTAAACGCCTTCTGCAGACGAGGGTCGTGGGTGAAGACGACGATCTGCCGATGCCTGCCCAACTCGTGCAGCACCTGGGCGAGTCCGTGCACCTTGGTCGGGTCCATGGACTGTACGGGGTCGTCGATGACGAGGAAGCCGAACGGGCTGTCCGCGGTCGTGGCCCTCGGCAGGAAGAGGGAGAGAGCGAGGGAGTGCAGCTCCCCCTGGCTCATGACGTCGAGCGCGGGGGCGTCCTGGCCGTCGACGGAGGCCGCCATGACGAGCTTGCGGACGTTCGCCTTCTCGCTGCCCTTCAGGCTGACGGCCGTGAGATCGACATTGCTCTCCTGCCGCAGGCGCTCCCAGATGCCCTGCGTGGCGTCGGTGAAGCGCTCCATGCGCTGCTCCCGCAGCTCGGTGGAGAGGTCCTTGAGCCACTTCACCGCCTTCCGGAGGTTGCCCAGCAGAGGCCTGTCCCGCTCGGTCTCGCGCGCCTTGTCCGCCCAGGCGGCAAGCCGGGTGACGAGCGCGCGCCACCGCTCGTCGCGCTCCTCAAGCTCGCGGGCCGCGTGCCTCCTGACGGTGTCGCAGGCGTCGACGAGGACCGTGGCGGCCTCCTCGGCGCTCCTGGCGAGCTCGGCGGGGGCGGTGATCTGCCAGCAGTCGGTCCACGCCTTCCACGGGCCGGCCAGTGCAACGGGGATCCGCTGGGGGTTCTCGATGAGGTTGTGGAGGTTCCGCTTGCCGGTCCGGACGGCGGCGTGCGCGTCCTCGGCGGACTTCGCCTCGTGGCGCAGCTCCGCCACCTGTCGGGAGGCGCGGTCGTACCACTCCCGTCCGAGGACCCGTTCCGTTCCGCACGTCGGGCAGACGTCGTCGTCGGGGTGCCGGTCGGCGTGGGCGAGGGCCTTCTCCAGCAGGTCGGCGCGCAGCCGGGCGTTCTCGGCGTCGGTGCCGTGCAGGTCCTCCACGTCGGCGAGGGCGTTCCGCAGCCGCCGGACGGCCTCCTCGACCTCCGCCAGGTCGGGCCCCTGCACCCCGGCCTCGATCCGGAGCTCGGCGAGCCGGCTGTCGTCGGCCGGGGGAAGACCGGCGACGAGGGCGTCGATGGTGTCGAGGTCCGGGGCGCCCGGGGTGTCCACGGCGAGCAGGGCCCGCACGGCGCGGTCGTCGTCCTCCAGCGTGTAGAGGGACTCCTTCAGGCCGGGGAGGGCCTCCTTCATCTCCTTCGCGACGGACGCGAGGGCCTTCTCCCGCACGCTCAGCCGGTTGGTCGCGGTGGAGAGCAGCTCCATGCCGAGGATGGTGGCGATCGCGTCGTACCGCTCGGACGGCTTGCCGGTGAGCATGAGGTCGAGGTCGGTGTACGAGAGGAACGGCCGGTGATCGGCGAGGGCCGTGTCCCAGCCGGCCTCGGCCACGGGGACCGTCCCGTGACCCGGGCGCTTGAAGGTGGCCTCGGAGCTGCCGAATTCCTGGCTCGTCCAGGTGCGGGCGAGGGTGCTGTTGCCGGTGTCGCCCTCGATCGCGAGCTTGAGCTCGATCTTGGGGCTGTCGGCGTTGTGGAGGTTGTACCAGTGGCCGCCGCGCGTGGCGTCCTGGCCCGGCCGGTGGGCCCGGGTGCCGGTGAAGCCGACCTCGATGGCTTCGGCGAGGCTGGACTTGCCGGAGCCGTTGCGGCCCACGACGAGGTTGACGCCCGGGCGGGGGCTGAGGCTCAGCCGGGCACGGGGGCCGATGCCGCGGAGGCCGTTGACGGCGAGGGAGCCGAGGTAGACGCGCCCCGAGACGGCGGACGACGTGGTGGTGCCGGCGTCGGCGGTGCCGCTGCCGAGCGCGTCGCGGAGCAGGGCCTTGACGGGGTCGGTGAGAGCCGACTCGGCCAGGCGCGTCGCCACCGTCTCGGCGAGGGGAAGCGCGGTCTGCTGGTGCTGTTCCGTCTCGGTCACGAAGGGCCTCCTGCGCGGTGTGGCGGGATGAGGCGGTGTCGTGCACCACCTGCTGACAGGACGGAACGTTAGAGAGATGGCGAGACATATCCTCAACGACTGACTGGTAATCGGGGTTATCAACCTTCCGCTCCAGGAACGAAGTTGAGCTCCGCCGCCGCCTCTTTCGCACTCCTTGGCGTGACGAGGCCCTGGCGCCGGGAAGCTCGGTCGGAGCCGCCAGGGCAGTCGTCCGGCCCGTGCCGTCGTTCAGTCATCGCCCGAGGGTGAACGTGAGCCCTCCGGAACGCAGTTCGTCCTCGGTCTGGGTGAGGCCGCCGCGGTGGGAACACCTCCACCGTGTAGAACTTGGAGCCCTGAGGTATCCCCTCGATCGTGAACGGGAACTCGCATCCCAGCGCGGCCTTCTTCCCGCCTTCCAGTTCGCCGGTGGCGACGAGAGTGCCGTCTGCGCCGGTGACGTTGACCTGCGCACCGCGCTGGATGTCCGAGTAGCCGTCCAGCCCGGTGCAGCCCTCTCCCTCCTCAAGGAAGGAGAGGGAGGAGTCGGCGAGGGTGAGCGTGCCGCTCGTCCCGAAGGTCTTCTCGGTGGAGGACGCGGCGCCGCCGGACAGGGAGACGATCAGCCAGCAGCCACCCGTGACCGCGACGCCGAGGGCCAGGCCGACTGCGAGGATCGCAGAGCGGGGCTGCCGGGACCAACGCAATGCGTCCGCCGGAGCGTTGCGAGCGGGGGCCGACCCTTCACCCCCGGACACGGGCGGCTCCGGAGGGGGCATTGGAATACTCGGCGGTTGTTCGGGAGGGGTGGCCATTCGGACAGTCCTTCCATCGGGGGCGCGGCGGGAGCATCGGTGGCAAGGACCACGGGCCCGGGCACGGCCTTGGCCCGCGGACAGGCAAGGGGAGAACGGCGGCCCACGGTTCCTCCGGTTCGGGACGAGGGAAGCGGTCGCTTCGGGTCGGAGCGAAGGCAGAAGCCCGGATCAGTGGCTCAGCCGGCCTTCTTCCACGGCAGACAGCCCTTGACCTCCAGGTACTCGCCCTTGCGGACGGTCACACGGGTCTGCCCTTGGACGTTTCCGTTGGCGACGATCGACGAGAACTCGCCGGAGGCGTCCTTGTGCCGAGCCCAGTAGCAGTTGGGGAAGAGGCTGTCCACCGGACCGGCGGTCATGTACGTGGCGGCCTCGATGTCCTCGCCAACCAGGTACTGACCGTCCCCCTTGAAGGAGGTTGCCGGGCCGGGCTTCGCGGTCGGCTCGGGGGACGGGGTGCTCGGGGCCGTCGTGCGAGCGGGCGCCGGTTCGGTGGCCGGGGCTCGTGTGCGCGCGTGGTCTCGGCGGCCCGGGAGGGCGTGGTGACCGTGGGCGCGGGCCGCTCCCGGCCGGCCTTGTCCTCGGTGGCGTCGGGGCTGCCGATCGCTACGCCGACGATCAGGGCGACGAACGCCGTTACGCCGTGGGTCAGCCACGCCTTCGCCCGGGACAGCCTGCGTGTGGGGGCCGGCGGCGGCACGGGGCCGCCGCCGGGGCCGGAGTGAGGGGGGCCGGGCTGCATGGGTGATGTGCCGGTCATGACGGAGCTCCCTGGCTTCCCGGGATCGCGTGGTCGTCACGCGATCGGCCTGTTAATGAGGGGAACCTGCCACTCACACGGAGGATGTGGCTCCGTCATTTTGATAAGAGGGGTTATCAGGCAGCCGATGGATCATTCCTTGATCGGCGGTAGGCTTTCTGTCGTTCGTCGCCGACGGCTCCCGGAGCCGTCACGGCGGACGCGATTCCGCGGAGCTCCGTGGACGTCCGCGAAAGCCCACGGCACGGAGGAGGACCGATGAGCAGCCCGACGCCTGTCGGCGACTCCCCCATCCTGCCGGGCCCGCTCTCCTGGCGTATCGGTTACGCCGAGATCGCCGCCCTGGCCCAGGTAAAGCGGCCCGTCCCCACCACCTGGAGCCGGCGCCACTCCGACTTCCCCGCACCGGTGACCCGCGAGAGCGGCAGCCCGCTCTTCGATGCCCGGGAGGTCGTCGACTGGCTGATCCGGACCGGCCGCGGCAACGCCGAGCCCCGCCGCCTGCGGGCCGAGGCGGCCCTGCACACCCTCTCTGCCTGGCGGTCCTCCGGCCTCTCCGCCCCCGTTCTGGTGGGTGCACTGACGGCCTTGATCTGCCTGCGCCAGCAGTACGACGCTCCCGTCAGCGAGCACGCCTGGGGCGACCTCCTCGATCAGGCCGCCGACCTCGACGCTGAGGACACCTTCCTCCTCTCCGAGCTGCGGGCCGTCCCCGACCCGGACCACCTGGGCCCGGCCCTGGGGGCGCTCGCCGACGAGCTGACCGAGGCCGCCTACACCCCCGCCGAAGCCTTCGGCTGGGTTCTGGATGCCCGCCGTCGCCTCGGCTCCCACGACCTCGCCGCCGACGAACCCACCCCTGTGGTGGCCCGCGCCCTCGCGGCCCTGGCCGGCGTCGACACCCTGACCGACGAGGCCGTCCTCGCCACCCCGTATGCCCGCAGCGGCGACCTGCTCGCCGCCCTGCACACGACGGCGCCAGAGGACTCCGGCCACACCTACCTCGCGGCGGAACCCGACTCGGCGCTCGCCCGCCTCGTCCGGCGCCGGATGCTTGTCCGGGGCGTCTTCGAGTTCTTGCTCGACGTCACCGAGGGCGAGGAGCTGGCCACGGATGACTGGGGCGACCCCGACGTACTGGTCTGCGTCCTCCCGTACGAGGCGAGCGAGACCCGCAGCGCCCGCCGGACCCTGGAGCGGATCCAGGACCTCACCGACTACCTCGGCGACAGCTCGACGGCGGTCGTCCTCGGCCCGGCCGACGCGCTCGTCCGCTCGCTGCCCCGGCACAGCGACGCGGACCGGCTGCGCCGCTCCTTCCTGGGCGAGGGCCTTCTCAAGGCGGCGATCAGCCTGCCCGACGGAGCGTTCGCCTACCGCCCCGGCTACCGCACCGCTGTCTGGATCCTCGCCCGCACCCCCGAGGACGAGCGCGCGGGCCGTGTCCTCCTCGCCGACTACTCCGCCCAGCCGCTCACCGAGCCGGTCCTCGACGTGCTCGCCGAGGACATCGCAATCTGGCGAGCCTCCGCATGGCGTGGGGACCGCCGCCACGAGTTCCGCCATGCGGTCGTCGTGCCGGCGAAGGATCTCGACGACCGGCCGGGCTCTGCCTTCACACCCCAGCACCGCTCACCCGAATCCCGGTACACCAGAGCCGTCGTAGAACGCCCCGCCCGCATCGCCGACGTGGAGCGGCACCTCGCCGAACTCGAGGAGCGGGCGACGCGCCGGGCCGGCATCGACGGCCCTCTGAAGACCGGGGCCGTACTCCGCCCCGAAGACCAGCCGGTCCGTCGCACGACCGTCCGCCGTCTCCTCAAGGACCGCCGCCTGCGCCGCCGCCCCGGCCACCGCATCGCCCCCGAGCACCTCGCGGCCGACGGGCACTACGCGGTGATCGGGCCGGCGGAGATCCTCGGCGCCTCGCGGTTCGGCAGCCGCCGCATCGACCGGGGCCTGGTGCTCACGGCGTACGAGCACGTCCAGTTCACCGAGCCGGGCGACCTCGTCGTCACCACCAGCCCGCGCTTCGGCGTCCACGTCGACACCGAGGGCCTGTCGGTCGTCATCGCTCCCGCCCGCATCCTGCGCGTCCACCCCGACGCCGACCCCCCGGTGCGGCCCCGGGTCCTGGCGGCACTGCTGCGGGCTTCCGCCTACGACCACGGCCGCACCAGCGGGGCCGTACGCGCGTCGCGCGGCATCGAAGACCTGAGCGTCCCGGACCTGGGGCGCGAGGAGCTGGAACGGTACGAGGCCGTGCTCGCCGAGATCGAGCGCCGGGCGGAGCTGCTGCGACAACAGTCCGAGGCGCTCGACGACCTGGCCCGCATCACGGCCGCCGGCATGGCCGACGGCACCTTGACCATCCAGAACCTGCCCGAACTTCCCGGAACCGACGACTGAAGGAGACGGCCCACCTCATGCCCCCGCGCAAGAAGAAGCCCACCGAGCAGGAGGAGCTGTTCAGCGCCTCCACGCCCAAGGAGATCCAGGCGATCCTGTGGAAGGCCGCCGACAAGCTGCGCGGCTCCATGGACGCCGCGCAGTACAAGGAATTCGTCCTCGGCCTGATCTTTCTGAAGTACGTCTCCGACGCCTTCGAGGAGCGCCGCAACGAACTCGCCAAGGAGCTCGCCGAGGACGGAATCTCCGAGGATCAGATCGGCGACTTCTTGGAGGACCGCGACGAGTACACCGGCGCCCACGTCTTCTGGGTCCCGGAAACCGCCCGCTGGTCCTGGATCGCAGCCAACGCCAAGAGCCAGGGCGTCGGTGAACTCCTCGACGGGGCGATGGACGCAGTCATGCGGGAGAACGCCGCCCTGACCGGTGTCCTCCCGAAGATCTTCAACCGCGACAACGTCGACCAGAAGCGCTTGGCCGAACTCGTCGGCCTCATCAGCGACGCCCGCTTCGGCGGGACCGAGGACAAGCCGGCGCAGGACGTCCTGGGCGAGGTGTACGAGTACTTCCTCGGCAACTTCGCGCGGGCGGAGGGTAAGCGGGGTGGCGAGTTCTACACCCCGCAGTCGGTCGTCCGGCTGATCGTGGAAATCCTGGAGCCGTACAACGGGCGCGTGTACGACCCGGCGTGCGGCTCGGGCGGCATGTTCGTCCAGGCGAGCAAGTTCATCCAGGCGCACCGGGGCCGTGGGCACAAGGCCGACATCGCGGTCTACGGCCAGGAGCTCAACGAGCGCACTTGGCGCCTCGCGAAGATGAACCTCGCGATCCACGGCATCGACGGCAACCTGGCCGCCCGCTGGGGCGACACCTTCGCCGACGACAAGCACCCGGACCTCAAGGCCGACTTCGTGATGGCCAATCCGCCCTTCAACATCAAGGACTGGGCGCGGGACGAGAGCGACGCCCGCTGGAAGTACGGCGTCCCCCCGAAGAACAACGCCAACTACGCGTGGCTCCAGCACATGGTGTCGAAGCTGGGCGAGCGTGGCACGGCCGGCATCGTCCTGGCCAACGGCTCTATGAGCTCCCAGTCGAGTGGCGAAGGCGAAATCCGCCAGGCGATGGTGGAGGCGGACCTAGTGGCCTGCATGGTCGCCCTGCCGTCCCAGCTCTTCCGTACGACCCAAATCCCGGCGTGCCTGTGGTTCCTGGCCAAGGACAAGTCACCGCAGGGCGCGAAGGGCCTGGCCGACCGGCGCGGGGAAATCCTGTTCATCGATGCCCGGAGCATTGGCGAGATGGCGGACCGCACGGAGCGTGTGTTCGCGGACGCCGACCTGGCGAAGATCGCCGGCACGTACCACGCGTGGCGGGGGACGGCCTCGGCACAGGACGAGAGCCTGACGTACGAGGATAAGCCCGGATACTGCTTCTCGGCGGACCTGAAGACGGTCAGGGAGCACAGGTACGTCCTGACGCCTGGTCGCTACGTGGGGGCCGTCGAGACGGAGGAAGAAGACGTCGAAGCGGTGGCGGCGCGGATCACCTCTCTAACCGAGGAACTGTTTGAACTGTTCGAAAAGTCCGCAGAGTTGGAGAAGACGGTGCGGAAGCAGCTGGGGAGGGTGACCCATGGCTGATTGGGAGAAGGTCCGTTTCGACCAGCTGGCCTCACCGGAGCGTTGGGCGTTCTCCATCGGCCCGTTCGGATCGAAGGTGACTACCAGCGACTACCGCGAGGCCGGAGTGCCATTCATTCGCGGAGTGAATCTGGCGCAGGGAATCTTCTTCGACGACGGCTTCGTCTACATCGCGGACGAGAAAGCCGAGGAAATCGAGTCTGCGCTCGTAAAGCCCGGGGATATCATTTTTACTCGCAAGGGGACGGTCGGCCAGGTCTCGATGATCCCGCGTAATTCACGCTATGAGAAGTATGCAATCTCGGGCAGCCAGGTGAAGGCCCGTATCGACGAGCGCCACGCCGTACCCGAGTTCTATTACTACTGGTTCAGGTCCTCCGCCGGCCAGCACAGCATCCTTGAGCATGCCGTCACAACCGGGGTTCCCAGCCTCGCCAACTCCCTTCAGAGCATCCGCGGACTCATGGTGCCGAAGCCGTCCCGCGCGGAGCAGTCGGCGGTAGCGGAGGTCCTGGGCGCGGTGGACGACAAGATCGCCGTCAACGAGCGCATCGCCACCACGTATGAGCGCCTGCTTCAGTACAGGTTCACGGAACTGGGACTGTCCGACGAGCCTGATGGCGAGGAGGCCATCGCCGTCACTGACCTCGTCGAGTTCAACCCGAAGCTGTCCAGGCCTCAAGCCGATGAGCCCGTGTATGTGGACATGGCCGCGTTGCAGACCGACCGGGCCGGCATTCCCGTCTGGACTCGGCGCGCTCCGAAGTCCGGCCCGCGATTCATGAACGGCGACACGCTTCTGGCGCGTATCACCCCGTGTCTGGAGAACGGGAAGACCGGATACGTCGACTTCATGGAGGACGGCGAAGTGGGTCTCGGATCCACCGAGTTCATCGTGATGCGCTCCCTCCCCGGAGTCCCTGCTGAACTAAGCTACTTCCTGGCGCGTGACGGAAGATTCCGCGAGCATGCGATTCGCGCCATGGTCGGCACATCCGGGCGTCAGAGAGTCAGCGCAGCGGACGCGGCAAACTTCATCGTGAATCGTCCCGACACCGATGAGCTGGCCTCGTTCGGTCGGCACGCGAAAGCGGCCTTCACCCACCTGAAGTCCCTGCAAGACGAGAACCGCACCTTCACTACCCTCCGCGACACCCTTCTCCCCCAGCTCATGTCCGGCCGGCTCCGCGTCAAGGACGCCGAGAAGATTGTCGAGGACCACGTATGACGTACCCCTCTGGCGGCGACGACAGAGAGAACCACCGCCCCTACGAGGCTGACTGGGAGCAGCTCGCCCGTGAAGAGATGGCCGAGCTCGCCTGGGAGCCCGCCTCCGGCAACGAGTTCGCGGTCGGCTCCGGGCACCGCAAGTCCTGGGACGACCTCATCCTGTACCCGGACCTCCGCGACGCGGTCGAGCGGCTCAACCCGGACCTTCCACTGAACGCCGTCCGGGACGCCGTCGGCATCGCGGCGACCCCGTCCTCCCAGGACACGTACGAGGAGAACCGCACCGCCCACGGCTACCTGACCGCCGGCATCCGGTCCGTCACGTACACCGACGCCTTCGGGGCCGAGCATAACCCCACCATCCGGCTCGTTGACCTCGACAACCCGGACGCGAACGTGTACCGCGTCCTCAACCAGGTCACCGTCATCGACGGCGAGAAGCGCCGCCGTTTCGACGTCGTGCTGTACGTCAACGGGCTGCCGCTCGCCGTCCTGGAGTTGAAGCGCGCCGGCGACGAGGACGCGACGCTCCAGGACGCGCACACCCAGGTCACCCGCTACGTCGAGGAGTTCCCGACCGCGTTCCGGTACAACACGGTCGTCCTCGTCTCGGACGGCATCACCGCCAAGTACGGCACGCCGTTCACGCCGTACGAGCACTTCGCGCCGTGGAACACAGACGAGCTCGGAGAGCGCGTCGACCTGTTCTCCGCCGAGGGCATATGGGACTCGGGCCAGAACTTGGCCCTGCACGGGCTGTTCACCCAGGACCGGTTCCTCACCCTCGTCAAGTCCTTCATCAACTTCGTCCCGTCGAAGAGGATGAAGCGGATCGCGAAGCCGCACCAGTTCTACGCCGTGACCCGCGCCGCCGAGGCCGTACGCGTGGCCGCCGCAAGCGACGGCAAAGCCGGCGTCGTCTGGCACACGCAGGGCTCGGGCAAGTCCGAGGAGATGGTCCTCACCACCACCATGGTGATGAAGGACCCGGCCCTCCTGAACCCGACCGTCGTCGTCATCACGGACCGCACGGACCTCGACGACCAGCTGTACTCGACGTTCCTGGAGAGCGAGATCCTCCCGGAGGCGCCGAAGCAGGTCCTCACCCGGGCCGAGCTCCGCGAGGAACTCGCGGCCAAGCGGGTCGGCGGCATCCTCTTCACGACGCTGCAGAAGTTCGGGCGGACGAAGGAGGAGAAGGAGTCCGGCGCGGACCACCCGCTCCTCTCTGACCGCCGGAACATCATCGTCGTCGTCGACGAGGCGCACCGCAGCCACTACGACAACCTCGACGGCTACGCCCGCCACCTGCGGGACGCGCTCCCGCACGCCACGCTCCTCGCCTTCACCGGTACGCCGATCTCCGAGGCCGACCGCAACACGCGCGAGGTGTTCGGCGACTACATCGACGTGTACGACCTCAAGCGAGCCGCCGACGACGGGGCGACGGTCAAGGTCTTCCACGAGAGCCGGGTCATCCAGCTCATGATGGACCGGGACGTCGACCCGACAGAGATCGACGAGAAGGCCGACCACATCACCGAGGGGCTCGACGACGTCGAGCGCCGGCGCGTCGAGCAGGCCGTCGCCACGATGAACGCGATGTACGGTGCGCCCGCCCGCATCCGTGAGCTCGCCGCCGACCTTGTCCAGCACTGGGAGACGCGCCGGGCGGCGATGCAGCCGTTCGTCGGCGTCTCCGAGACGGGCGGGGCGACCGGCAAGGCGATGATCGTGTGCGCGACCCGCGAGATCTGCGTCCGCGTGTACGACGCTCTGCGCGACCTGCGGCCCGGGTGGCACAGCGACGAGTTCGACAAGGGCGCGATGAAGATCGTGTTTTCGTCGAACACGCGCAGGGACGAGCCCCCGCTGCTCGCCCATGCCCTGAGCGACAGCCGCCGCAAGGCCGTCATCAACCGGGCCAAGGACCCTGAGGACGAGCTGCAGCTCCTCATCGTCAACAACATGCTGCTGACCGGCTTCGACGCGCCGCCTGTCCACACCATGTACCTGGACCGGCCGCTCAAGGGCGCCGGCCTGATGCAGGCCTTGGCCCGCGTCAACCGCCGCTTCCGGGGTAAGGAGGACGGCCTGCTCGTCGGATACGCGCCGCTCACCGAGAACCTCCAGCGGGCGATCGCCGAGTACACGGACGCCGACCAGCAGGACCGTACGCTCGGGCAGGATCTCGACCGGGCGTTGGACGAGCTGCGCAACGAGTACGACATCCTCAACGACATCCTGCGCGGCCTCGACTGGCGGGCCCGGCTGGAGATCCCCTCCAAGACGGCGTTCATCGACGCCGCGCTCCGGGCTGCGAACCACCTCCTTGACCCGGCCACCCCGGGCAACAACCCCGAGAAGCTCGACGACCCCCGGCAGACGCTCGGCCGACGCTACCGCGAGCACTCCCACCGCCTGGAGCGCTTCTACGCGCTCTGCGGTAGCTCCACCGACATCGGCGAACGCTTCCCGGACCATCCGGCTTGGCGCCGGGACATCCAGTTCTTCGTCGAGGTCCGCGCCTACATGGCGAAGATCGACGCGATGAACCGCGAGGCCCGCGGCCTCCCCGTCGCCCGCGACGTCGAGCTGTACCTGGCGCAGCTGACGTCCTCGGTCGTGGAGACCGGCGGGGTGACCGACCTGCTCGCCGAGGCAGGTCTGGAGACCGCCGACCTGACGCACCTCAACGACGCGCTCGTCGCGAAGCTGCAGAGCAGCGAGACCCCGCACCTGGCGGCAGAGGCCCTGCGGCGGCTCATCGAGCGCAAGATGCGCGAGGTTACCCGGCACAACATCGTCCGGCGCACGACCTTTTCCGAGCGGCTGCAGGACCTCATGGTCCGGTACATGCGGCAGCAGTGCACGAGCGCGGAGCTCATCGCCAAGCTCGTGGAGATGGCCAAGGAGGTCATGGAGGACGCCCGCCGCGGCGAGAAGTTCGAGCCGCCGCTGGACTGGCGCGAGCTCGCCTTCTACGACGCGGTCGCCGACCACGGGACGGCCCGCTCCGTCATGGGCGACGAGATCCTCGCCGGCATCGCCCGCGAGCTGGTCGCGGAGGTCCGCAGCAAGCTCAAGCCGGACTGGATCGCCCGCGAGCCGGTCCGCGCCCGACTCCGCAGCGCCATCAAGCGCCTCCTGGCCCGCCGGAACTACCCGCCGGACGAGGCCCCGGAGGCCATCGACCTGGTCCTGAAGCAGATGGAGCACTTCGCCAACGAATGGTCAACGAACGGCGCTGGGGAGAGCTGACCCAAGAAGTGACCCTGCGGGGCGGTGCGAGTCAGAAGAACCGTCTCGCACCCGCCCGCACCACGCCAGCGGGGAACTGCCCCCAATCTCTTGCGACTTCGTGGACGAACTCCTATGGTGAGCGTCCACATGGATTCGTCCACGAAGTCACAATCGGGGGAGTTCGCCATGGAGCACGCGACCATGCGAGCGGCGGTCGTCGCCGCGCTCATCGACGCAGAGGCGCTGCGCGACAAGCTGAACGGACTGCTTGCCGATATCGACGGGACAGAGACCGCGATCGACCTCGGTCGCCAAGGTCTGTGGACCAAGGCCCAGGTCTCGCTGCTGTGGAGCAGGGTGAAGCATCTCCCCGGCGTCCGAGCCCTGTTCGAGGTCACTGCCGAGCGCCCCGACGAGAAGATCACCTTCACGGAGGTCCTTCAGCGCTCCGGACTTCCGGAACGTCAGCAGAGCAACGAACACGCGGCTCTCAGCCGAATCTCCGGCCAGCTGTTCAAGGAGAAGCGCTGGCCGATCGAGAACAGTCAGGGCGGCTCCGACAGCACGACGGGCAAGGCCGAAATGCTCTATTGGATGGACAGCCGCGTCGCCGCGTGGTGGCGGGACATCGCGAAGTAGCGGTTCTGGCTGGGGGCCTGCTCGGGGGCGGCGGCCCGCAGGACTCAGCGGCGGTCATCGCCCAGGCCTTCTGATCACCGTAGACAGGCACTGCCGAAAGCAGCGCTCGGTAGGGGTGGGAAATGAACAGACCTGTGTCGTCGGACAGCGCGTCCGATGGGGCATCGGGTGGGGTACCGGCCGATGACGACATGGCGATACTCCAGTACCGGCCATGGGCAGAGTCGAGCCTTTACAAGGAGGCCCTGAGTCAGACGATCGAGGTCTTCTACGACACGTCGGAAGCTGCTGACCGGCTTGGCCTGCCGCACATGCGCAAGGTTTCGGAGGCCGCCTTCCGGCAGGGCCAGGACCTGCCTGCGGGGCTGTACCTGTTCGAGTCACGGCGGTCTGGCGGCCGTACCGCGGCCCTTGCCCTGTACGACGGCAGCGCACCGGTGCCTACTCAACGCAAGCGGCTGCGCGACGTCGAGGACAGTCACCTGCTGCATCGCGCCCTTCTGCTGTACCGCGCGTGCCGGACTCAGCTCGAGATGCCCAAGCCCGAGGTGTCGTCGGTCGAGCCCATTCACGCCGTCGGTGACGTCGTGCGGGTCACGGGCCGGGGCAGCGCCTACACCGTCGTCCGTGCGCGCGCAGTGGGTGGGAAAGTCGTCCAGTACACCCTGCGGGGTGTCGACGGGCGATCGATCAAGGTCTTCGAGGAAGACCTCGAAGCCGTCGCCGCAGTGTGTGACGACCCCGAACAGTGGATACTCGGATCACCTGCCTCGGCGGCTGAAACCGCGCTGACGCTGACCCTGGCCAAGCTCAGCACTCCGCTCACGGACACCGTGTACTCCTTCCAGTCGAGCCGCACTGTGTTCCGCCCCTACCAGTTCCGCCCCGTTCTCAAGCTGATGAACTCGGATCGTCAGCGGCTTCTGATCGCGGACGAGGTCGGTCTCGGAAAGACCATCGAGGCAGGGCTGATCTGGAACGAGCTGGAGCAGCGCACCCATCTGACGAGGCGAGCCGCACGGCGCGCCGGCACACACTTCCGAGGACTGGTCATCTGTCCGGCCGCGCTCGTCCAGAAGTGGCAGGACGAGATGGAACAGCGCTTCGACCGACGGCTGCGCCTCCTCGACAACAACGGCATGGAGGAGCTCCTCAAGACGCTGCGCCGAGGCGACGACGAGGAGCCCTTCGCCGGGGTGATCTCCTTGGAGCGCCTTCGCAGGGTGGGGCAATTGGACGAGCTCATCGAGCTCCAACCGCGCTTCGACCTGGTGATCGTCGACGAGGCCCACTACGTGCGCAATGCGCAGACCAGCAGTCATGCGGCGGTCAGCAGAATGGCCGACTGGGCAGACGCCCTTATCTTCCTATCCGCGACCCCGCTGAACCTCGGAAACCAGGATCTCTACAACCTGGTCCACCTGCTCGATCCGGGCTCCTTCCCCGATCCCCGCGTCTTCGAAGCGCAGCTGGAGCCGAATCGACACCTCAACACCGTTGCGGCCCGACTGGCCGGTGGGATCGGCTCCACCCCTGGCGGCGCGAGCGGTCTGCTGCCTACGCTGGACCGCGTGTCGGGATCCACTTTCGGCAGATTGGTTGCGAAGCGACCGGAGTTCACGCGTCTGCGCCAGATCCTGACGACTTCGACACCCCTCTCGGCGCACCAGCTCTCCGAGACCAGGCGGAACATTGCGGAGCTGAATGCCCTGGCGGGCATCGTCAGCCGCACGCGCAAGGCTGACACGCCCGACGCCAAGGCCGTACGCGTGCCCGAGGACGTGAGGGTCACCTGGACCGCAGCGGAGCGTGACTTCTACGATCAACTCCACGACTGGTGCCTACGACGTGCCGCCCGCAGCGGGACGGCGTCCGCGTTCGCCGCGCAGATGTGGCTCCGGCAGGCCGCGAGCTGTATCCCCGCCATGCAGCAGAGGCTGAGAGAGCGATTCTCCGGGACGCCCGCCGGTCCAGGCACACGCGAGGCTCCCACGAACCGCCCCGGATTCCTTGATGAGGAGGCGGCTCTCTTTGACGACGCTGAGGCCGAGGTCGCGCCCGAGGCGGTCAAGCAGGCTGCCGATCAGGACGGCGAGGAGCTCGCCGTCCTGCCGGGGCTGCTGCGACCGCTGGCCCAGGACACCAAGTTCGAGGCGTTCGTCGGCATGCTACGTGAGGCCCAGGCCAAGGGGCTGCGCCAGGCCATGGTGTTCTCCTTCTTCAAACGCACTCTGGAGTACCTGAAGGAGCGGCTCGGTAACGAATTCCGGGTGCGGGTGATGCACGGCGGGGTACCACCGCAGGAACGTACTGCCATCATGGCTGACTTCCGCGCGGGGAAGTTCGACCTTCTCCTGGTGAGCGAGGTCGGAAGCGAGGGCCTCGACTTCGAGTTCTGCAATGTGCTGGTCAACTATGACCTGCCGTGGAACCCCATGCGCGTCGAGCAGCGCATCGGCCGGCTCGATCGGTTCGGGCAGAAGCACGAAAAGATCTTCATCTTCAACATGCAGGTGCCCGGCACCATCGAGACGGACATCTTCCAGCGCCTCTATCAGCGCATCGGCGTCTTTCAGGACTCCATCGGTGAGCTGGAGCCGATTCTCCACGGCCAGCTACGCGAACTCCACCGCGTGGTGCTGAACCCCCATCTGACCCAGAAGGAGCGCCAGCGCCAGATCGACCGCATCGATGTCGCCCGCGTCGACCGGGACAAGGACATCGCGTCGCTCGAGAAGGCCCGGGAGTACCTCACGGGCCTGGACGACCTGCTCGTGGAGGGCTTCGACCAACACACCCCCGGGCGGGGCCGATACCTGGGACCGCGGGAGATCCGCGGGCTCCTCGACGCGTTCCTCCACCAGAGCGGCGTCGGCCGGATGGTTCCGGTCCCGTCCGCCGACGACCTGATGGACATCACTGGCAGCGGCCTACTGCGCCAGATCATGTACGAAGCTCAGGACGCCGGGGTCTTCTCCCTCTCCCGGGGCAGCGATCTAATGGCGAGTCTCGCGGATCGTCGTCGGTCGCTGCGCGCCTGCTTCACCGCCCAGACCTCCACGGAGACCGGTGCCCCCCTGCTCAGCGTGAGGCATCCGCTGGTGCGCACCGCCCACTGGTGGTTCGCCGAACGAACCGAGTCCACCAGTCGTTACGGACGGGTGAGGGTGCCCGGTCTCCCGCCGGGGTCCCGATACCTGGTCGAAGTCAGACTGGCGCAGGTGGACGGTGCCCGGCCTCGGCGTGAGCTTTGGACCACGGCCGTCGACACCGCGACCCTCCAGGAGGTGCCAGGGGTGGGCACCGCGCTCCTGACTTGTCTCGCCGATGGCGGACTCGGAGGGGCGACGGAGCCGCTTCCTGCACGGTTCTCGAAGCTTCTCCCGGACGTACTCGACACTGTGCAGGATCTGGCGGCAGAGAGGGAGTTCTCTGCCAAACAGACCTACCAGGCGGAGAACGCGGCCCTCGCGGCAGGTCGGCGTGCGACTGTGGAGGACACCTACCGTCACAAGATCGAGCAGGCCCGCCGGCTCGCGCAGGAGGTGGACAGTACCTCCATCCGCCGTCTCCACGCCGCCCGGGTGGGACTCCTGGAAGGTCAGCGAGACGCCCGTCTCGCTCAGATGGACCGCGACTCCCGATTCAGCCTGTCCACCGAGACGGTTGCCCTTGTGGTGGTCGAAGGCTGAGCCGGGAGGCGGGGAGCGAGCGTGGCAGCGGACTCCACCTCACGCCTACTGGTGAGGGTGCGAGTACATATCGGTGAACTTGACGGCCCGTTGATCCGGGAGCACGTTGTGCACGGTACTCAGGCTCACGGAATCACGCTGTCCGGCTCGCAGAATCGGCCACCGCTCCACCCGGAAGCGCGATTCCCGGTAGGCGCAGTCCTTGACGTAGATCTCTCCGGAGACCTTCAGCGTGAACGTGAAGTTGGCGAACCGTCGGAGACTGATCGGAAGATGAGGTGTCGGAATGCCATCCACGACGAAGTCGAGGGCCTTGCCGTCGACTGAGACGGCGCGGAGCGCGGCGGTGGTGTCTCCTGTAAGCCCAGGTACCTGGCTGTCGTACCGGTGGGCTAGGTCGCTCTCCCTCCGGAAGACCTGGTCGGCGGAGTAGAGCGGCTTGAACGCCGGATACAGGAGCTCACGATACGTCCTGCCGTCCCTGCCTTGCCATTCGAGCACCAGATCGAACCCTGGTCTTGGGAGATTGAGCCGGTGATACCGATCGGAGCGCACCACGAGCCCCGTCGCCACCGACTCCTCCGGAGTTTCCAGTGACTGGTCGTACTCCACCTGAGCCTGCGGGAAGAAGCGCAAGAACTCCTCACGGACCAGGGGGATCTGGGACATCCCGCCGGCCAGGAGTACGTAGTCGACGTCTCCGGCAAGCTCCTCCAATGGCATCCGGGCGAGAGCGGTCAGATCTGGCGCATTCTGACGACGCAGCCGCGCCTCGCACAGGGCGGCTCGCACGAACTCCAGAGCCCGGTTCAGCTGCGGACGGAAGGCGTTCTCCAGACGCTGCCGCGTGTACTCCAGCATGGGGAAGGAGGTGAAACCACCACCGATCGGTACGCCTTGCCTATCGAAACGGATATCGGAAAGCAGGACCTTGAGACGGCGGGCCGCCAGCAGCAGCAGTGCTCGTACGGTCCGAGGGTCCGGCAGGCGATCGACGCGCATGCCGAGTGCCTCCAGATCTCGCTCCAGGTCAGCCGCGATCCGTCGGTCCAGCGCGTCGCCGGCCTCCGGAACGCCGCGTGCCGAGAGGACCGTCAACTCCGGTTCCAGATCGTCCAGGTCCTCAGTCACGGACATCAGGGCGATGTCCAGCGTCCCCCCGCCGTAGTCGAAGACCAGAACGGTGCCTTCGGGCGGACGGCCGTCGCGCTCGTGGCACCCCTCCGACCAGGCCAGACCTGCCGCGATCGGTTCGTCGACGATGTCGGCGACCGTCACGGGGATGCCCGCCTCCGTGGCCAGCCGGGCCAGCCGCCTCCGGCGAGGCCCGTCCCAGATCGCGGGACAGGCCAGGCGGAACTCCGCGTCGTCGGTGTGGGCCTCGTTGGCCTTGGCCAGTAGGAGCACATGCCGGAGCAGGGAAGCGACCAGCCGGTCCGGGGTGAACTCCCACGTGCCGAGCGACAGGGGTCCGTGCATGTCGTCGGTGATGTACTGCTTGACGGACCGCACGGCGGCGGCACCACCGATCGCCTCTGCGGGCTCTCCAAAGACAAGCTCTCCCCTGGTCGTGGCGGCGACCACGCTGGGGATCCAGGAGGTACTGATTCCGATCGGCACGGTCTCGGCGAAGCCGTACGCCAGCCTCTGTGTCACCAGTGTGGTGGCCGTACCGAAATCTATGCCCACCAGGGGCCTTCCCTCACCCACGCATGTTCCCCTCCCCGCGGAGGCCCCCAGGAGACGGCGCCCCTCCGCCAATATCGAGAATTTGCTTATGCCTACTGCTCGGCGGCTCGAACCGACGCCGGCACCAGGACGACCTCCTGTGACGTTCCGGGCTGCCACGCGAACCCTGACCGCTCCACGACGACCCGCGCGGCGGATCCGGTCGTGGTGAGCCGATGGCGCACAGGATCGAAGCCTGTCTCCTCGCCGACGACGCCGATATCCGCGACATTCGCCGCCGCAGCCTGGGTCAGGACCCGGCGGTACAAAGCATCGGCAGCAGCGGATCCGCTCATGTCCGCCGCGTGAACCACGTGGTCCGCGACCTCGGCCAACACGGCTGCGAGCACCCGCAGCCCGTCCATCCGAGCCTGCCGCAACTGGGACTGGGAGACGGCTCTTCCCGCCTGACGTACTTGGCGCAGCTCCTCTTCCCTCCGCTGCACCTTGTCGGCGAGGGCCTCAGCTCGCCGATTGGCCTCCTCCAGCGTCGAGGACACGTCCGCGAACTGCTGCCTCTGAATGCCGGCCTGCTCGTCGGACCGGTTGCACTCGGCCTGCAGATCGGAGACGCGGAGACGCAACCGGTCCCGTTCCGCCCGGAGCTCTTCTGCGGCGGCTTCCTGCCGCCTCAGTGCGGCTTCATACTGATCACGCTCGTCAGACGATAGGCCCAAGCTAGCCTCGGACAGCTCATGGATATCCGTGTGATGGCCCTCGGCCTCCTCCGCCGGGCCGCCCGGAAGTACCCAGGCCTGAGAGGGTTGTTCGTCCAGAAGGCCGACGGCGCACTCCGTCCCGCCCGGTTCCGCCGCAAGCGAGGACATCGGGCTTTCCGGAGCGCTGCCCGAGCAGGGCTCTGTCTTCACCGCTGCCTCGACGTCATCGTGCTCAGCCGTGGCAACCGCGATAGACGGCATGTGCTCCTGAGGCAGGCGATCCGCCGGGAGCAGTTTCCACTGCGCTCCTCCCCTCACCTTGGTGACACGAGGATCCGTGTCCAGCTCTTTGCGCACATTGCCCCACCAAGTGTTGTCGTATCCCCCCGCAAGCTCGAACTCACCAATCCACCGGCGCAGGTCACCGAAGGACGCGGTACCGCCACGCTCTCCGAGGAGGGTCACCAGGACGGAGACCGGAGATTCGGCGAACTCCCGTTGAAGGGCCTCGGCGTCTCGTAGCGAGCGATGCCGTAGGGAGCCGGCAGGCGCCACCTCGATGTCGGAGGGGGCAGGGAGCGGAATCTCTGTTCGCTGACCGTCTGACCACTCCACGACCACGCGTGCGTCTCCTACGAGGCATACGATTCCGATGCCAGCTTCATCCGTACCGTCGTTCGGTCGGCTTATGACCAGGTCTCCGCTCTTCACGGCGGGCACACTACAGGTCCCTCCTCATCTGCCTGCCGCACATCCGGGAGTGGGCCGACGGCTCGGGGGCCCAGAGGTGCAGCCTCCAGCGGCCTGCTTTAGGGGAGGCGGTAGCCAGGCGCCTTTGGGTCGCGCTTCAGAGGGTTGCCGGGGCACGCCTTCCGGTACAGCCCGCCCTTCGTAACCCAACACGCCTCCAGGGTCCGGAGTTGGGCAAAGAGGCAGGTCGTACGTCTGTCACCCCCTGACCAACGTGTCTCGACAGGGCCCCGAGAACCTCCGCCGGTGGGGGCCGGTCGCTTGACTTATCCGGCGACCGACCACCCCTGCCCGTCACTGCCTGCCTGTGCCCCGGCGCCAGTCCTCCATGACCAGCCAGAAGTCACGGGGCCACGACATAGTCATCGGGTCGAAGGAGTAGTTCTTGGCCGAGGTGTCCCGCCACAGGGTCTGGGCGTGTTGCACCTCGTCCGCGAGAAGTCTCGCAGTTGCCAGGTGCTCCCGGGCACAGGAGTAGTCCCTCTCCTCCGCGGCGCCCACGAACGCAGGCCACAGTTCCCACACCAGGTGATTCCAGAGTTCCCTCAGATGGTCTCCTGTCCTCTGACGGAGCGCCGCTCCCACCATCTGGTCGACTTCGTGCAATCGGTGATCGAGTTCACCAGAGGGGTCGTCGTCCCAGCCGTGCTTCTCCACGAGCCCCTTCCAGACCAACCAGGAGCGCTCCGCCTCGGTCCGTGCAAACTCTTCCAGCTCCCGCCGGGAAAGCATCGGGAAGTCCTGACCCGCCGCCGCAGTCGAGGGAGCCTCGTCCGGTGCCGGATCCGCCTCGCCGCCGTACCTGACGCGAGTGAGAACCTCCAGCAGGCGGAGTGCGGATTCGACATCTTCGTCACGAACCAGTCCGCAGATATCCGCCACGTCCTGGGAGACTCCCTCCCAGTCGCTCTCGGCAAGGTGATTGTCGAGCTCGTCAGCCAGCCAACCGGCTGACCCGCGACTCCGAAGACCTCCCAGAATCTCCTCGACCTCGGACTCGAGCCGGCCCACCACGGCTTCCGGCGTCTCCCGGGCTCGCTGGGCCTCTGCTTCCCCCTGAGCCCGTTCGGCTGCTTCACGCTGTCGGTCCCGCGCCACCTGGACTGTCGGAAGACGTGTCTGACTGGCACGCATCTTCTCGGCCGCCACGATGTCGATCTCGTCCAACTCCCGGATGGCCTGCATGCGATGCCCAGCCTGGATGAGCGGGTCCGATGCGAGGCAGCACAGCAGGCTCACCGCTTCCTTGGGAGCACGTTGTGCAACGGCCACTGCCAGGGCAAGTCGGTCCGCACTCGCGGCGGCCGGGTCTGCTACCAGCTGCTCCACGGCCAAAGGTACGTAAGAGCCCGGGTACTCATACTCAGCGAGAGCGAGACCTACCCTCATACGGGTCTTCATCGGGGCGGTCTCGTCTTCGGCGAAGAGGCTCGCGGTCCACACTGCCCACCCCTCGCGCACCGCATCCGCCAACCAGCCCCATCCGTTCCGGGGCAGCAGATATCGGGCTTCCGCGTAACCCACATCACGCCCACGATTCACCAGGGCATCGGCGGCCCTGTGACGAATGCCCTTCGGCAGACCCTTGGTTCCCACGACATAGCAGAGGCCGACGACGTATTCGGCAGAGGAATAAGAAGGCCGGTCGACACCAAGCCCGGACAGGCGCAGGATGCGCTGCAAGTCCTCGTTCCAAGGTCCCGGCGTCTTGACCACGAACGACGCTGCCGCCAGTGCCGCCCCGCCACGGATCTCACACGCGTGCAGGCTGGAAGTCCGCCAGTTATCGCCGAGTGAGTCATCGGCCAATCGGACCAGACAGGTACGGATGACATCGTCGGGCTGTCTGTCGCGAACCGGCACGTTGCAGTCCGGCAGTAGTTCGGGCCTCTCAACGCCCCCCATTCCACTCCCCCTTGATCGACAACCACGAGCATCCTAGCGGCGAAGCATCAGGCATCTTCGGAGCTTTCAGGGCCCGCCTCGGTCCTCTGGTATCTGCCGCCGCGTGACACCGCGCTGTCTCACTGGCCGAGAGCGCCGCCCGTTCTCGTCAGCCATTCGGTTCATCGGAGGGGTGAGATCAGCGTTCGCGCCGCAGCGAAACCCGAACATTCTTGTCGCCATCACGATCAAGGAACAGGCCTGACCCGTTCACGCTGGTGAGGTATGGAACGTCCACACCTACACCGAGAACTTTCGGCTCACCCGTGCTGGTCGTCAGGTTCAGCTCCGCGACGACCGCTTCCGCGCCATCGGCCGCCGATTTGTCCTGGACCGCCCCGTAGGCCGTGCCGTCGTCGCGGATCGAGGCGAGCGCGATCGTCTTGCGGTCCCCGTCACCTTCCAGACAGATGCCCTTGCCGAGCTTCAGATCGAAGACAACAGGCCCGGCTGCCAGGTAGCGGCGGTCTGGCGAAGTAATCACGGGGTAGTCGCGAGCCTTGTTGGAGCCCGGTACTTCGTGCGCACAGGTCATGCTGGCCTGCAGCCGGCCCGTTCGCACATCGTGCACCGACCACAGCGGGGCGTTCGGAGCTCCGAACGTGCCGCCTGTCGACCAGCCCGCGAGGATGTGGCCACCGGAAACGCCGTACACATCGCCATTCCACGAGCCGACAATGCCCGTCTTCGCTTCGATACCACTCGGGCGTACGGCGTCACTGAACCAGCGGTTCGGAATGCCGAAGCCTCCAGTGCCCAGGCCTACCAGCGGGCCGTCTGCTGTGGCCGCCAGCACGCGGCTGCTGGCGCAGGCCACCGTCGTCGCACACTGGGAAAGCATGCCGTTCGGCTTCTCGTATGCGTCGACCTTGCCGGTCGCCACGTCCACCGCTGCCGCCGAACGGGGAAAGGCGTCACTATCGCCCCAGGCGACGAGGATTCGCCCACCCGTCAATCCCACACGCACTTCACCGGGGTCAGCCGAAACAGGGACGTCGATCTCTCGCAGCGGCTTGACCGAGGTGCCGGAGGCATCGGCGGCATACACGGCGAGCCGCACCACCTCAGCCCCCTCGTGGAGAGAATCCTTGCCCCGCATTCCGTGCGCGTAGGCGAGCACGTACTCGCGCCCGTCCTGCTCGACCGCCATCACGTCCGGGATCTCCCCCGCCCGACCGGATTCCGCGTCGCCCTCCGCACCCTTGATCGGCGTGGGAGGGTTCCAGGGCCCGGAGATCCAGCGGACCTCACCGGTGTCGGCGGCACGCGCCTCGACAGTGTACCCGTTGGAGGCGGCGTGCATCATGGCAATCACACCCGAGCGCGGTGCGGCAGTCACGGGAATTGTCCGCACCACGCCTGGAACCCAGTTCAAGGTTGCATCCCAGCCCTTGCCCGGGTCGTAGGCCGACGGCACCTTCAGCTCCGCAAGCGGCTTCGCCTTATGGCCCGACTGAGGAATCCCGTTCTTGTCTTGGGCTCGACTGTCACCGCTGCCGCCGCTACAGCCCGCCACCAGGACTGCCGCCAACACGACCCCGCCCACCGGCCTGGCCACACGCATGCCGCTCTCCCTCTTCGCCCCCGTGGCCCCTCAGAGGCGCCCGTGATCATGCGTTCGGCGACGCTACCAGGGCTGACTACACACCCATTGCCGAGGATCACTCTCCGCTGGCGACCAGCAGCACGTTCACCTGGTCATCTGGCTGGCTACGTGAAAGGGGCGTCGGTGCGCCCGGCGTAGAAGCCATGCACAGGTTGGCTGATACGAGCCGGTGTGTGGCGGGGAGCTGACCTTGACCAGGGTCCGTGAGAGCTGGTCCGCTTATGCGCGATAGGGCGTCGGATTCGGGGGTTGCGTTCGTGACCAGAGCTACAGCTGGAAAGCTGTGCCGCGCCACAGGCGGCCAGCCCGAACGGACCAATCCCTGCTCCGTCAAGACGACCCACGTATGAGGCTCCGGCGGGGGATTTCCGTCGCCGTCGTGGCCGCCGGCGGAGCCGTTACGACCATGCTCGTGGGGCTCGTCACCAACGCCGTGTCCGAGTCGGAGTGGCCCGGGTGGCTGGGGTGGTTGCAGCGGCATGGCTGGTTCTCGTTCGCTTTGCTCGGCGGGGCCATGGTCGGGCTGGCGGTACTGCTTGCCGCGCTGTCGGAGTCGGGGGCGCAGGAACGCCGCGCCGCGCCGACGCCCCAGCCAGAGGAAGGGGCGGCGCCTCCAGGTGCTGCCCTCGTGCTGCGGTCCCTGCCCCGCGACACCACCGCGTTCACCGACCGGACCGCCGAGCTCGAGGCGCTGGTGCGGTCCGTACGGAACTCGCAGGAGAGCGGCGAGGCCCTACCTGTGCATGTGATCGACGGAATGCCAGGAGTCGGGAAGACGACGTTCGCCGTACACGCAGGACATGTGCTGTCGGAGCGGTTCCCAGACGGCCAGCTCTTCGTGAATCTCAACGGGCACACGACAGGAAGGCCCCCCGTCCAGGCCACGGAAGCGCTCGCATCGTTGCTGGCGGCGACCGGAGTGCCGGCGCAGCGGATTCCTGTCGGCGACGACTTGGGTGCGGTCACCGAGGCGAGGGCGGCCATGTGGCGGAGCCAGCTCGCGAACAAGAAGGCACTGCTCATCCTCGACAACGCGTCCAGCTATCGCCAGCTGGAGCCCCTGCTCCCTGGCGGGAGCGACTGTCTCGTGCTGGTGACGAGCCGGAAGCGGTTGGCTGCGTACGAGGAGGTGGTCCTGCCAGTGGAGGCGTTGCCGGCGGAGCATGCGGTCGACCTGTTCGTACGCCTCAGCGGGCGGTCGGCGGAGTCGCTGGATCGTTCTGTCCTCGAGCAGTTGGTGGAGCTGTGCGGGTACCTGCCACTGGGGGTGTCGTTGCTCGCCGCGCGGCTGCGCCATCGCCCGTCGTGGAGTGCCGAGGATCTCCGTGCGCGTCTGGTCACTGCCAGGGACCGGCTGGGAGAGCTCCGAGCTGGGGAGCGCGCGGTCGCCGCGACGTTCAGTCTGTCCTACCAGGACCTCACACCTGAGCGGCAGCACTTCTTCCGGTGTCTCGGCCTCTACCCTGGAACCGAGCTCGATGCCTTCTCCGGGGCCGCGCTCGGCTCGGTCTCGGTGGCGGCGGCACGCAAGGGACTCGACACGCTCTACGACGCCCATCTGATCGAGGAACACCCGGGGAGCCGGTTCCGGCTTCACGACCTCCTACGCGACTATGCCCGCGGTCTCGCCGACGAGGGAGGCAGCATGGCCCCTGTTCATGCCGTTCAGCGCGTGTGCTCCTACTACCTGGCCGCCCTCGCTGTCGCGAACAGACACATTGCCCGCAGCGGCGCCTCCACTCCGAATCCTCCGGATGAAGCCGCCCAATTCGAGACCCCTCCCATCGATTCACGTACGGCGGCTCTCGGCTGGCTGGAGGACGAGCGGGCCAACGTCCTGGCATGTATCCGAAGGGCAAACGATCTAGCGCTGCACGAGTTGGTGATTCACATGGCTGCGGCGATGGCGCCCTTCCTGCGGCAGGCCGGTCCCTGGGATCAAGCCATTGGCCTCCACCGGACCGCCGCCGAGGCCGCCCGGCACACCGGCGACCGGCGGGCGCTGGCCAACGCGCTGGCCGAGCTCGGAGTCGTACGGCGCTTCACGGCGGCCTACCCCGAGGCCATTGAGGCACTGAACGAGGCGGTGACGGAGTACGAGGCGGTCGGCGAGAAGCGAGGCAAGGCTGACGCTCTGAACCAGGTGGGCATCGTCTGGTACATGACCGCGGACAACGACGCCTCTGCCCAAGCGCAGACCGAGGCCCTCGCGCTCTATCGGGAAGTCGGCGACCGTCTCGGCCAGGCCAACGCGCTCGCGGACCTCGGCATGGTGCGCCGGCAGACCAGCCGGTTCGACACAGCGGTGGCGGCACAGACCGAAGCGTTGTCGATCTACCGGGAGCTGGGCGACCGGTACGGGGAGGCCAACTCACTGCGGGACCTTGGCGTCGTGCACTGTCTCCTGGGCGAGTATCAGCTGGCTGCCCAGCGCCACCGTCAGGCATTCGACATCTATCAGAAGCTCGACGATCGGGTCCACCAGGCGTACGCCCTCAACGAGCTCGGAGTCGTACGGCGCCTGACCGGCGATCTCACCGGGGCGCGGGAGGCTCATACCCGGGCGCTGGAGTACTTCACCGAGCTCGGTGAACGGTTCGGCCGCACGAACAGCGTTCGCTATCTCGGGGTACTGGACCGTATGGACGGGAACGTCATGGAGGCGATCCGGCTGTTGGATGATGCCCTGGGCTCGTACCGTGATCTCGGCAGCCGTGGTGGCGAAGCCGCCGCTCTGGGCGAGCTGGGTGCGGCGCGCGGGGTCGCCGGCGAGCGGGACGGTGCCGTCGAGTGGTTCCGGCGGAGTCTGGACATCCTCCGAGAGCTCGGCGACCGGTGCGGTGAGGCGGAGGTCCTGAACCTCTGGGGGACGCTGCTGTACTCCTCCGGTGACTGGGCTGCCGCCCGCGGACTCTTCGAGCAGGCGCTGGGGCTGGCCCGCGACATCCGCTGCCCGCTTGAAGAGGCACGGGCTTTGGAGGGGGTCGGCCGTTGTGACTGGACGGCCGGCGAACGGGCGCGGGGTGAAGGGTCGCTGCGTGAAGCGCGCGATGTGTACCGACGGTTGGGCATCGGCGGGGCGGCAGCTGTCGTCGAGCGGCTCATTGCGTCGCAGGCCGAGTAGCGGGGCATGTGGCTGGATTCGATATGTCGCCGAGGGTAGCGTCGCTGCTACCTTGCGGGCTGGTCTGCCGCCTCAATCGCCGTTGCACCACGCCGAGGAGCGTCGAATGCCGTCACGTACGCCCGTTCCCGCACCGCATGCTCCGGCGTCCGTCGTCGCGGAGTCGATCAACGGTTCGGTCGTCCTGGATCGTGTCGCCGTTCGCGTACGGCAGCGGCTGGCGGCCGAGCAGACGGCGTCGAACCACGCCGGCGAGGGTGGTCACCACGCTTCGCTGATCTGGACCTGGCCTCTTTAAGTCGTTCCGCTCGATGACACCGCGCGCGGACGTTGCCCCCTTTCGGTCGTTCATCCTCAAGGTTGCCAATCGCTGCAACATCGACTGCGACTACTGCTACGTCTTCAACTCCGCTGACCAGGCGTGGCGGCACCTGCCTGCTCGGATGAGTGCGGACGTGGCCCGGGCGGCTGGGCTGCGAATCGGTGAGCACGCAGCGGTGCACGGCCTGCGGAGCGTGCACGTCGTGCTGCACGGCGGTGAGCCGTTGCTCACCGGCCCCCGGCACATGGCAGGCCTGCTCGGCGCCGTACAGGAGGGTGTTCCGGCCGGTGTGGCGGTCCGTTTCGAGCTCCAGACCAACGGGACGCTCCTCACGGAGCCGTGGCTGGACCTCTTCGAGCGGTACGAGGTCGTCGTGGGCGTCAGCCTCGACGGACCGCCGACTGCGAATGACCGGCACCGGCTGACACACGCCTCGCGATCGAGCGCCGCCTCGGCCGTACGCGGCATCGAACTCCTGCGGTCTCGGCCTCACCTGTTCGCAGGGCTGCTCGCCGTCGTCGACCTGGCCAACGACCCGGTTGAGGTCCACGACTACCTGGCGTCGTTCGAGCCGCCTGTGATCGACTTCGGCCTGCCGCACGGGACGCACGACGAGCCGCCGCATCGCGACGACCCGAGTGTGCCCGAGTACGGGTTGTGGATGAGCCGCGTCTACGACGCCTGGCTCGCCCGGCCGGAGCAGCGGCACAGTGTGCGGATGCTGGAGGACATCGTGGCGCTGAGCTCCGGGGTGCACAGCTCGGTGGAGTCCCTCGGCCTGGCCCCGCCGACGAGCATCGTGATCGAGTCGGACGGCACGATCGAGGGCGTGGACACCCTGCGGTCCGTCGAGGAAGGCGCCTCCTGGCTGGGACGCGAGGTCTTCAGCCAGTCCTTCAATGAGGTCCTTCACCATCCGAAGCTCCTGCACCGGCAGAACGGGAAGGCCGCGCTCGCCGATCAGTGCCAGAGCTGTCCTCTGGTGGAGGTGTGCGGTGGGGGCTATCTACCGCACCGCTTCAGCACTGACCGCGGCTACCGAAACCCCTCGGTCTACTGCGCGGACTTGGAGTACCTCATCCGGCATGTTCAGGACTCCCTGCGCCAGCACGGCTGGGCTCCTCAGGCACTGACGCCCCCGTAGCCACGAGCCGTGCCGCCACGCCAGGATCACGTATTGCGACGGACGAGTGAAGCGATGAAAGAGCGACAGGAGATGTCGATGACCGTGACGATCCGCCCCGCCGAAAGGCGCGACACCGTGGCAGTGGCCGATCTGATCGAGGAGATCGAACGGTTCTACGGATCGACCGAGATCCAGCCGCTCGAGGAGCGCCGCTCCCAGGTGGAGGAGGCGCTCTTCGGCTCCCCGCCGTTGGCGTCCGCTCTCTTGGTCGAGGACGAGGCTGGTGATCTCGTCGGGCTCGCCGCCTACTCGTTCCTCTGGCCGGCGGCTGGCTCCTCCCACTCTCTGTTCCTGAAAGAGCTCTATGTCCGCGGCACCCTCCGGCGCCAGGGCATCGGCGCGCGCCTCATGGACGAGCTCCGCGCCCTGGCCTCAGCACGTCCCGGATGCAGCCGGGTCGAGTGGATGACGGACCGCAACAACCCCGGCGCGCGCGCCTTCTACAAGTCGTTGGGGTTCGCGGAGTTCGACGGGAAGATCGTCTACCGTGTGGACACCTAATACGACGTGAGGGTGGGCTTGGGAGGTGAACCTCCGACCGGCCTCTGGGACCGGTTTGAGCAGCAGCTACCTGGCGACCGCGACAGAGGGAAACACCATGCGGCAGACGGTGCGGCGGTGCGAGGAGTGCCAGACGATGCTGGCGTGATGTGAGCTGCCCGGGACGCAGATGCGGTTGATCCCCTTGAACTTGCCAGGCGAGCAGTCTGGGCGGGGCTCTCATCACCCACTACCGCCACATCCGACCGTCAACAGCGGTCTGGCGCCATTGCTTACCCAACGCCATCCGATGCGCTCGAGCCTGCGGGGGACGGCCCCTCCGCCTCATCGTTGTAGCCCCCGGGAGCCTCGCCAGGCGCAGGAATGCGCCACTCCACGTGAACGGGCCACAGCATCACGCCCAGCGCGCCCTCTAGATCAACCACGGTCAGCATGTCCGGCCAGACCGTGCCGTTGAGGACGTTCGCGATCACCTGGCGGTTGACGCCGCTTTTGCGGGCGAGCGCGTTGGCGCTCATGCCCCGTTCCGCCATGGCCTCGGAAAGCGCGCGGGCGATGGCCTGGGCTACGAGGGCTCCACGGTGCGCCTGCATCACGGCATGCGGCCACTCGCCGCCGCCCACGAACTCGTTCGGCCTCTTCGCACGTCTCGTTCCTCCAGGCACCTGACAAGTGTGGCGGAGTCACGCTCGCAATGCGTACCCACCCCACCCATGCTACTGATGTAGCATCCCTTGGTGAAGGGAACCAGCGAAAGGACTGCGCATGATTTCGTGTACCGATTCCCTCCCCGCCATGAAAAGCCCCGAGTCGGAAGCAGTCCACAGGCCGCCCGCTGCCCATGCAGTGGATGCGTCCGGCAGGGCATCGCGCAGCGCACGCCATGCGGCGTGGAGCCGTGACCCCAACCCGGACGCAGTATGCAGGTGCACTGCCAGGGCTCAGCCGAACCGGCCCGGGATTCTGGCACTGGAAGACGGGCAGCACGCTCCTACTGCCAGCGTGATACAGATGCCCCTCTCACCCTGCATCTCCTCGGCCGACTACCGGGCAAGCCTCAGCCGACCCGGACCACAGCACGGCCCTCATAGCCACTGCAGAGATCGCCAGCGTTCATGATCGCCGCATGGTCGTTAACCACAGTTGACGCATGAACCCTTGCTTCCACCTTCGCCAGGCTGCGCTGCCGGAGCCGAGGACGTCCTGGTCAACTGGCCTGTAAACAGGCAGCTTTGCGATGCCAGGCAAGATCGACAGTTTTCCTGCGGAGGAAGACTGCGGTGGCTTACGCTGCGCAAGCGCCGCCCACGCGCATGTCCCAGGAGGAACCCGTGCCCACCGCCAGCAGTCGTTCGGCAGCTTCCGAACCAGCCAAACCACTGCCTCACTTCAGGGTTCCGGTCAACAGGCAGATCGCGATCATCAAAACCCTCGGGTCCATGCCCCAGCCCTGCCATGTCAGAGACATCCAGGAGCGCACGAACATCGGCTCGTGGCAGGTCGGAATCGCCATGAAGTTCCTGCTGGATTGCGAGCTGGCCGAGCGCGTCCCCCCTCGGGGTACCTACCGTGCCACGAAGAAGGGTGTCGCTGTCGCGCGCGCCTGGTCAGTGAGCCCGGACGAAGGCCAGCGGGCACTGCACGACGCTTGGAAGGGACTCTGGTTCGTCCGCGCCGCACGCGAACGCCTCGCGGACGGCGCCGGGCTGCGCGCCGGACTACGGCTCCAGTTCATCAGGCAGGTCAAGACAGCAGGCCATGAGCAGGGCGTCGACCGGCTCCTGGACCTGATGACCGCAACCGGCTTTCTCCTTGAGGAAGCCGATGGGTACATCAGGTGGCACGCAGACGCGGCAGAGCCCGCCTCCAGGGCCGAGGACGGTCAACCCGAAGCGCAGCTGGAACCGGAACAAGCCGAGACTCGGCAGGACGTTCCCGAGGCGGGCGAGCAGACACCCGCCTCGGATGCGGATGACTCCTCGACGAACCACACGGAGTACGAATCCGGGGCCGGCCAGGACGAGCGCTGCTCCGGCCATGGGGAAGAGAAGCACGCGGAGACGAGCACCGGCGTTCCCGGTCCTCGCCGCGCCGCCGATAGCAGCTCAGGGCAGCCGTACCACGACCACGATGCAGGGAAGCTCCTGGCCGGGCAGCTCGACCTGGGTGACGTGTGTCATCTGACCCCCGAAGAAGCGGCTGCCCTGCACGACCACCTCACCGGACTGCTCACCACTCTGTCGGCGATGCGGACCCGTTTCCTTGAGCACGGCGAGGTCCTGAACGCCGCACTCCTGACCCCCTGGAACCTGGCTGACATCGCCGCCATGGATCGGGCTGAATGGCTCAACACGCACTCTCTGGCACGCCAGATGAGCACTGCCGCGCCCCTGAGGAGGCAGCCGACGAACGTCTAAAGACTGGGTCCGGAGGCGTCCTTCTCCTTGGCCGGTGCAGACGCCTCCGGACCCCCCACCGCAACCCGACACTTCCCCGCGAGGCATACGCCCGCGAGAGAGGGGCTTTGGCGTGCCCTCACCCAAGGCGAGAGCCATCAACCACCGTAGCGCGACTGAACCGCGCTCCCCATACTTTTCCGCGAATACCGTGATCATGAGTACGTCGTGGTCAGGGCCCGGCCACCCCGCTGGAGGCCCGCATGGCTAGGGCCACCCTCCGCGCTGCCCTCCGTAAAGTCGTCCACGAATGGGACCTGCGAACACGGGCCGGCACCCTCAGCCCCCAGACCGCCGAGTCCTACATCACCACCTCTGAACGGCTCCTGCTGTACGCCACGGCCCTTGCGCTCACCCGCCTGGACGACATCAGCGACAACGTCGCTCGGGGGTTCATCGACGCCCCCGGCCACGACCGCCACGGACGGATGGTTCCCGTCCCGGCCGAAAGCACGCGCCGGGGCCGAAAGGCTGGCGTCGACGCCCTCTTCGTGGAAGCACGCCGGCTCGGCCTGACCACCCGGGCCCCGTTGCTCGACCTGCCGCCCATCCCCCGTTCCGCACGACGTCCCACCGGCGTCCTGTCCGACAGCGACATCGACGCGCTGCGCTTCCACTCTGAACGGGGCATGCCTCAGACACGGCACGCCGCCGTCCTCGGGCTCCTTCTGTCCGGGCTGCACACCAGCGAGATCGGTTTCACCAGCACCACTGACCTCGACTTTGGGCACACCCGGGTGTGGGCGCTGGGTGCCACGCATGTCACCGCCCGCTACTGCCCCCTCGATGATGACTGGGCTCGCGAAGTGCTGCGTCTGCGCACGGACTTCATCAGCAGCCTGACCGCGCAGTGTGGCGCCCCACGCGCCCTGGCCACGATCGCGAATTCCCCCGCTTACCGCAGGCAGGCCAGTGTCTGCACGGCGTTCGGTGAGATCGTTCGCAGCAGCGGAACCGCTCCCGATGGCAAATCCGCAAGACCACGCGACGTCTCCAGCTGGCTCGCCGGGAAGGTCCTCGACGACACCGGCCAGATCGCTGACGTCGCGCTGCGCTTCGGGCTGTCGTCCCTTGACCGGGCCGCGCAACTCGCCGACTACCAGTGGCGCCCCCTCACCACCGAGGACGGCATCCTGTGAACCCTGCGGCCCCCAGTCGGCGCATGCCGGCCAATGCTTCCAAGCGCGCCCGGACCAATCCGGGGAGGGAGGGAAAGCCGAGGAAGAAGGAACCGGACTGGATCCTCGGCGCCGTCCCGCAGGATGCACTCAGTCCCGTCGGCTTCCAGCCCGAGCCCAAAGGAGCCGAGGCCCGCAACATCCCGGACCTCGAGCGGCTGGCGTTCCTCGTGGCCAACCCAGCCCTGTACGAGGTGGCCGCGGAGGTCTTCCCGCGGAAGACCTCCGGCAACGCCAGCCGGCCTGCGCACTACCCGCCGTACATCTACCTCATCTTCGTTGCCGCCATCTCGATCTTCAGCAGTGCCCGATCTGTCGAGGCGAATTTGCGCCTCGGCTCCGTGTGGAAAATCGTCGTCGAAGGTGTGCGCCACTGCCTGGGGGACAAGGAGGCCGACTTGCTTCCCGAAACCGGGCCCGAGCGCCACCACTGGATGGACTTCCAGCCGAAGATGATCCGAGCTTTGCCCCGGCTCCGGGAAATCTCAAGGGACACGTGGATCCGCCAGGCGATCGCACAGGGACTCCTTTCCGAGGAGAGACCCCGTGGAAGCTGGCTTCGCCCTGATCGAAGCCAGGTCATCAACGGCGACGGCACCGTAGTCCGTCCCCCTTCCGACCAGACCGAAGAGTTCAGCGTCGACAAAAAGACCGGAGAAATCCGGAGGCATCGCGTTGACCCGGACGCTGGGATCCAGACAGAAGGAGACGGAAACAGCATCTACGGTAAGAAGCTGGTCGCCTTCTCCACCCGCGTCGCCGGGAAGCCCCACAGCCGCTGGTTCCTGAACGTCGACAGCGCACGCCACCGCTCGCCCGAAGAAGATCCGGACAGGGAGGAGGAGGCCTCCGTAGCCCTCCGCCTCGCCCACGAGATCATCGACCGCGCCCCTGGCGTCATCGCCGCCAGCTTCGACACCGCATGGCGAGGCGTCCACCGGACCGGACTCGTCCGCCGGGGAATCATCGTCTTCACCAGACAGCACGATGGCATCAAGCCGCACCCACTCGAGCGATTCCACTACCAGGACTGCACCCACGACATCTACGCCACAGCCGGCCGTGCCTGCGAGCGGCAGATCACCGTCAACGGGAAAACGATGTACTCGCCGCTACCCGTCCGGGAACTCGAAGTGCGCTCCGGAAATACCTGGCGCTTCTACCACAGAGTAGAAATCCCGTGCCGCCACGGAGCGCACACCGAGCGCATCCCCGTATACGAGACACAGACAGACCAGAGGATCGACCCTAGAACCAAACGAAAGAAGTTCAACAGGACCGAGCATCTGCGCCAAGTACCCCCGAACACCGACTACGGCGACAGGCTTCTCGGTTTCCGCCAGGACAGCGAATCAGGAAACTGCACACTCGACTACTCGCACCGCGACAATCGTGTCCCCGCGTACGGAGCGCAGGCAGCCCTCCTCGTCTACCTCGGCTTCGCCTGGATGATCAACTCCATCTCCCTCGCCACGGCTGCGGGCCCATCCGCCTGACCGCGCTGCGGCCGACGCGGTCCCGCCAGCGGAGCTCGCTGCGGGCCCCGGGCCCCACCGCGCCGCCGCAAGATCACATCCCCCTAATCCGACAGCAACCTACGGTCCCCACCCGCTACACTGGCGCCGGTGCGCAGCCCTGGCTGTGCACCGCGCAAGATCCTGGGACGACGTGTCTGGCATCGCGGGGTTCACCCCGATTTCCTACACGTTTTCCCACAGATCCCCGCCTTCGTAGCTCAGGGGATAGAGCACGGCTCTCCTAAAGCCGGTGTCGCAGGTTCGAATCCTGCCGAGGGCACAGTCGAGGACCCCCCGCCGGTGAACGGCAGGGGGTCCTCTTCGCGTGGTACGGGGCTTCAGCGGGCGCGGCGTGTGCAGGGGCCGGGGGTCGCAGGTGCGTCCCGGCGGGCGTCCCGGTCGGGGACGGGATCGGTCGCCGGGGGCGACGCCGGGCCCGGGAGCACGACGCGGGCCTCGGCGCCGCCCTCCGCCCGGTTGCGGAAGGCGAGGGTGGCGCCGAGGGCCCGCGCCTGGCCGACGGCGATGGTCAGGCCCAGCCCGTGGCCCTTGTTCGTGCCCTCCGTGCGGAAACGCTGCGGGCCGGTCGTGATCAGGTACTCCGGATAGCCCGGCCCCGCGTCGGTCACCGTCAGGACCGGGCCGTCCACCGTGACCGTGACCGGGGCGGCGCCGTGGCTGTGCGCGTTGGCGACGAGATTGCCCAGGATCCGCTCCAGGCGGCGCCGGTCGGTCTCCACGCGCGGGGAGGCAAGCACCCTCAGGGCGGTGTCGGTGCCGGACGCGCGGATCGTACGGGCCGCCAGGTCGGCCAGGTCGTACGAGTCCAGCTCCACGCGTTCGCTGCGCGTCTCCAGCCGGGAGATCTCCAGCAGATCCTCGGTGAGCGAGCGCATCGCCTGCACCCGGTCTCGTACGAGTTCGGCCGGGCGGCCCGGCGGCAGGAGCTCGGCGGCCGCGTTCAGGCCGGTCAGCGGGGTGCGGAGCTCGTGGGCGACGTCCGCCGTGAACCGCTGTTCCGCCTCCAGCTTGCCCTGGAGGGACGAGGCCATGGTGTCCAGGGCCCGGGAGACCGCCGCGACCTCGTCCTTGTTGCGGGGCTTGTCGCCGACCCGGGCGTCCAGGTCGCCGGCGCTGATCCGGCGGGCCACCTGCGCGGTCACGTGCAGGCGCCGGGTGATCCGGGTGACGCCGACCGCGCCGATGAGGAGGGTGACGCCGATGGCGAGGCCCGAGGAGCCGAGGATGGCCCGGTCGAGATCGGCGATGGTGCGCTCGGCCCCGCGGAAGTCCACGAACACGGCGATCGCGCTGCCGTGCTCGGCGGGCGCGGCCGCCCACATCACGGGACGCCCGCGGTGCCTGCCGACGGCCGTGCCGCGCTTCCCGTCGAGCGCGAGGGCGCGCAGCTCCGGGGGCAGGCCCGAGGGTTCGATGCCCTCGCCGCGCGGCATGCGCGCGCCGTCCTCGTACGCCTCGATGGACCGCTCCAGCTTCAGGAGCGCCTTCTCGCGCGCCGTGCCCACGGTCTGGCGGGTCATGGCGCCGTGCACGAGGCAGCCGAGCAGGGCGGCGAGCCCGCAGCACATCAGGGTGATGAAGACCGTGGCCTTCCAGGTCAGGGTCGAGGTCCAGGCGGGCAGCCGCGGGCGCGGCCGCAGCCGCGCTCTGCGCTGCATTTCGTTCATGGTCAGGTCACGGTAATGCGCCCGCCCGGGCGGGCGACCGGCGGGATCCGGCCGGATCCCGCGAGATCCAGCCAGATCGGGCCCGGGCTCGTCGGCGGGTGTCCGCGCCGGTTTCGGCCTCCGCCAAAGACGCAAGCAGGACGCCGCCAGGAACGCGACCGGAAGCGGAACCGGAGCGGAACCGCAAACGGCATCGGAGCGGCATCGGAAACGGACGGGCAGCGGACCCGAAACGGACGTGGAACCGGAAGCGTGTGTGGCGTCGGAAGGGCGTGAGGGCGCACGAAGCCCTCCCGGCCGGAGCCGGAAGGGCCGCGCCACCACGGATGCGCCTTCCCGCGAGGGATCAGCTCAGGCCACTGCTGCGTTCGCCGATGCGGTCGCCCTGCGGAGTGCCGGCCCGCTTGAGATCGGCCTTCGTGTGCAGTCCGCCCTTGACCTTGCTCCGCACAGGACCGTCGAAGCCGTGACCCGGGGAGCGCGGCGGCTGCGCGGCCGCCTCCTGCGCCTTTGCGATGGCCGCCCGGACGTCCCGCTTCTGCTCTTTGTTCATCCCGTCGTCAACTCCCTCAGGAAGCACCCAATCGGACTACTGGGATCGTATGCATATATACGGAGCAACGCACCCGGACCGGAACGTAAAGAAATCCGGTCTCCTGGTCAGGGAGTCGAGCCGGTCGCCGGGGCCGGGCTCTCCGGCAGCCCCACCGTCGCCTGGATGACCTCCTCGGGGCAGGGCGTGCCCCGCGGCAGCTGGTACTTCGCCGCCACCCGGTACTCCCCCGGCGCCGGGACCAGCAGCTCCGTCCACACGTCTCCCTCGGCGTCCGGCAGCGCCTTGAACAGGCATCCGGCGGTGTTCGCGAACTCCTTCGGCACGGCCCCCCGCGCCTTCGAGTCCACGGTCTCCTGCGGCGGCGGCACCGGCTTGCCGGCCCCGTCCACCAGCCCCAGCCACGGCGAGTGCGGGATACGCACCAGCACCCGGCCGGCCTGCCTGACGTCGACGACGAGCTGGTCGGCGCCCGCCCGCACCACGGTCGCGGGCCCCGACACCAGGTTCGTCGGATCGTCGACCTTGAAGAGCCGCCAGTTCGCGTCGCCCCACACCTGCTGGAGGTACGGCAGCCCCGCCCGCACCAGCTTCGCCTCGTCCTCACCGCCCGAATCGGGCTTGTCGGCCGGCAGCACCACGTAGTGCACGGCCCAGCGCTCCAGCCAGGCCCGGTAGCTGTCGGCGGTGAGCGTGTCGTCGTAGAAGAGCGGGTTGCGCTCCAGGTCGGCCTGCCGGTTCCAGCCGCGCGCGAGGTTCACGTACGAGGGGAAGGCGGAGGACTCGCGGTGGCTGCTGACGGGAACCACCTCGACCCGGCCGCGGTCGGCGCCCGCCTTCCGGAGCTGGTCCACGAGCGGGGCCAGCTCCCGGTTCCAGGCGGCCACCGGGGTGGTGCGGACGATGTCCGTGATGCTGTTGGTGGTGATCCAGGCGTTCAGGCCGACGAACGCGAGCAGCACCCCGTACCAGCGCCGCGACCGCGGGACCTCGTACGGGAGGGCCGCGAGCAGCACGGCGCCGCCGAACAGCATCACCATCCTGGTGACGTTCGAGCCGACCTGGGAGTCGATCACCCAGGTCAGGAAGACCCCGAGGGAGTAGACCGAGGCGGCGATCCGGACCGTCTTCCAGCGCCGCGGCACCAGGAAGAAGATCAGCAGCCCGAACAGGAACGGCAGCCCGGCCGAACCGATCTTCATCGGCTGCGTACCGGAGAACGGGAAGAGCCAGGCCGACAGCCCGACCACGGCCACCGGGGCCAGCCCCAGGGCGTACGCACCCGGGCGCCGACGGCTCAGGAACAGCGCGGCCGCGATCACCCCGAGGAAGAGGCCCGCGACCGGGCTGGCGGCGGTCGCGATCCCGGCGAGCGGGGCCGCCACCGCGGCCTTGGCCCAGCGGCGGTACGCCCACTTGCGGGGCCAGCAGAAGACCGCCGCGACCGCGCCGAGCGCGAACATCGCGCCGAGCCCGAAGGTCACCCGGCCCGACAGCGCGTTGCAGAACAGCCCGTACACCCCGGCCAGAGCGGGCCACACCGGCTCCCGCACGGCCCCGCGGCAGCGGGTCAGGATCAGGGCGAGCAGCCCGGCCGAGACAGTGCCCGCGATCATCATCGTGGTCCGCACACCGAGCATGTGCATGAGGTACGGCGAGACCACGCTGTACGAGACGGGGTGCATGCCGCCGTACCAGGCGAGGTTGTACGCCGAGTCCGGATGCCGGCCCACGAACTCGGCCCAGGCGTCCTGCGCGGCGAGGTCGCCGCCGCTGTTGGCGAAGATGAAGAACCAGACGACGTGCAGGACTGCGGCGAACAGGGTGGCGACGGCCACCGGGTGCCGGCGGAGCGGATCGAGGGCGCGGGTGCGGATGCGGATGCGGATGCGCCGAGGGGGCGTCTCGTGCGGCTCTGGCTGCCCCTCCGGCTGTCCCTGCGACTCCCGCGGTTGCTGCGGCTCCTGGTCCCCCTGTTGCGGCGGCAGGGGGTCGGCGCCACGGCCCGGGCCGCCACCGTCGGCCGACGGGATGGCTGCCTGGCGCCGGCCCTGCTGCTCAGCGGTGGTCACTGCCACACTCCCCACACATGGATCCGCACCGGGACGCATCTGCGCGTCCCGGGTCCACCCTGCCGTCAAAGTCTCGCCGAGGTGCCCCCCGGGCGCCTGGCCGCCCGGCCGCCTGGCCGCCTGGCCGCCCGGGCGTCGGTCGCACCTTGGCGGACACTCGCTCGTGCTGTGGCCGGAAAGGTTTGCCGGGTCGCGGTGTTCGGCGCATGGGGTCTCCCCAGGCCCACAGGGCCGAGGGGAAGCATCGCAAGACGGAGGGCCACGGCGCGTACCGGACGTACGGGCGTGGTCCGACAACGCGGCGAGGCGCCGTGCCGGGCGCCGTGACCCGGTGAACCTTGGCGGTCACACAGCACTAGACGCGCACCGGCGCCCCGGGGTTGCCCGGGGCGCCGGAACAGCGCTCTCACCGACTGCCGCGTCAGCCGATGCGGGTCAGCCGATGCGGGTCAGCTTGCTGCCGATGCCCGGCGAGGCCAGGTCGCTCTGCAGCGCCACCGGCACCTTGACCTGACTGGCGCCCTCGCCGACGGTCAGCAGGCCGACCTCGGTACCGGCCTTCGCGGTCTGCGGCACCTTGCCGCCGCCGTCCGCGAGCTTCACGTCCACGGTGAGCGAGGCCCACCCGATCGCCTGCACGTCGGCGGTGGCGACGACCGGCGTCCGGCCGCCGAGCCCGTCGTCGACGTACCCCACGACCTGGCCCTTCTTCACGACGATCGCGCCGTCGAGGGACTTCTGCGTGGCGGTCATCAGCTGCTTGCTCGCGGCGAGCACGGTGTCGATGATCGACGGCTTGTGCTGGCCGAGGACGGCTCCGACGATCAGCTGGTTGGTGTTGCCGATCTTCTTCTGCGCGGCGAAGAGGAGATTTCCGCCCGCCTTGGTCGTCGTACCGGTCTTGATGCCGAGCGCGCCGCTGGGGCCGGTCAGGCCGTTCCAGTTGCGCCAGTTCTTGCCGGACGGGTCGACCCAGTTCGGCTTCTTGGTGATGTCGAGCAGTGTCTCGATCTCGACCAGCTTCAGGCCCAGCTTCACCTGGTCCTCGGCGGTGCTGACCGTGGTCGCGTCCAGACCCGAGGGGTCCGTGTACGTGGTGTTGGTCATGCCGAGTTCCTTGGCGGTGTCGTTCATCTTCTTGACGAACGCCTCCTGGGAACCGGAGTCCCAGCGCGCGAGCAGCCGCGCGATGTTGTTGGCCGACGGGATCATGAGGGCGGCGATCGCGTCGTACTCGGAGATCTTGTCGCCCTCCTTGACCGTGTCGAGGGTGGACTCGTTGTCGGTCGAGTTGTTCTTCTTGCCTTCGGTCTCGGCCGTCTTGTCGACGTCGATCATCGCGCCCTGCTCACCCTTCTTTATGGGGTGGTCGCGCAGGATGATGTACGCCGTCATCGACTTGGTGACGCTCGCGATCGGCACCGGCTTCTGCTCGCCGGACTGGCCGAGCGTGCCGAGGCCGGCGGCCGCCATGTACGCCTGCCCCTCGGTGGGCCAGGGCAGCTGCGGCGCGGCGCCCTCGAAGGTGTACGAGGACTTCGCGGTCATCACGAGCTTCGGCTCGGGCAGTGGGCGTACCAGCTGCACGACGGCCAGGATGACCGCCAGGAGCACGACGAGCGGCGCGTAGATCTTGATCCGGCGGACGGCGGTGCGCAGGGGGCTCGGCGGCGGGGGCGGGTTGTTCGTGAGGTCCGCCAGCATGTCGAGCGGAGGCTTGGGAGGCAGCGGCTGCTGGGTGGTCCGCTCACTCCGGTCGTTGAGCCGCTCGGTGGTGGTCGCCGCCGCGGAGCCCGGTGCCGGCGGGGCCTGCGGTACCGGGGCCTTCGGCGCCCCGCCGTCGGCGCGCAGCGGCACGAAGGTGCTGGCCTTGGGCGCGTCGGGCCGCGGCGCCTCCGGCTTCGGGGCGCGGAAGACGGCGGTGCGCTCGCTGTCGGCGGCGGCCTCGTCGGCCGGAGCGGACGTGGAATCCGGAGCGGAAGTGGAAGCGGTACTCGGCCTCGCGGCGGGCGTCGGCTTCTGCTTCTCCCCGCTGTCGGGCTTGAGCGCATCCACCTTCGGCACGCGGAACACGGCGGTGCGCTCGCTGTCCGCCGCCTGCCCCTTCGGCTCGCCGGAACCGTTCCCGGCGGCCCCGCCCGTCCCCGGCTTCACCGCGCGGAAGACGGCGGTGCGCTCACTGTCCGCGGGTTCGTCGGCAGCGGGCTTCGAGGGCGCGGCCGGAGCCGGCCCCTTCGGCAGCCGCACACCTCGGGACTTCGCCTCACCGGACCCGGCCTCACCGGACCCGGGCTTCACGGCGCGGAACACCGCGGTGCGCTCACTGCCGGCCGACTCGGCGGCGGGAGCCTCCGCAGGCTTCTGCCCGGTGGCAGCCGACGGCGTGCCCCCACCGGCCCCGGCGGACCCGGGCTTCACGGCACGGAAGACGGCGGTGCGCTCACTGTCCTCGGCCGCGGACTGCCCCTCGCTGGAAGCGGAACCGCCCGCACGGGACGCAGCGGGACGCCCGCCAGCCTCGCCGGACGCCCTGTCCGCGCGAGCGGAGCCGGTGCGGTCGCTGTCCGCCGCAGCCGGCTTGGGCGCACCGAAAGCGGAACCGGCCGCGCCGGACGCAGCGGAACGCCCGCCGCCCTCGGCCGAAGGCTGCCCCGCACCGGCGGAGCCGGTCCGGTCCCTGTCCAGGACAGCGGGCTTCGACTGGCCGGAAGCGGAACCGCCCACGCGGGACGCAGCGGGACGCCCGCCAGCCTCGGCCGACGACTTACCCGCGCGAGCGGAGCCGGTGCGGTCGCTGTCCGCCGCAGCCGGCATCGACGCACCGGAAGCGGAACCGGCCGCGCCGGACGCAGCAGGACGCCCGGCAGCCTGCTCCGAGGCCTCGCCCGCCGAACTGGCGGCTGCGGACTGCGACTCGCCCGAAGCGGAACCGCCCACGCGGGACGCAGCGCGACGCCCGCCAGCCTCGGCCGACGACTTACCCGCGCCAGCGGAGCCGGTGCGGTCGCTGTCCGCCGCAGCCGGCTTCGGCGCACCGAAAACGGAACCGGTCGCGCCGGACGCAGCGGAACGCCTGGCGGTCTCACCCGAGGACTCGCCCTCAGCGGCGGAGCCAGCGCGGTCGCTGTCCGCCGCAGCGGGCTGCGGCCCGCCGGAAGTGAAACCGGCCGCGCGGGGCGCAGCGGGACGCCCGGCAGCCTCGCCGGACGTCCTGTCCGCGCCGGCGGAGCCCACCCGGCCGGAGCCGGGGCGGTCGCTGTCCGCAGCCGCGGGCTTCGACTCGCCGGAGGCGGAATCGGGGGCGGAACCGGGGGCGGTCGTCGGGGACGCGGTGGGGAGCCTGGCGGGTTCGGCCGGCGAACGGTACGCGCCCGCGGCAGCCGCATCGGCGGAGCCGGAAGCGGGCTCCTCCGTGGTGGCGACCCATGCCGCCACCGCCTCGCGCAGCGCATCCCGCCCGCCGACCCCGACCCCGGCATCGGCATCGGCATCGGCATCGGCATCGGCATCGGATTCAGCCGCACCGCCGTCGGCCCCGGCATCCGCCTCGGCCCCGCTTTCGCCCTTACGGGCGACCACGGCACCGTCATCGGATTCCCTCGGCCGGAACACCGACAGCCTCGGGTCGCGCTCCGCGGACGACTCCGCCGCCCCCGGCGTTTCTTCATCTACCGACTTGTCGGGGGACTCGCCCGCCACCGCTCCTCCTCATCGCCGCCACGTTCGGCTGTCCGAATGTCTAACAGTGTCCCGTCTCGGGAGCATCGCCCCCGTGCTAGACGAGAACGACATAGCTGCGGGTTCCCCCACAAAGCGGCCACGCGCTCTCGACAGATGAATGTGAGAGGCGTCACCCTGTCACTCATCCACGCGGGGAGGCATGGATGGGCAGGAGCCGCAGAACAATTCCGGAGGAGCTTCTGTTGCTCGCCTTGGACCCGGCCACGGGTACCACGGCGCAGCCGCAGTCGCTCGACCTCGGCCTGGCCGGGGCACAGCTAGTGGAGCTGGCTCTGGCAGGACGGATAGCCCCTGATGGGGATCGTATCGCCGTGGTGATGCCACGGCCGACAGGAGATCCGACTCTGGACTCCGCACTGGAACTGCTGCGCAGGCGCGGCAGCCCGGTACGGGCCGTCCACTGGATCGGCGGACCCCGGCTGGGGCTTCGTCAGATTTACCTCGCGCACCTTGAGCGCTGCGGCATGGTCCATGCCGTCGCGGGACAGATGTGCGGGGTGTTGCCGACGACTCGCTACCAGGCGACGGACACGGAGATCAGCCGGGAGATCCGAGCCCGGCTCGACAGTGCGATCCGCACCGGCGTACCGCCGGACCCGCGGACCGCGGCGCTCGCCGCGCTGGCCCACGCGGTCGGACTCGGCAAGCACCTGTACCCCGGCAACGAGGGGCGCTCGTCCAGGTCCCGGCTGCGGGATCTGATCAGGCACGACCCGATGGGCGGACTCGTGGCGCACGCCGTGATGGACGTCCAGAACGGTGTGGCAGCACAGCCGCGCCGGGACCGCCCACCGGCGCCGCCGGCCCGGCCCACGGCGGGCGGCATGCCGCTGCAGCCGCGTCGCACGGGTGCGATGGCCCGCGTGGCCGCGCACTGATCCACCCCCGGTGCGGCCCGGGCAGATCCCGGGTCCCCCGTTCCACCGCTCGACCGTTCCACAGCTCCACCGCACCACCGCACCGAGCCGCCAGCGCGCGGGGTGACGGGGCCGGTCCTCCGGCTCCGCCGCCCCGCGCGTCTGTGTTTTCCCTGCCGTTCCCCAGCGGCGCCGCCCGCTTCGGTGGCAGTCTGCTGAACATCAGCCACGCAGAGAGACAGCTGCACTACAGAAGAAGGCGGAGGTGCCGTTCACGTGGCGTCCAATGTCAATCCCACCGTCCGACGCCGCCGACTGGGAATGGAGCTGCGCAAGCTCCGCGAGGACAAGGGCATGACGGCCGAACAGGTCGCCGAACGCCTCCTCGTCTCCCAGTCGAAGATCAGCCGACTGGAGAACGGCCGCCGTTCCATCAGCCAGCGCGACGTCCGCGACCTGTGCGACGTGTACGAGGTCGAGGACCGCCGGCTCATCGACTCCCTCATGCAGATGGCGAAGGACTCCCGCCAGCAGGGCTGGTGGCACGCCTTCGGCGACATCCCGTACAGCGTCTACATCGGGCTGGAGACGGACGCCGCCAGCCTGCGCACGTACGAGCCCCTGGTGATCCCCGGGCTGCTCCAGACCACGGAGTACGCCCAGGCCCTTGTCCGCGGCGCGTGGCCGGAGACCGCCCCGGCCGACGTGGACAAGCGCGTCCAGGTCCGGATGCACCGCCAGAAGCGGCTCTCCGAGACCGAGAACAACAACCCGGAGCTCGGCCCGCTGCGCCTGTGGGCGGTCATCGACGAGGCGGCGCTGCGCCGGCACGTGGGCGACACCCAACTGATGATCCGACAGCTGGGGTACCTGATAGAGCAGTCGGAGCAGCCGCACGTCACGGTGCAGGTGATGCCCTTCGAGCTGGGCGCGCACCCCGGCGTGAACGGCCAGTACGCGATCCTGGAGTTCCCGGACGCGTCCGACTCGACGGTCGTCTACATCGAGGGCGTGACGAGCGACCTGTACCTGGAGAAGGCCAACGACGTCCAGAAGTACAGCGTGATGTACGAGCACCTGCGCGCCCAGGCGCTGGGCGTCGACCAGACACGTGAGTTCATTCTGGGGATCATCAACGAATATGCGGACAAAGGCGAATAGTCCTGTGACGCAAGGGGCAGGCGGGATCGGGGGCGGCACCGTACACCGTCGATCCCCAGCCACAGAAGGCTTGAATGGAATATGCCACTCGGTCGGGTGAATGCTTCCTTCACCCGTCAGGAGCTGCGGGTAGCGTCGATCACGTCAGCCGGAAATGGCCGACAAGACACCGAACTACTCGCTCACCGGAGAGAAACATGGCTATTCGCCAGGGCGCCAACGACAACTGGGTCAAGTCCTCCTACTCCGCCAACGGCGCCTGCGTCGAGGTCAAGTCCCCCGTCATGGAGACGATCGCCGTGCGTGACTCGAAGGTGCAGGACGGCCCGTCCCTCACGTTCGCGCCCGGCTCGTGGACCTCGTTCGTCACCGACGTCACCGAAGGCCGGCTGGGACGCCTCGCCTGAAGATCACGACGCGTCCCGACCGTCCCGACTGGAGCCCTCTCGACCGATCCGCCGTCTTGGCCGAGGGGGCTCGGCCATGCCCGCCTCCGGGCCGGCGGCACAGCCGGCCAGCCATTCAGACGGCGACCAGCCGGCCGTCAGTCGGCCGTCAGTCGGCCGTCAGTCGGCCAGCCGACGGTCTGCCGGTCGGCCAACAGGTCGGCCTGTCAGCGCAACTGGTCGACGTATCGGTCCGTCCCCGGCACCGTCGGGATGAACGGAGCCACGAGTTCCACCCGCCCCAGGCCCGCCTCCGCGACCTCCGCGTCCAGCCCCTGGAAGCGGTCCCAGCAGGCCCGGGGGTCCTCCTCCAGGAACCACAGCAGCGTGAGGCGCGTGTCGACCCCCTCCACCTGCTTGACGTACGCCATCCGGTCACCGGGCAGCGGTGTCGGCCGGAAGACCGTCACCATCGCCGCCGGGGAGCCGTGCAGCCGCCTCGGCAGGGCGCGTGAGCGCAGCCACTCCAGCAACTCGGCCCGCTGCGCGGGGCCGTCGGCGTCGACCACCTGCACCACCAGTCCGGCGTACGGGTGGTCGAGCGCGTGACAGTCCCGCGGGCCGGCGGCGCCGTCGCGGTAGACGGTGGCCGCGTGGTCCTGGAAGGCCGTGAAGACGTGGGTCCGGTCCTGGTAGACGCGCCCGTCGCGGTTGAGCCGCTTGTTGATGCCGACGGTCCACTTCATGTGCTCGTCGTAGCGGCCCTCGGTGACCCAGTACGTCGAGATGTAGCAGCCGGCGGTGACCGGCTGGGCGACGGCCGACTTCTCGGGGTAGCGCAGCTCCTGGAGCTCGCGGGTGGCCACCCAGCGGCGGCCCGCGTACATCCAGGGCATGGCCATGGCGCCGGCGTAGTAGTGGTCGTCCTCGTACCAGCGGTTGTACGCGTACTCGTGGCCCGGGTGCGGCTCCACCATCGTGATCAGCGCATGGCCGGGGCGGACGCCGTACGGGCCGACGGCCGCCAGCGCGGCGTAGTCCTCGACGCGGGTGCCGGTGTCCTGCTGCGGGTCCTGCTCTGCTGTCGTCATGGGAACGGTCTAGCTGATGTGGCGTCAGATCGGGAGGGGCCGGGCGGAGTCGGAGGGCGGCGGGACGGGGCGTCCACCCCCTGACACATACATGTCGTCTACAACTTTTCCTCGCTACGATGCGCGCACCCGTCTCCCGGAGGAGCCCCCGTGCCCGCTTCCACCACCGCCGCTGGCGCCACCACCACTGGCGCCACCGTCGCGGCCCCGCCCGCGTTCGCCGCCCGTGCCACCTCGGTCGAGGGCTCCCCCGTACGCGAGATCCTCGCGCTCACCCAGCGGCCCGGGATCATCTCCTTCGCCGGCGGCCTTCCGGCGCCCGAGCTCTTCGACACCGAGGGCCTGCGCGCCGCGTACGACGCCGCGTTCGCGCTGTCGGCGCGCCGCGCGCTCCAGTACTCGACCACCGAAGGCGCCCCGGAGTTCCGCGCGGCCGTCGCGGCGCGGGCCACGGCGCGCGGGCTGCCGACCGGCGCGGACGACGTACTCGTCACCTCCGGCTCGCAGCAGGCCCTCGCCCTCATCACCGCGGCTCTGATCGAGCCGGGCGACGTGGTGCTGGTCGAGAACCCCACCTACCTCGCCGCGCTCCAGTGCTTCGGCCTGGCGGGGGCGCGGGTGGTGGCCGTGCCCTGCGACGGCGAGGGCGTGCTGCCGGACGCGCTGGCGGAACTCGTCGCGCGGGAGCGGCCGAAGCTGCTCTACACGATCCCCACCTTCCAGAACCCGACGGGGCGCACCCTGCCGGCCGCCCGCCGGGCGGCGGTCGCGGAGGTCGCGGCCCGCCTGGGGCTGTGGCTGGTGGAGGACGATCCGTACGGTGACCTGCGCTACGAGGGCGACGACCTCCCGTGGCTCGCCGCCCACCCGGGCGCGGAGGACCGTACGGCCCTGCTCGGCAGCTTCTCGAAGATCATGGCGCCGGGGCTGCGGCTGGGCTGGCTGCGTGCGCCGGCGGCGCTCCTGCGGGCCGCGGTGGTCGCGAAGCAGGCGGCGGACCTGCACACCTCCACGGTGGACCAGCTGGCCGCGGCGCACTACCTCGCGACCGCGGACCTGGACGCGCACATAGCCGCCGTGCGCGGCGCGTACCGCGAGCGGCGCGACGCCCTGCAGGACGCCCTGAGCCGGACCCTGTCGGCGGACTGCGACTGGAACCTGCCCGAGGGCGGCATGTTCGTGTGGGCCCGGCTCCCGGAGGGCCACGACGCGACGGCCCTGCTGGGCACGGCCGTCGGGCACGGCGTCGCGTACGTCCCGGGAGCCCCCTTCCACACGGGCAGCCCGGACCCCCGCACGCTGCGCCTGTCCTTCACCACGCACACCCCGCGGGAGATCGCCGAGGGGGTCGGCCGCCTCGGCGCGGCGCTGGCGGAGTACGGCGGGACGGCAGCGTAGTACGGCGGTACGGCGGACGGCCGGCGGCGGCACGGCGGACGGCGGCACGGCGGCACGGCGGGGGCGGGACGGCGGGCGGCGGGACGGCGGGCAGCGGGCAGCGGGCAGCGGGCAGCGGCAGGGCAGGCGGCGGCACGGCGGGCAGCGGGGCAGCGAGCAGCGCGGGGCGGCAGGCGGACGGCGGCGGGCGGCGGGGGCGGTACGGCGGGCCGCGGGTGGCGGCCGTGGCGCCTCGCGGGGCCTCAGTGCTGGAGACCGACCTTGAGCAGCACGATGACCAGCCCGAGGAGGAGGTTGACGATGCCGGCGACCGCCATGAGGCGGCGCGAGGCGCCGGCGCGTTTCGCGGCCACGGTCGCCCAGCCGACCTGGCCTGCCAGGGCGACCAGCAGGGCCAGCCACGCGATGCCCTGCGGGCCGAGGCCGAACAGGGGGCTGATGGCCACGGCGAGGGCCGGCGGGACGGCCGCCTCGATGATCGGGCGTTCCTCCCGGGAGGTGCGGCGGATCACTCTCCAGCTGAGCCGGCCCGCCATGCGGGCGCCGAAGAGGCGGGCGAAGACGTGCGCGGCCCAGAACACCACGCCGGTGCCCAGCAGCAGCGCGATGAGCTGCAGGCGTGGGAACGCGCCGAGCGTGCCGGCGCCGACGACGACGGAGGCGGCGAGCAGGGAACCGTAGACCGCACCGGCGTAGTCGCCGCGGATGTGCCCTCCGTGCCCCGCCGCGCCCCCCTCTGCATCCTCCTCCGGAAGCCGCGCCCGGCCCTTCTTCGGGGCAGACGTGGGGGCCGTCCTCGTTGCCGGCTCCGGGCCTGCCCCCGGCGGGATCGTCGATGCCGGCTCCGGTGGCGTCCCCGGGGCCTCGGGGGCCCGCTCCGGGACCTCCGGGACCCCCGCGGGGGCCTCCTCCCGGGCCTCCTCCGGGCCGCCCGCGGCCACTATGACGCGGCCCCGGACCGCGAGGCGGTGGTGGGCCACTTGAGCTCGATCTCCATCTCGATCTCCCCGTCGCCGACCTCGACCTCGATCTCGGTATGCAGTTCGTCGGGGATCCGCAGGCTCATCGTGCCGGGGCCGAGTTCCAGTTCGGCGTTGCCGCCGTGCCGCAGTGCCTCCGCGAGGGCGGAGAGCTGATCGGCGGCCTCCAGACGTGAAAGGGAACTCTTCTGCTCGAACTTGAGGTCCTTCACGACTGTCTCCTATCCGCCACGGCCAGCGGGACCACCGGGACCACCGGTAAGGCTCACCGGGACCACCGGCTAAGGCTCATTGTGCCGCCGTACCAGGGGCCGGGCATCCCGGGCGCTTCCGCTCGCCTGCGCCGTCACCGCGGCCGAGGCCGGTTGAAGGCCAGCGCGAGGACGTCGCGCCACTGCATCGGCGGACTGGCCGCCGGAGCGCCCGGACGCTCCCTCGGCACCAGTACGCGCAGGGCGCCCGGGCGGATGGAGCAGGTGACGGGCGTGGGCAGGGTCAGGGCCTCCCCGTCGACGGCGACCGGGATGCTCTCGGCGTCCGACCTGATGACGACCTGCCGGGAGGTCAGGACGTGCAGGCCCGCCGCCCGTGCGCCGCGCAGCGCCACGTCGGCCGCCTGGGCGGCGTTGTCGACCCGGATTCCGACGACGCCCAGCACGCCGAGGTCGAGGCGGGCCCGGCGGGCGCCGACGGACATCGGCTCGGGCGACGAGTAGGGGTTGTTGCTGATCAGCAGCGCCTGCTGGGCTTCCAGACGCGTCTCGTCGGTCGCCGCGTCGAGGGTGCGTCCGGCGTACCCGAGCAGCAGGTCGGGCAGGGCGTTCAGCGCCGAGTCCGCCTTGGCGTCCCGGTACTCCGGCCGCTGCACGACCTCCGCGTAGACGCCGAAGGAGGCCGTGTTCACGAAGGCGCGGCCCCCTGCGAAGCCCAGGTCGACCCTGAGTTCCTCTCCGTCCGCCAGCGCGTCCAGGCACCGGGCCGGGTCCTCGCGGTCCAGGCCGAGGTCCATGGCGAAGTGGTTCCTGGTACCGGCGGAGACCACCAGGAACGGCAGATCGTGCTCGGCCGCCACCTCGGCCACCCGGGCCTGGGTGCCGTCGCCGCCCGCCACCCCGAGCAGGTCCGCCCCCTCGGCCACCGCCCGGCGGGCGAGGGCGGCGACGTCCGTCACGACCTCCGGGTCCAGCAGCACCACGCGGGCGCCGAGCGCCTCGCCCTTCTCGACGAGGCCGAAAAGGCCGACCTTCCCGCCGCCGGACTTCGGGTTCATGATCAGCACCGGGTTGCGGGGGCGTTCGGCGGGGACCGCCCGCATGCCGGCGGGCGGCCGCGCGGCGCGCAGCGCCGTCCGCGCGCACACCACGGCGGCGGCCCACACCACGATGGCGGCCAGCGCCGTGGGCCACAGGTCGGCCCGTGCGTAGATGACGAGGATGGCCACGGGAGCGGCCACGGCCAGCACCGCCCCGGCCAGCCGGACCGGTCCACGGTGGGCGACCACCCACCAGGTACCCATGGCGGTGAGCGCCGCGCCGGCCACCCCGACCACGACGACGACCAGCCCGCCGCGCTCGCCGGCCGCCACCAGCACCACCACCGCGCCCAGCGCACAGACCAGCGCCAGCAGAGCGAACAGCCGGGCGCGCGGGGGCACGCCGACAGGGTGCGAGAGCGACATGGTCCTCACGTCCTCCGACCGGGTCCTGGCACGGCGGATCGTCCCCACCAGGATGCTTCCCACCCGATCATCCCCCCAACACCCGCCCCCCGCACGCAGGGGCGAGCCCCGCCCCTTCCCATGGGCGCGGCGGACCCCTAGCCTGACGCACCGTCAGATTCGCCGCGCCCGCCCCTGGAGGTACGTCGTGCTGTTGCGAGGGAAGACCGTCATCGTCTCCGGCGTCGGGGCCGGGCTCGGGCATCAGGTGGCCGCCGCCGTCGTGCGGGACGGCGGGAACGCCGTGCTCGGGGCGCGGACCGAGGCGAACCTCGCCAAGTGCGCCGCCGAGATCGACCCCGGCGGCGCCCACACCGCCCACCGGCCGACCGACATCGGCGACGAGGCGCAGTGCGAGGCGCTCGCGGCCATGGCCGTGGAGCGGTTCGGGGGCGTCGACGCCGTCGTGCACGTCGCCGCCTGGGACTCGTACTTCGGCGGGCTGGAGGACGCCGACTTCGGGACCTGGCAGCAGATCCTCGACGTCAACCTGCTGGGGACCCTGCGCATGACCCGGGCCTGCCTGCCCGCCCTCAAGGAGAACGGCGGATCCGTCGTCATCATCGGGACGCAGTCCGCCGTCGCCGCGCCCAACGAGGTGCAGCAGGCCGCCTACGCCGCCTCCAAGGGGGCCCTGACCTCCGCCATGTACTCCATGGCCCGCGAGCTCGGCCCGTACCGGATCCGCGTCAACACCGTGCTGCCCGGCTGGATGTGGGGCCCGCCCGTACAGGCCTTCGTCACCTTCACCGCCCACACCGAGGGCGTCCCCGAAGCCGAGGTGCACGCCCGCCTCACCGAGCGCATGGCCCTGCCCGACCTCGCCACCGACGGGGATGTCGCCGACGCCGCCGTCTTCCTCGCCTCCGACCGCGCCCGGGCGATAACCGGCCAATCGTTGCTGGTCAACGCCGGTGAGCTGATGAGATGACGGTCTCCACCGGCGCGTCGGCGGATCGTATGCTCGCCGCATGACCATTCCGAGTGCCGCTCCGACCGAAAACGCGATGCGCCGCGCGCTGCGACGGGCCCGAGACGGCGTCGCGCTCGACGCGGCCGAGGCGGCCGTACTCCTCCAGGCGCGCGGCGAGGCCCTCACCGACCTCGCCGCCTCCGCCGCCCGCGTCAGGGACGCGGGGCTCGCCGCCGCCGGCCGGCCCGGTGTCGTCACGTACTCCCGCAAGGTCTTCATCCCCCTCACCCGCCTCTGCCGCGACAAGTGCCACTACTGCACCTTCGTCACCGTCCCCGGCAAGCTCCGCCGGGACGGCCACGGCATGTACCTGTCCCCCGACGAGGTCCTCGACATCGCGCGCAAGGGCGCGGCGATGGGCTGCAAGGAGGCCCTCTTCACCCTCGGCGACCGCCCCGAGGACCGCTGGCCCGAGGCCCGCGAATGGCTCGACGCGCACGGCTACGACGACACCCTCGCGTACGTCCGCGCCATGGCGATCCGGGTCCTGGAGGAGACGGGGCTGCTGCCGCACCTCAACCCCGGCGTCATGTCGTGGTCCGAGCTGCAGCGTCTGAAGCCCGTCGCCCCGTCCATGGGCATGATGCTGGAGACCACCGCCACCCGCCTGTGGTCCGAGCCCGGCGGCCCCCACCACGGCTCCCCCGACAAGGAACCGGCCGTCCGGCTGCGCGTGCTGGAGGACGCGGGCCGCTCCAACGTCCCCTTCACCACCGGCGTCCTGATCGGCATCGGCGAGTCCTACGAGGAGCGGGCCGACGCCTTCTTCGAGCTGCGCCGCATCCAGCGCAGCTACCACGGCATCCAGGAAGTCATCGTCCAGAACTTCCGCGCCAAGCCGGACACCGCCATGCGCGGCATGCCGGACGCCGAGCTGGAGGAGCTGGCCGCGGCCATCGCCGTCGCCCGCCACATCCTGGGGCCGAGCGCCCGCATCCAGGCCCCGCCGAACCTGGTGGACGCCGAGTACGCCCTGCTCATCGGCGCCGGCATCGACGACTGGGGCGGCGTCTCCCCGCTGACACCCGACCACGTCAACCCCGAGCGCCCCTGGCCGCACATCGAGGAGCTGGCCGCGCGGACCGCCGCCGCCGGTTTCGAGCTGCGCGAACGCCTCACCGTCTACCCGGAGTTCCTCCAGCGCGGCGAGCCCTGGCTGGACCCGCGGCTGCTGCCCCACGTACGGGCGCTGGCCGACGCCGAGACCGGCCTGGCGGACGAGTCCGCGGCCGTCGAGGGCCGGCCCTGGCAGGAGCCCGACGAGGGCTTCGCCGCGTACGGGCGCACCGGCACCGGACGCACCGACCTGCACACCGCCATCGACACCGAGGGCCGCACCACCGACCGCCGCGAGGATTTCGACCACGTCTACGGCGACTGGGAGGCCCTGCGCGAGGCGGCCGCGCCCGGCATGGTCCCCGAGCGCATCGACACCGACGTACGGACCGCCCTCGCACAGGCCGCCGACGACCCGGAGAAGCTCACCGACGCGCAGGCCCTCGCCCTGCTGCACGCGGACGGGCCGGCCCTCGACGCCCTGTGCCGGATCGCGGACGACCTGCGCCGGTCGGTCGTCGGCGACGACGTCACCTACATCGTCACGCGGAACATCAACTTCACCAACGTCTGCTACACCGGCTGCCGTTTCTGCGCCTTCGCGCAGCGCCGTACGGACGCCGACGCCTACACCCTCTCCCTCGACCAGGTCGCCGACCGGGCCGCCCAGGCCTGGGACGTCGGCGCGGTCGAGGTGTGCATGCAGGGCGGCATCCACCCCGACCTGCCGGGGACCGCGTACTTCGACATCGCGCGGGCGGTCAAGCAGCGGGTGCCGGACATGCACGTGCACGCCTTCTCGCCGATGGAGGTCGTCAACGGCGCGACGCGCACGGGCATGTCCGTACGGGACTGGCTGACGGCCGCCAAGGAGGCCGGCCTGGACTCGATTCCCGGGACGGCGGCGGAGATCCTGGACGACGAGGTGCGCTGGGTCCTGACCAAGGGCAAGCTGCCGACGGCGGACTGGATCGACGTGGTCACCACCGCGCACGAGCTCGGGATCCGCTCCTCGTCCACGATGATGTACGGGCACGTGGACCAGCCCCGGCACTGGCTCGGCCACTTCCGCACGCTGGCCCGCATCCAGCAGCGGACCGGCGGGTTCACGGAGTTCGTCACGCTCCCCTTCATCCACACCAACGCCCCCGTGTACCTGGCGGGCATCTCCCGGCCCGGCCCGACGGTCCGCGACAACCGCGCGGTGACGGCGATGGCCCGGCTGCTGCTGCACCCGCACATCCCCAACATCCAGACGAGCTGGGTGAAGCTGGGGGCGGAGGGCGCGGCGGAGATGCTCCGCTCCGGGGCGAACGACCTCGGCGGGACGCTGATGGAGGAGACCATCTCCCGGATGGCCGGGTCGAGTTACGGCTCGTACAAGTCGGTCCAGGACCTGGTGGCGGTCGCGGCGGCGGCGGGCCGTCCCGCGAAGCCCCGTACGACGCTGTACGGGGAGGTGCCGCAGGAGCGACAGCAGGCGGCCCGCGCCTCGGACGGCCACCTGCCGGAGCTGCTGCCGGTACTGGACTGAGCGCGGCGGACTGGGTCCGCGGACCGGGCCGCGGACCGGGCCGCGCCCCGGGTCCGCGGCGTGGTCCCCCTCCCCACCGGCACGGCGGTGGCCGGAACAATTCGCTGGGCGGACCCCTTCCGGATCCGATCGAACCTGTCCACTACAGTGCGGATTTCGTATGCTCGGCGGTCACGGGTAGGGACGCCGGCCATCGGCCCGGGGGGACGACGTGATCGGTACGAACGACGGCACGAACGGCAGCGCCCACACGGCTCGCGCGTCCGCTCCGGCCCCGACCGCGGGCCAGGTCCAGCCGGACGGGCCGCCGGTCCCGGGCCCGGCCGCCCGTACAGCCGCGGCCGCGCCGCCCAGGCCCGCCCCACCCGCGGGAGGCAGGACGCTCGGGCAGGGGATCGTCACCGGCCTCTGGGGGCGGATCGAGCAGCAGGACTTCCGCAGCCGCATCCGCGGCACGCTCCTCGGCGCGGCGCTCGGCGACGCCCTCGGCGCGCCCCTCACCGGCCTCTCCCTCGACGCCATCCGCGAGGCGCACGGCCCCGACGGGCTGACCGGCCCCGCCGCCGCGCACGGCCGCCGCGGCCGGATCACCGCCGCCACCCAGCTCACCCTCTTCACCGTGGACGGGCTGATACGGGCCCACGTACGCCGGGACACCGGCGCCTGGCACCCGCCCACCGACGTCCACCGCGCGTACCGCCGCTGGGCGGCGACCCAGCACGACTGGGGTCCCGACGAGCGCCGCGAGGACAACGGCTGGCTCGCGCGGGAGGAGTGGCTCTACGCCCGCCGCGACCCCGACCGCGCCTGCCTGACCGGCTTCGGCGACGACGTCCTCGCCACCCTCGACCGGCCCAAGAACCCGGCCGCCCGCGGCGCGGCCGCCGCCGCCCGCTCGGCCCCCTTCGGGCTGCTGGTCGGCTGGGAACCCGCCCTCGTCCTCCAGCTCAGCGTCGAGTGTGCCGCGCAGAGCCACGGCCATCCCACCGCCCACCTCTCGGCCGGCGCCCTCGCCGTCATCGTCCACGGCCTGACCCGCGGCGACTCCCTCGACGCCGCCGTCCAACGCACCCTGGGACTGCTGGGCGCCCGCCCCGGACACCAGCCCGTCACCGACGCCCTCCAGCGCGCCATGTCGGCGGTCACCCAGGGCCCGCCCGGCCCCGACACCGTCGAAGCCCTCTGCCCCGTCAAGGCCGCGCCCGACGCGCCGGACATCCCCGTCACGCCTGACGCATCCGACGTGCCCGTCACGCCCGCCGCCTCCGTCCCGCCCGTCCCGCCCGACGCCTCCGACGCCCTCGCCGTCGCCGTCTACTGCGCCCTCGTCGCCGAGGACGTCGCCCACGGCCTGCGCCTCGCTGTCAACCACGGCGGCGACTCCGCTGCCGCGGGCACCCTCTGCGGCGCACTGCTCGGCGCACTCCACGGCGAGACCGCCCTCCCGCCCGCCTGGCTCGCCGAACTCGAAGGCCGGGCCACGCTCCTCGAACTGTGCGACGACTTCGCCCTGGAGATGACCCAGGGGCCGACCCTCCACAGCCCCTCCGCCTCCTCCCCTGGCTGGCTCGCCCGCTACCCGCGCGGCTGACAGTGACCCCCGCGACCTGACGCCCCCTCAACAATCAGAGTGCCAGACCGTACCGTGGCGTTCCCATGTCCCGGCCGCCGGAGGTGCCAGCACACATGCGGATCGCCACGACCGTCTTCCTCACCGACCGCACCGTCTCCCCCGTCCGTCTCGCCCGCAGCCTGGAGGAACGCGGCTTCTCGGGCCTCTACCTGCCGGAGCACACCCACATCCCCATCGCCCGCGAGACCCCCGCCCCCATGGGCGGCGAACTCCCCGAGATGTACGGCCGCACCCTCGACCCCTTCGTCGCCCTCGGCCAGGCCGCCGCGGTCACCGAGCACCTGCACCTGGGCACCGGCATCACCCTGGTCGCCCAGCACGACCCGATCGGCCTGGCGAAACAGGTCGCGACCCTCGACCATCTCTCCGGCGGCCGCTTCACCCTGGGCATCGGCTACGGCTGGAACGTCGAGGAGGCCGCCGACCACGGCGTCGAGTGGCGCACCCGCCGCGACCTGGTGCGCGACCGCATGGCCCTGATGCGCGCCCTGTGGGCTCCGGAACCGACGGCGTACGTGGGCCAGTACTGCTCCGTCCAGGCCAGCACCGCCCACCCCAAGCCGGCCCAGGCCCCGCGCGAACTCGGCCCCGGCTCCCCCCTGCACGGCCCCCGCACCCTCATCGGCGGCGCGGCCGGCCCGAAGCTGTTCGCCGCCGTCGCCGACCACGCCGACGGCTGGCTTCCGATCGGCGGCGGCGGCCTGGCCGATTCCCTCCCGGTGCTCCGCCAGGTCTGGGAGACCGCCGGGCGCGATCCGAAGTCCCTCCAGGTGGTCCCGTACGCCGTGCGGCCCACCCCGGGCAAGCTCGCCCACTACGCCGACCTCGGCATCGAGGAGGTCGTCCTCCAGCTCCCCTCCGCCACCGAACCGGAGATCCTGCGCACCCTGGACGACTTCGCCCAGTACCTCTGACCTGCCCTGACATAACACAAGCGGGGCCCGCCCGATCGTGCGATCGGGCGGGCCCCGGTGCTCACTTCGCCGTGGATCCTCAGGACGTGAAGTAGCCGTTCAGGTCGGCGATCACGTGGACGGAGCCGGAGTTGTTGAAGAACGTCACCCGTCCGTCCACGACGGGGACGACCACCAGGTTGGAGACGGTCTGCCCGGCCGTGTAGTTGAGGTTCGACACGCCCGGACGTCCGGTGCCGTGCGGGTGGACGATCAGGTGGCCCGCGTCGGTGGGGCCCGTGACCGTGACGTTCAGGACGACGGCGGTCACACCCTGCGCGGGTACCCCCGCCACCCCGGCCACCTGGAGGCTCACCGAACCGCCGGGACCCACGGCACCCGCCCGGGCGCCGGTGCCGTCGCGGGTGTCGAGCAGCCGAACCGGTCCCGCGGCGGCAAACGTGGAACCGGTTGCCGCGTAGTAGCCGGTGACGTCGGCGATGAGGTCCACCGAACCGGAGTTGTTGCGCAGGTCCACCTTGCCGTTCACCACGGGCACCGTCACCAGGTTGGGGACGATCTGCCCAGGCGTGAAGTTGAGGTTCGACACGCCCGGCGCCGCCTGACCGTTCGGGTAGACCGTTACATGGCCCGCCTCGGTCGGCTGGACCGCGGTCACGTTCATGACCACCGCAGTAACACCACTCGCCGGGATCCCCTTCACGCCCGCGACCTGCAAGGTCACCACCCCGCCCGGACCGACCCGCTCCTTCTTCGCACCCGTACCGTCACGGGTGTCCAGGAACCGCGCGGGCGTGAGCGGGTTCAGCGCGGAGCCCCTACCGGCCTGGTCGGTGTAGTACCCCGTCACGTCGGCGATCAGGTCCACCGAACCGGTGTTGTTGCGCAGGTCGACCTTCCCGTTCACCACCGCCACCGTCACCAGGTTCGGCACGATCTGCCCGGGCGCGAAGTTGAGGTTCGACACCTTGGGCGTGGGCTGCCCGTTCGGGTAGACCATCACGTGCCCTGCCTCGGTCGGCTGGACCGCGGTCACGTTCATCACCACGGCCGTCACCCCGCTCGCCGGGATCCCCTTCACGCCCGCGACCTGCAAGGTCACCACCCCGCCCGGACCGACCCGCTCCTTCTTCGCACCCGTACCGTCACGGGTGTCC
>NZ_JBHXAG010000005.1:0-86838 GCF_042726555.1 Streptomyces sp. NPDC060232 | reverse complement strand
GTCCAGGAACCGCGACGGGCCGTGCGGCACGAACCGGCTTCCCTTCGCGGCCGGGACCGGCGCGGTAACCGTGTAGACCTGGGGCAGGTACCCGCGCGAGGGCACCCCTGTCATGTAGCCGACACCGTCGAGGACCAGATCGTACGCACCCGGCTCCAGGCCCTCGGCGTCCACCTGGACGGTCAGCTCGGTCCCGTCCGCGTTGACGGAGAGCGGCGTCAGGACCGATTGCTTGTCGCTCCCCTCACGCGCCAGCTTCAAGCGGGTCTTCAGAGTGAGCGACGTACCTCTGACGACGGCCTTGGTCTGCGTGTTCGCCGCACTGGTATGCGGGCTGATCGAGGTCAAGGTCTCGATCTCCGGCACGTAGCACTGGCCGCACGCCGCGCGCATTCCGTAGACGGCCGGCGTCGGGGTCCTGCCTGCGCTCAGCATCAGGAGGGCCTGCGCGGGCTCGGTCTCGTTGTCCGCCTCACAGTAGGCGCTGAACTGGTCCCACTGCTGCCTGCAGCTGTACTGGGGATCCGCGCTGTTCCACTCGCGGCCGTCGTGCAGGCTCACGGCAGGAGCAGGCGTGTTCTTGTCGGCATTGTTCGTGAAGCCGGTAACGTAAAAGGACTCACGCGGCTTCATGTCGACCACGGCGCAACGGGCGGTCGACGTCTCCGACAGCACTCCGCCACGCAGGGCAAAACCTTCGACCGACACGGGGTCGCCCGTGCATTCGGGTGCCCAGCCGGCAGCCGTGCCCACCTTCCAGATGTCCATGGCGCTGCTGACCGGCTGGTCGGCGTAGCGGTGGGGCGAGAGCACGACCGTGTAGGAGGTCGAGCCTGTCACCTTGCACGCGAGGCTGTTCACCTGCTGGCAGAGCTGCTTGCCGCCCGCGTCGAGGACCGTGAGCGAGGTGGAGGTGACGTCTTTCAGGTACCGCCCGGCCATCCGGTCGCCCAGCCAGAACTTGTCGGTCGCGGCGCCGCTGATCCGCAGGCAGCGGGCGTCCAGGGGGGCGCCGAGGACGATGGGAGTCGACGGACCGCCGACCTTGGTGGACGACGTGGCCGTGCACGTCGCCCCCGAGGAGACGTCCCGCCGGGCCACCTGGACGGGGTATCTTCCGTCGTTCTGCAGGAGCGCTGTGTAGGCGACCCCGGGAGTGAGTCGGCAGCTGACGGGGGCACCTTGTGTACAGGCGGCGGTACCCGACGGGTCGAACAGCTGGATCACACCGGACCGGTAGGCATTTGTGTCGACGAAGTCGACCACTTCGGCCGTGGAGTGCTGGTCGGCCGGCACGCTGAGGCAGGTGTACTGCACCGGGTCGACCTGCACCCCCGCAGACCCGTCGAAACCGGTTCGCGGCAGTGCGGCGCAGCCGGTGTGCTCGCCGGTCCGGTGGCTGGTCAGACCGTACGTGCCCGGCGTACCGCTGAGCACCGCCCTGAAGGGGGCGGTGCCGGTCAGCTTGCAGGTGACGGACGTGGCACCGAGAGGGCCGTTCAGTTCGCACTGCTCTTTGCCCAAAGCGTCGTTGACGACGACGTGGAGTCCGTTCAGGGGTGCAGGGTTGAGCAGGTAGACGCCGTTTCCGCTTGCGGTCGGCAGTGTCAGGCACAGCCGCTGCCCGGGGGCGGCGAAGACGGCTGTGACGGGACCGGCGGCCAGTCCGTTGTCGTGGGTCGCGGTGCAGCCGCGCGTCTCCTTGGCCGAGTGGAAGGACATCCCGTACGGCGGGCCATCCAGCACCTGCGTGTAGTTCACCCACGTGTAGTCGCCGGCGGTCAGGTCACAGCTTCCGCGCCAGCAGTCGTCGTGCCTTGACGTCCCGTCCGACGAGAACAGATGTCCCTGAGGCGCGTAGTACTGCGCGGTGACGACGGGACCGAAGGTGTACCGGGCGGAGTGCGTGGCCCGCATGAGCCTGCACGGCACGGTGGAGTTCAGGTCGGGCGAGGTGCCGAACACCTGCGGCTCCACCACGGGACACCCTTCCGGCTTGGAGAGCCGGGCGAAGGTGAGCTTGTAGGGATACTCCGAACCACTGGTCACTACCCGGAAGGGTGCGGCGCCCGTCAGCCTGCAGTCGAAGTAGTCGTAGTTCGGAGGGACGCAGAGCTTGTTGCCGTCACCGTCGTAGATGTCCGTGCTGACGAGCCCCGCGTGGACGGTGGCGCGCAGCATGTCGTCCGCTGCCAGGGACAGGGCGTAGCAGTCTGTCGAGCCGACTGGCACCTGCCCCTGTATGACCCTGGGGGCGCCGAGCCTGCTGTCGGCGGCGCTCACGCTCTCGCACGCGGCGGAGAGCAGAGCGAGGTACGAGACGGACAGATCGCTGTCGCCGGCCAAGGGGTAGTTGTTCGTGATCTGCAGCGAGTACGTCCCTGCCCCGTTCGTGGGGCAGTGGTAACTGCTCTCGATCAGCCGGCAGCTCACCGTGGTGCCGTCCGGCGCGAGCAGCCTGGTTCCCGGGAACGAATGGGGAGTGACGGCCCGGTAGCGGACCATGTCCTTCTGCTGCGGCAGGGTCAGCGAGAAGGATGCAATCTGGCCACCCTTGATCCTGCAGTTGACGACCGCGCGCGGCGCCAGCTCCGCAGGGCAGACCTCTGCCACCTCGGCCTGTTGCAAAGCACGCAGCTCGGCCTCGTGCTGCGCCTTGGGATCCCTCTTCTTCGGATCCGTCGTGGGCGGCGCCTGCGGGCCTGTCGGCGCGGCCTGCGGCGTGCTCGTCCCGGCCTCCTGCCGGGGCGAAGCGGTGGCGGACGGCTCGGGCGGCGCCGCGAGCGCAGTACCCGCCTGGCCCGTGAGCGAGGCCATCAGCGCCAGAAGCAGGGCCCCCGAGGCGAGGCCGTGTCCTCTGCCGCGTCTGGTCTGCGCTCTTCTGCCCTTCGGCAGCAATCTCATGAACCCCCCAGTCCAGGTGCACCCGGGCCTTGTGACGATCACGGCCTCGCGGGCAGGCGGATCCTACCTGCCAGTTCAAACGCGACGCACCGGGGTATCGGTGTAGAGCGTCGCGGCCTACCGCCGACGGGTCAGCTCGGCCCAGACCGTCTTGCCGACGAGGCGGTCCGAGACGCCCCAGTCGGCGGCGACGGCGTCCACGATGCGCAGGCCGTACCCGGATTCCGCCTGGTAGGCGTGCGGCTGCACGGCGGGGCGGCGGTCGCTGCGGGCGTCGGAGACCTCGACGCGCAGGAAGTCCTCCAGGAGCGTCAGCTTCAGCTCGAAGTCGCGACCCGCAACGGTGCCGTGGCGGACGGCGTTGGCGGCGAGTTCGGCCACGAGGAGCCCGGCGTCTGCGGACAGGGCGGTGGATTCGGGGAAGCCCCAGGCGTCGAGCTCGACGAGGGCCAGCTGTCGGGCCAGCCGGGCCCCTCGACGGGTGCTGGTGAAACGCTGAGTGAACACGCGTACGAGGGTCCGGGCGCGGCCGGAGGGTGCGGTCATGGCGCCAACATCCCGCCTGAGCAGGCTCGTTCAACACCACCCGGACTCGTACAAACCAACTGTACGAGTTCATTGCCTGGACAGGCGGAGTCACGGTGCGTGAGGCTGCCTCTCGGGGAGGTGACCGCCATGGTGAGTACCGACGGCAGCGGTGACGGCGAGGTCGAGCCGGACGACAACCTGCGCAGCTTCGGCGAGACGGTCAAGGCCTCCCGCAAGCGCGCCGGCCTGACCCAGGAGCAACTGGCCTCCCTGATCGGGTACTCGGTCCAGTACGTCGGCTCGGTCGAGCAGGGCCGCCGCCACCCGTCGCAGAAGTTCGTGCACAAGACCGAGGCGGTCCTGGACACCTTCGGCGTCATCGACATCGCCGCGAAGCAGCTGACGCGGCGGCGCGGCCTGGCGACCTGGTTCCGACGGTGGGCGGAGCTGGAGGAGGTGGCCGTCACCCTCAACACGTACGAGTGCCGGTCGGTCCCGGGGCTTCTCCAACCGGAGTCCTACGCCCGCGCCCTCATCGACAACGTCCCGCCCCTGGCCACCCCGGAGGAGGCGGAGGCACTCTTCGGCTTCGTCATCGAGCAGGCGCTGATCGAGCGGCGGACGGGCGGGCCGCAGGTCACCCGGGAGCTGATCGACCGCCTCCTGGAGTGCGGGGACCTCCCCAACGTGGACGTCCAGATCATGCCGCTGGTCCAGCCAGTTCACGCGGGCACCGACGGCCCCTTCCAACTCCTGGAAACCGATGAACACGAGTGGCTGGGCTACAGCGAGGGGCAGAAGACGGGCCGGGTCATCACCGACCCGAAAGCCATCAGCGTGCTCCACCAGCGGTATGCCAAACTTCGCATCCAGGCCCTCAATCCTGCTGACAGCACGGGCCTGTTGATGCGAATGCGAGGTTCCCTGTGAACAGCTCCGACTTGCGGTGGTTCAAGAGCAGCTACAGCGGAAGCGAGGGCGACAGCTGCGTCGAGGTCGCCCTCTCCTGGCACAAGTCCACGTACAGCAGCGGCGACGGCGACGACTGCGTCGAGGTCGCCACCTGCCCCGACGCCGTGCACGTCCGGGACTCCAAGGTGACGGCCGGCCCCGAGCTGGCCGTCGCCCCCGGCGTCTGGACCGCCTTCCTGGGCGGGGTCACCGCCACCCGCTGAGCGGCGGCGGCGCGGCTACCGCTCCCCGGTCTCCTCCTCGGAGGGGAACCGGGCGAGCGGGGCCTCGCGCTCGAAGAAGGTCTTCGCACGGGTCAGTGCGCGCTCGTCGTTCCTTACCTGGCCGGGACGGGAGCCGTTGCCGAGCAGAACTCCGCCGAAGCGCATCCGCAGGTAGGCGGCCGTGTTGTTGAGGCTGGCGATCATGCCGTCGGCGATGTCCTCTTCCTCCTCGGCCATGACCGTGACGCCCCACAGGGTGCGACCGCCCATCCGCTTCTTGAAGTCCAGGCCGGGCACCCCCAGCCAGCCGGACCAGTAGTCGAGGTAGCGCTTGGTGTTGGCGGAGACCGCGTACCAGTACAACGGCGAGGCGATGACGATGTCGGTGGCCTCCATCGTGAGCCGGCGCAGCTCCTCCTCCTGCTCGCTCACCGGCCAGGTCCCGTCCTCGTGCCGGCCGTCCTGGAAGTCGGGCAGCGGGTCCTTCGCGAGGTCCACCCAGCGCTGCGGAATGCCGGCGGGAAGCTGTTCGGCGGCGGCGCGGGCGAGGATCTCGGTGTTGCCCTCCGGCCGGGAGCTGCCGAGGACGAAGAGGAACGAACGGTCGGCGTCGTCAAGTCTGTCGGTCGTCATACGGCCTGCAACTTCCCCTGCTTGCGGACCTATTCCGTCCGCCGGCACGGCGGGCGAAATCCCCTCGACGGCGAGCCGGGCCGCCATGGACCATGGCAGCCGCACACATCGAGGGGAACGGATCGGCATGCCCGACACGCAGGCGCAGAACGCGGACCACTGGGAGTCGCTCCCGCACGGGATCCGGACCCAGGTCGACGGGTACGTCCTCCAGGACCGCCTCCTCCCCGCGGTGAAGCTGGTCTGGGACGCCGGGCGCGCCCGCGGCATCGGCCTGTACGAGGCTCAGATGGTGGTCCACGAGCGGTACGTCTTCCACGGCGACCGGATCGCCCGTACGCCCGAGTGTCCGCTGGACCTGGAGTCCCTGGCCGCCCTGACGAGCGGCCTGCCGGGGCGGGTGGCGGCGATCGAGGCCGTCTGGGACGGGGACACCGTCCACGACTGGTTCGTGAACCTCCTGGCGATCACCGACGACCCGGCCGAGGAACGGCACCTGGCCACCGTGTACAGCCGCCGCGACCGCGACCCGGCCGAGGCCGCCACCGATGCGGGCAGCGCCCTGGCGGACCACCTCGGCGTGCCGTTCCACTTCGGCAGCCCCGACACCCCGGACGACGAGGCCCCCCGCTGGCGGCCGTGACCCCTGCGAGGAGGCCGCTACCCATGCCCGGTCGGCGCAGACGCAAGCAGAGGCAGCAGCGGGAGGGGGAACGGAATCGGCCGGACACGGTCCCCGGCCGCTGGGAGCCGGTGTTCTCGACGCAGGAGCACGCGGAACTGCGGGAGTTCGTCCGCCGCCTCCACGAGGAGGGCACCGTCACGGACCCGTCCCGTCTGCGGATCGACCTGTTCTGCGGCCGCCACACCCACCCGTCGAGCTACCAGGTGAGCGTCTACGTACCGGACGCGTCCGCCTGATCGCGGACCAGCGGTACGGAAGGGCTGACGGCCGGGGTCAGCCCACCTTCGGGGTCTTCGGCAGTCCGGCGTCCAGGGCCGAGCCGGCGCCTCCGAGTGAGCTGTCGGTCGCCTTCGTGGCGGAGCCGACCGCGCCCTGGGTCACCGCGACCGCCGTCTTGGCGTCCTGGACGGTCTGAGCGGGGTGGTCGGCGATGTCGACGACACGGCCGACGAGCGGCGCCGCCCCGGCCGCCGGCTCGTCGACGGCGTGCGCGGCGGCGGGAACGAGTGCGAGGGCGGCGCCCCCGGACAGGACCAGGGCGGCAAGGGTGCGCTTGATGGCAGTCATGTCCGGCCCAACGACCCCGCCAGCCCGCAGTCACCGCCCATCTGCCACTTCGGGGTGACTTTCGGGGAGGCGCAGTCGGGTAGGCGGAACCTGCGGGAACGCCGGCGGCCCCGGATCGGGGGAATCGATCCGGGGCCGCGGGGATGACTCGGCGGGTGGTGTCGCGGGTGCGGGTGGGGTGGCGGGTGGGTCAGTCCTCGACCACCAGGGCCGGGGTGGCCTTCGTGAGCACCTCACCGCGGAAGAAGGCCGGGCTGCGGCGCTGGGTGATCGCCATGATGACCACGCCCAGGAGGAGCAGGCCCACTCCGATGACGAAGACGCTGCCCACACCGAAGAGGGAGGAGCCGGAGCCGTAGGCCGGGTCCGTCATGTCGTACATCGTCTGGCAGAACACCGCGGCGAGCATGAGGCCGCCGATGCCCGGCAGGATGCCCTTCAGGAAGAGGGCGCGCACCGAGGAGCGCAGTTCTGCGCGGAAGAACCAGACGCAGGCGAAGGCCGTGATCGAGTAGTAGAAGCAGATCATGAGGCCGAGGGCATAGATCGTGTCGATCAGGACGTTCTCGCTGATGAGCGTCATCACCGAGTAGAAGAGGCCGGTGGCGACACCGGCCATGATCGTGGCGCGGCCCGGGGTCTTGAAGCGGGGGTGGACCTTGGCGAAGGAGGTCGGCAGGGCTTCGTAGGTGCTCATCGACAGAACCGTGCGCGCCACCGGGATGAAAGTGGTCTGCAGGCTCGCGGCGGCGGAGGCCACGACCGCGACGAAGAGCAGGACACCGAGACCCGATCCCATGATCGGCTCGGCCAGGGTGGCGAACACGTTGTCCGCGGTCGCCTCGTTGCCGAGGCCGTTGCCGTCGGCGCCGACACCGGCGTACATCTGGGCGGCGATGGCGACGACCAGGTAGGAGGCGACGATGACGACCATGGCGAGCATCGCGGCGCGGCCGGGCGTCTTGGTGCTCCCCACGCTCTCCTCGTTCACGGACAGGCAGGCGTCCCAGCCCCAGTAGATGAAGATCGAGAGGGAGAGGCCGGCCGTGAAGGCGGCGAGCGACTCGACGGCGAACGGGTTCATCCAGGACCAGGAGAAGGCGAGCGAGCCCGCGACCTCGTCGGACTTGGTGATGGCCATGTAGGCGAACATCGCCAGCACCGTGAGCTGGAGGCCGACCAGGACGTACTGGACCCACTTGGTGGCGGTGATGCCGCGGTAGCTGATCGCGGTGGCGATCGCGATGAAGACCAGGGTGGTGAGGATGTGGACGAACTTGTTGTCGTCCAGGGCGGCCAGCTGGGCGCTGCCGCTCAGTTCACCCACGAGGAGATAGAAGAAGTTCGTGGCCACGCCGGCGAGGTTGGAGAGCACGACGACCGTGGCGACCAGCAGGCCCCAGCCGCACATCCAGCCGACGCGGGGGCCGAAGGCCTTGACGGACCAGGTGAAGGAGGTGCCGCAGTCCGGGACGGCTTTGTTCAGGGCGCGGTAGGCGAAGGCCACCAGCAGCATGGGAATGAATCCGGCCAGGAAGACGGCCGGCATCTGGACGCCGACCTCACTCACCGTGGGCCCGAGCGTGGCCGTCAGGCAGTAGACGGGGGCGACCGTCGACACACCGATGACCGCGTTGCCTATGAGTCCGACGGAGTTGCCGCCGAGCCCCTTGCCGCGTACGCCCTCGGCGACGCCGCTTACCGTGTCTCCGGCCTGAGGCCGAACGTCCAGCTGAGTCATGGGTCAGGACGTTAGATGGTGCGTATTCCACATCTGGAGGATTGAACTCCGGAAGTGAACAGGCTCCGAAACCTTGGAATCCGGAGAGTTGAACCCGTTGCGAGCACTTAATGAAAGGTCCACTCCGATACCCGGCCGCGAATCGGCAGGCTCGACCAGGACGCTTTCATCATGCGGAAATCGCAGGCATGCCCGATTTGCACCATTCCAAACTTTCCGTCGTGACTTTGCGGTGACCGCAGGTAACACGACAGGAGAAGCGCGGACCGGATCCGTGATCCGTGAGACTGTCCCCATGCCCACGGCCGATGAACTCCTCAGCGCGGACACCGTCACCACCCTGGCCCGCCTCCTCGCCCGCGCCGGCGGACGCCGGACCGCGCCCGCCCTGACCGCCCGCGCCACCGCCCTGGACGGGCTGACGTACAGCGGCAGGGTCGCCGCCATCCGCGACGCGGTCCTCGCCGACCTCCCCGAGGACTGGCCCGCCTTCGAGGCCGTCGTGCGCACCGCCCTCGCCGATCCCGGCTTCGAGGGATGGATGACCTTCCCCGTCAACGAGGCCGTCGCCGTCCGCGGGCTGGAGGTGTTCGAGCCCGGGCTGGAGCTGCTGCACGACCTCACCTCCCGGCTGACCGCCGAATCCGCGGTACGCCCCTTCCTGCGCGCCGACCCCGACCGCGCCCTGGCCGTCGTACGGAAGTGGACGGACGACCCGGACCCGCACGTACGGCGCCTCGCGAGCGAGGGCACGCGCCCCCGGCTGCCGTGGGCCCCGCAGCTCCCCGCCTTCGTCGCCGACCCGCGCCCCGCCCTGCCGGTGCTGGACGCCCTCTACCCCGACACGTCCGAGTACGTCCGCCGCTCCGTCTCCAACCACCTCAACGACATAAGCCGGGACCATCCCCTCCTCGCCGTGGAGACCGCGGCCAGCTGGCTGGCCGAGCCCGCCGACACCACGGACCGCGTCGTCCGGCACGGTCTGCGCACCCTGGTCAAGGCCGGCCGGCCCGAGGCGCTGACCCTCCTCGGGCACGCCCCGGACGCACCGGTCACCGTGCACGGGCCGGTGGTGACCACCCCGCGCGTCGCCGTCGGGGAGTACCTCGTCTTCGACTACGCCGTCACCAACACCGGCGAGCTCCCGGCCGAGCTGGTGATCGACTACGTCGTGCACCACACCAAGGCGAACGGCACCCGCACCCCGAAGGTCTTCAAGCTCGTCACCCGACCGCTGGCCCCCGGCGAAACCCTCGGCGGCACCAAGCGGCACTCCTTCAAGCCGATCACCACCCGCCGCTACCACTCCGGCGAGCACCTGGTGCAGCTCCAGGTCAACGGCCGCGTCCGCGGCGAGGCCGTTTTCTCGCTGGACGCCGGATGATCACTGCGGCATGCTGCGGGGCGTGACCTACGGAATCGAGTCCCACCCCGCCCGGTGAGCGCCCGCGAAGAGCGCGAGCCGCTCACCCCCCGGACGGCGTCCCTGTACGACTACGCCCTCTTCCGCCACGGCATGGAGCCGGACGGACGCGCTCCCGCCGGCGGGTATCCGCTGCCCGGTGGCCCGCCACCCGACGTACTGCGCTTCAAGGAAGCCACCCGCGTCCTGGCCGAGTTGCTCGGTCACGCTCTCGAAGACCCCGATCCGGCCCGCGCGGCCGCGAACCTCGACCGGCGCCTGCCCGAACGGGGTGTGCACCCGAACCACGTCCAGCACTACCTCGCCAGGCTGTCGCTGACCGACGAGGCCGCGGCCCGCGCACTCGGCCGCCGACTGGTCCGCACCGCGACCGATCCCGCGGCGCTGGGGCTGGGAATCAGCCTGGTCGGCCGGCTCGGCGGACCGGAGGACGTGCCCCGCCTGCCGATGCTCGCCGTGCTGCAGGGCTTTCTCCGGCCCGTCGTCCACGCGCTCTCGGCACTCCGCTGCGACACCGAGGTGCTGATCCGGCTCGTCGATCTCCTCGACCCCGACGACCACGGACGGGTGATCAGCGAGCTCGCCTCCCGCAACGACCCGGCAGGCCGCCAGTGGCTGCTGAACCTGCCCCTGGGGCCCCGCAGGAGCAGTTCCCAGGCCCGGCACGTCGCCCTAGCGGTCCGCCTTGCCGACTTGCTGGAAGACGAGCCCGTCGGTCCGGCCGTCCTCGCGCAGGGCGGCAGGCTGCTGACCCGGATGGCGCTGGAGACCGGCTCTCCCGCCGAGATCCTCGCCTACAAGCCGGCCGTCCCCGTCTACGAGGCGTTGGTGCGGCGGGCCGACCGGCTCCCGCCCACCCTCGACCACCACGCGATCCTGCTGTCCCTCGCCCTGGACCTGTCCAGTGGTCCGCCCGTGCTCCTCGACTGGCGGCCGGGACTGCGCGACGAACTGCTGGACCGGCTGGACGGCCTGCTGAGCACCCCGGACTGGGCGGCGGTACCGAACGGCGCCCACGCACACCGGGACCAGTACCGGGCCGACTGGATCCGGCGGATGCGCCGGGAGCCCTTCGACCGCACCACACCGAACGGCCTGCGCATCCACGTGGTCGAACGCGACCCCGAGCTGGGCGACCGCGTGGAGACCCGATTCCTGCTCGACGGCCGCCCCCTGGTGCCCCGGCTGTTCCCGGAGGGCCTGAGCCAGTCACCGGAACGCGTCCTCGCCCCGGACCTCCTGCGGGCAACCCCCGAGGAGCACGAGGTCACGCTGTCGTCGGCGTACTGCGCCGAAGGGTGCTGCGGGACGCTGTCCGTGACCGTCCAACGCGATGGGGACCACGTCGTGTGGCACGGGCGCCATCAGGACGGCATCGGACCGCGGCTGCCCGAGCACCGGTTCGACGCCGCGGCCTACGACGCCGAGGTCGAACGGGCCCGGGCGGACGACACCTGGTGCCGGCCCGCTCGCAGCACCACCCGGCTCATCGCGGCCGGGCTCCGCGAGCGGCCCGAACTACTGGCCCGGTGGGACATTCCGCAGAGCTGGTGCGGGACGGCCGGACCGTACGAGGACACCGTCGTGCTGCGTCTCTCGTACGGCCCCGGCGTCTCGGGTGCCACGGGGTACGAGGCGTCCCACTGGATCCAGTTGGAATGGCGGCTGCCGGACGACGGGCGGCCACCCGCGGAACGGGCCGCCGCCGTGCTCGAACGACTCGCCACCACGGACCCGCGGGCGTACGCCCGCGTCAGCGGCGGCAACCGGGAGTACGCCGAGTCACTCGGCCTGCGCTGGCACGACGGCAGCTGACGGGCCCGGGGCGGCCGGACGATCCGGCCCGCCCCGGAAGCCCCGGCTCTAGCCCGGCCAGACGATCGACTGGACCTCGCTGTAGGCGTGCAGGGCGTACGAGCCGACGTCGCGGCCCACCCCGCTGCGCTTGAAGCCGCCGAACGGGGCCTCCATGTTGCGCCCGACGGTGTTCACGCCGACCCCGCCCGCGCGCAGCCGCCGCGCCACGCGGAAGGCGCGCGCCGAGTCGCCTGACCACACGTAGGACAGCAGTCCGTAGTCGCTGTCGTTGGCCAGCCGGACCGCTTCGTCCTCGCCGCCGTCGAAGGGGACGACCACGACGACCGGGCCGAAGATCTCCTCTCGGACCACCCGCATGTCGTTCGTGCAGTCCACGAGCAGGGTCGGGGCGACGTAGAAGCCGCGGCCGTCACCGACCACGGGGCGCTCGCCGCCGTAGGCGACCCGCGCGCCCTCCTTCCTGCCCAGTTCGACGTACGACTCCACGCGGTCGCGGTGCGCCGCCGAGATGACCGGGCCGACCACCGTCCCGGCCGCCGCCGGGTCGCCGACCTTCATGAAGGCCAGGTAGCCGGTGAGCTTCTCGATCAGCTGTCCGTAGACCGAGCGGTGGACGATCACGCGGGTGGGGGCGGTGCAGATCTGCCCGGAGTAGAAGGAGAAGGTGGTGCCGATGCCCGTCACCGCAGCGTCCAGGTCGGCGTCGTCCATGACGACGGCGGCGCCCTTGCCGCCGAGTTCCATCAGCTGCCGCTTCATCGTGCGGCCGCAGACCTCCGCGATGCGCTGTCCGACGGCGGTGGAGCCGGTGAAGGACACCATGTCCACGTACGGGGAGTCCACGGCGGCCTCGCCGACCTCCACCGACTGCCCGCCGACCACGTTGACGACGCCCGCCGGGACCCCGGCCTCGTGCAGTGCATGCGCCATCTTGAAGACGGACAGGGGGTCCTGCGGGGCCGGCTTGACGACGACGGTGTTGCCCATGGCCAGGGCGGGGGCCACCTTGCCGGCCGGGTTCGCCCACGGGTTGTTGTAGGAGGTGATGCAGGTGACCACGCCGACCGGCTGGCGGACTTCCAGCGCGCCCAGGATGCTCGCCTTCCCCATCGGGCCGGCCTCGGTGACCTGCGGCGGCAGCCCCTTCTCGACCGGCTCCAGGGCGCCTTTGGCGTACCGGCGGAAGCGGGCGACGCCGACGCCGACCTGCATGCCCCGTGCGATCCCGGTCGGGGCGCCCGTCTCGGCCCGGGCCAGCGCCGTCCACGGGTCGAACTCGCGCTGCATGATGTCCGCGGCCCGGTCGAGGATCGCTGCCCGCGCCTGCGGGGTCGTGCGCGACCAGCTCTCGAAGGCGTCGGCCGCGGCGCGGACGGCGTCGGCGACCTGTTCGCGCGAGGCCTCGGGGGCGAGCCCGACCACCGACTCGTCGGCCGGGTTGACCACTTCGTAGTGGCCGCCGGCCGGCTCCACCCACTCACCGCCGATGTAGAGGGGTTGTGTGTTCAACGGGTGCTCACCGTCCTGGTGTCCCGGCCCGAGCGCAGCACGATGCCCGGGACGGCGCCCGTCACCTCGTCGTCGCGGATGGTCTCCACGCCGTTGACCCGTACCGAGACGATGCCGATGGCCCGCGCGTCCAGGCGGGGGCTGTCGCCGGGCAGGTCGTGGACGAGGGTGGCCGGGCCCGCCTCGATGCGGTCGGGGTCGAAGAGGACCAGGTCCGCGTGGTAGCCCTCGGCGAGCCGGCCGCGTTCGCGCAGCCCGAACAGCCGGGCCGGGTCGTCCGTGAGCATCCGTACGGCCTCTTCCAGCGGCAGCAGCTTGCGGCCGCGCAGGCAGTCGCCGAGGAAGCGGGTGGTGTACGGGGCTCCGCACATCCGGTCCAGGTGCGCGCCGGCGTCGGAGCCGCCGAGCATGACGTCCTCGTGTTGCCAGGTCTCGGCGCGCAGGGCCCAGCTCGCCGGGTCGTTGTCGGTGGGCATCGGCCAGAGCACGGTGCGCAGTTCGTCGTTGGCGCAGATCTCCACGAGGCACTGGAAGGGGTCCTGGCCGCGTTCGGCGGCGATGTCGTTCACGACCCGTCCGGTGAGTCCCTCGTTCTCCTTGCTGTAGGTGTCGCCGATGACGTACCGGCCGAAGTCGGCCAGGCGCCGGAAGACTCCGGCCTCCTTGCTGTCGGCGCGGCGCAGCATCTCGGTGCGGACGTCGGGGTCGCGGAGTGTGGCGATCCGCTCGGGGACGGGCAGGCCGAGGACGTCGCCCCAGCCGGGGATGAGGTTCAGCGCGCAGAAGGTGCCGAGCGACATGTTCATGGGGGTGAGGATCGGCATGGTCAGTGCGACGATGCGGCCGCCGGCCTTGCGGGCGCGTTCGCTGGGGAGGAGCTGGCGCGGGACCCGTTCGGGGACGGCGGCGTCGATGGTGAGGACGTTCCAGTTCAGGGGCCTTCCGGCGGCGGCGCTCATGTCGACGAAGAGGTCGATCTCCTCGTCGGAGAACTGGTCGAGGCAGCCGGCGACGATCGCTTCGAGCTGGGTGCCCTCGTGTTCGGCGACCGCGCGGGACAGCGCGAGCAGTTCGGCGGGCCCCGCGTGCCGGGAGGCGACGGGGGCGCCCGCGCCGTCGGAGTGGGTGGAGGACTGGGTGGTGGACAGGCCCCAGGCGCCGGCGTTCATGGCGTCGTGGAGGAGGTCGAGCATCTGCTGCATCTGCTCGGGGGTGGGCTGTCCGCCGACGGCCGCCTCGCCCATGACGTGGCGGCGCAGGGCGCAGTGGCCGACCATGAAGCCGGCGTTGACGGCGATCCGTCCTTCCAGGGCGTCGAGGTACTCGCCGAAGGTGGACCAGGTCCAGTCGACGCCCTCCTCCAGGGCCTTGAGGGCCATGCCCTCGACCTTGCTCATCATGCGGCGCGTGTAGTCGGCGTCCTCGGGGCGGTCCGGGTGGAGCGGGGCGAGGGTGAAGCCGCAGTTGCCGCCGGCGATGGTGGTGACGCCGTGGTTCATGGAGGGCGTGGCGTACGGGTCCCAGAAGAGCTGGGCGTCGTAGTGCGTGTGCGGGTCGACGAAGCCGGGGGTGAGGACGAGGCCGGTGGCGTCCTCGCTGGTGCGGGCCTCTTCGGTGACGGTGCCGGGTGCGGCGATGACGGCGATGCGGCCGTCGCGTATGCCGAGGTCCGCGACGCGGGCGGGGGCGCCGGTGCCGTCCACGACGGTCGCGCCCTTGATCAGGTGGTCGAGCATGACGTCCTCTCTGCCGGTGTTCGCGTTGCGGCCGGCCTGCTGGGGCTGCGCCCGCCTTCAGCCTTGCCGGCGGGGCTGCAGCATCCGGCCTCGCCGGCGATTGAGACGCGGGTCCGGGCGGCGCCCGGTGCCCGGCGGAGCCGGGATTCCTGGGGCGCCGCCCCGGACCCCGCGCCTCAAACGCCGGCGAGGCTGGGTGTGGCCCCGGCCGGTGGCCGCCCGGCAGGGGCCGGCGGGACGGCGGTCCGGGAAGACGCCGTCCCCGTGGGTGCGCCCCTCAGGGGTCAGGTGGCCTGACGGAAGCGGGTCGTGCGGTGGACCGGGTCCGTGTCGATCTGCGGGATCACGTGCTCGCCGATCAGCTTGATCGTGGTCATCGTGTCCTCGTAACCGACGCCGGTCGGCAGGCCGAAGGAGAGCTGGTCCGCGCCCGCCTGCTCCCAGCGCTTGCACTGGGCCCGCACCTCCGACGGGTCGCCGCAGATGAGGAGTTCCTCCGCGATCAGCAGCTCGATGATCTCCGCGTTGTACTCCGGCAGGGTCTCGGGCCACTCGGGGATCGCCTCGGGCCGCGGGAAGGTGTCGTGGTAGCGGAAGACCAGCGACTGGAAGCGGTTCATGTTGGCGTTGACGGCTATCTCGACGGCCTTGTCGTGGGTCTCGGCGCAGATCGCGGTGGAGGTGACCATCACGTTGTCGTTGACGAAGGCGCCGATGGCCTTCGCCTCCCTGATGGCCGTCTTGTACTGGTCGAGTACCCACTCCATGTCGGAGACCTTCTGTACGCTGAAGCCCAGCACGCCGAGGCCCTTCCTGGCCGCCATGGCGTAGGAGGACGGCGACCCGGCCGCGTACCACATGGCCGGGTGGGCCTTGCCGTACGGCTTGGGGAAGACCTTCCGCGGCGGCAGCGACCAGTGCTTGCCCTGGAACCCCTCGTACTCCTCCTGGAGGAACATCTTGGGGAACTCCGCGATGGTCTCCTCCCAGATCTCCTTGGTGCCGTTCATGTCCTCGATGCCCGGGAGGAAGCCGAGGATCTCGTGGCTGCCGGCGCCGCGGCCGGTGCCGAACTCGAAGCGGCCCTTGGAGAGGTGGTCGAGCATGGCGACCTTCTCGGCGACCTTGACGGGGTGGTTCACCGGGGCGAGCGGGTTGAAGATGCCGGAGCCGAGGTGGATGCGTTCGGTGGCGTGCGCGAGGTAGCCGAGGAACACCTCGTTCGCCGACAGGTGCGAGTACTCCTCCAGGAAGTGGTGCTCGGAGGCCCAGGCGTACTTGAAGCCGGACTTGTCGGCCTGGATGACGTACTCGGTCTCCTCGACCAGCGCCTTGTGCTCTGCCTCGGGGTCGACCTTGGACCGCGCCTCAGGCACGTATCCCTGCACGAAGAGCCCGAATTCCAAGGGGTTCACCGTCCCTCTGTCTTCTGACGTTGCGTCAGATTCGATGTCCCGACTGTTCCACCGCGGGGCCTGGAGCGTCAATACCTGACACTCCATCAGCTAGCGGATGTCAAAGGATGCTGACGCCCGCCATCCAGCCGCCGTCGATGACGAACGGCTGGCCGGTGATGTACGAGGAGTCGTCGCCGGTCAGGAAGAGCGCCAGCCTGGCGATCTCCTCGGGCTGCCCCACCCGCCCCATCGGGACCACCCGCCGGTAGAGCTCCGCCATCGCGTCCCGGGCCTCGTCGGTCATGTTCGCGGGGTCCAGCAGGCCGGGATTGGCCATCGGGGTGTCCACCGCGCCCGGGCACATCGCGTTGACCCGGATCCCCTTGGCGGCCAGCTCCAGCGCGGCCACCCGGGTCAGGCCCAGGACCGCCGCCTTGGTCGCGGCGTAGGAGCCGACGTAGGCCATGCCCGTCAGGCCGGTGTAGGAGGAGGTGTTGACGATGGTGCCGCCGCCGGCCGCCTCGATCTCGGGCGCCACCGCCTTGATGCCGAGGAAGGCGCCCACCTGGTTGACCTGGACCACCTGCTGGAACTCCTCCAGCGGGGTCGAGGTCAGCTCGTTGAAGCGCAGGATGCCCGCGTTGTTGACCAGGCCGTCGACCCGGCCGAAGGCCTCCTTCGCGGCGGCCGTCGCGGCCGCCCAGTCCTCCTCGCGGCTCACGTCCATGCGGACGTACCGGGCGCGGTCCTCGCCGATGTCCTTGGCCACCGCCGCGCCCTGCTCGTCCAGTACGTCGCCGAGGAGCACCCTGGCCCCCTCGGCGGCGAAGAGGCGGGCCTCCTGCTCGCCCTGGCCGCGCGCCGCACCGGTGATGATGACGACGCGCCCGTCCAGCTTGCCCATGCCCGTGCCCCCTGCCGCTAGTCGTTGAGGTGGTGGTCGTTGAGGTCGTTGAGGTCGTTGAGGTCGTTGAGGTGCGGGGCCACTTCGGCCCCGAAGGCGGTCATCTGGTCGACGAGTTCGGCACGGTCGCGGCTGCGGAAGCGGACCTGGATCTGGTCCACTCCGAGCGCCCCGTACTCCCGCAGGGACTCGGCGAGCGCTTCCGCCTTGCCGGTGAGGGTGCGGCGGCCGGTGTCCCAGCCGGGCTCGCCGACGTACAGCGCCTCGGTGATCGCGCCGACCTCGAAGGGCGCGTCCACCCCGGCCTCGGCGCGCAGTGCGCGGATAAGGGCGATCTGCGCCGGGAGCCGGTCGCGCGGGTCGCCCTGCGGGAGCCAGCCGTCCCCGCGGACGGCGGCCCGGCGGACGGCGGCGGGCGAGGAGCCGCCCACCCAGACCGGGATCCGCTCCTGGGCGGGCCGGGGCAGCTGCCCGAGGTCCTTGAAGGAGAACAGCTCGCCCTCGAACTCCGGGTACTCCTCCGGGCCCAGCGCCGCCCGCAGCGCGTCCAGGGTCTCGTCGAGGACGCAGCCGCGGCGCGCGAAGTCCACACCGAGGACCTCGAACTCCTCCTGGACGTGACCGGCACCGACCCCGAGGATCAGCCGGCCGCCGCAGAGGTGGTCGAGGGTGGCGTACTGCTTGGCGCTGATCAGCGGGTGGCGCAGGCTGAGGACCGCCACGTGGCTCAGCAGCCGCACGCGCTCGGTGATCCCGGCGAGGAAGGACAGGGTGGCGACCGGGTCGTACCAGACGGTGCCCATGGGCCCCGCGAGCCGACGCGGGATCGCCACGTGGTCGCAGGTGGCCACGTACCCGAAGCCGGACCGGTCGGCGGCCCGCGCGATCTCGGCGAGATCGGCGGCGGTGGCCGACGCCTCCCAGGGTTCGGCGTAGAGGGTGCTCTGCGACTGGACCGGGAGCTGCATCCCGTAGACCAGCCGACCTTCCGGAAACACGCGCGCCATGGCGGACCCGCCTCGCCTTCGTCTGCCGATTCGTCATATCGATGCCGGGTCATCGTGGTACCTGACGCTCCGTCAGACAAGAGGGAGGAGGGATCTCGCCATACCGATCCCGCCGGGGGGCGATCCCGCCGGCGGGCTCGTTACGGGTACGGGTGCGTACCCGCACCCTTGCGCTACAGGAAGGAGCACGGCCATGGCCGACGCCAACATCCGCATCCCCGAGGAAGCCAAGGACAGACTCGCCGCCATAGCCGCCGCCGAGGGGCTGTCGCTGCGCGCCTACCTGGCCCGTCTCGCCGAGACACTGCTCACCCCGGCCGAACGGGCCGAACGGGCCCGCGCCGCGCTGCACGCCTGGAACGGCTACACCCCGTCCCCCTCGCAACAGAACGCCCTGGACGCCGAGTTGGACCGACGCCTGGCGGAGGCGAGGGGCAGGTGACGGAAACGCGCATCGTGCTGGATGAGACGGCGATGCTGGCGGCGGGACAGGGAAACGTCCTCGCGTCCCGGCTCATCCACCGGGCGCACGCCGAGGCCGGCTGGTTCCTCTACGCGCCCACCTGCGCACTGGTCGAGGCGGACCGCGCCCGGCCCGGCACGGCGGAGCAGCTGGCCGCCCTGCCGGGCATCACCATCCTCGGCCTGGACCTGCCCGCCGCTCTGGCCCTGGCGCGCCTGGAGACCTGGGCCGCGGCGCACGCCCGGCACGCGGCCCAGCCCACGCCGGAACGCCCCGACGGGGCGATCGTCGCCACCACCACCCCCAAGCGGTGGGAGGGCGAGCCGGTGCGCGTCCTGGACCTCGGCGGCTGACCGGCCGCCGCCCCCGTCAGAAGCCTTCCGGCCCCATCACGATGACCGGCTTCGCCGCCGGGTCCAGGGTCTGCAGGATCTTGCGCATGGCCTCCTTCGGGATGCCGACGCAGCCCTGGGAGGGGCCGTCGTGGTCCACGTGGAGCCAGATGTTGCCGCCCTTGTCCTCGCCGTCCGGCATGACCGGGTCCAGCGGGGAACGGCCCGGGCGGCGGTTGAAGTCGATGGCGACGACGTAGTCGAAGGACCCCACCAGGGACTCCCCGTTCACACCGCGCCCCGTGGCGACGAAGCCCCCGTCCTCGTCGTACGGGAGCCGCGTGCCCGGCGGCGGGGACAGCAGACCGCCCGCGTCGGTCAGCGCGAACACGCCCTGCGGCGAGGTCAGGTCGCCGTACGTGCGCTCCGCGGACCAGCCCCGGGCCCCGTTGCGCGCCGGCCAGCTCTCGCCCTTGACCCAGTCGGCACCGGCCGCCGGACGGGTGTACAAGGTGGCCGTGGACTCCGAGGAGTCCGCCGCCTTGCCGGTGACGAGGATCAGCTGGCGGGACTCCGCCGGGATCCTCGCCCGGGTCTGCTCGCTGATCCCGGTCAGGCCCTGGAGGGGCGACCGCACCGGGAGGTCGCGCGCCGCCCGGTCCACCGGCTGGGGCCGGGAGTCCGCGCGGGCGTGCGCCGCGCCCGCGGCCTTGTCGGCGTCCTGGGCGACGTACGCCCATCCGGCCGTCAAGGTCAGCAGGCCGAGGGTGGCGGCGAGGGCCGCGCGACGGACCGTACGGCGGGACGTACGGGCGGGACGGGAGCGTGCTCGGGCGTGCTTGCTCATTCAACCGACCGTACCTCAACACACCATCAGAGCCGGTTTGTCCGCGATGTACACGGAGTGCGCGCCACGCCGGGCACGGGCAACCGCCCCCGCACCGCCAGGCCGCCCTCCGCTCCCGGATCGGCCCCGGCCGTCACGGCTCCGATTCGTGCGTCCGCGCGATCGACGCGGCGATCGCGCGGGCCCAACCCGGCCCCTCACCTGCGGTGTGCTGCCGTTCGGCCCGCCTGCGGAAGGGCCCCGGCAGTCCCGGCCCGTCCGCCGGATCGATCACAGGGCCGGTGTCGCACACCGCCGGTACCCCGCCCCCGGAGGTGGGCACGGCGGTCTACGCCCGCACGGGCGACATGCCGTGGGTGGTGCCGCTGTGGGCGGTGATCGGCGGTCGGCGGACGGCGACCGGCGACCGGCGGCCGGCTCCGGGGAACGAAAGGGGACCCAAGCCCGACCCCGGAGCCGATCACCGACGTACCCTGAATCGATGAGACGAACTCCACGTCACGCGGCGCGCGTTGTCATCCTGTCCCCCACCGGCTCGGTGTTCCTCTTCCGCGAGAACAACGTGGAGGTGGGCATCCACTGGCTGCCGCCGGGCGGCGGGATCGACCCCGGCGAGAGCCCCGAGGACTGCGTCCGGCGCGAGCTGCGCGAGGAGACCGGCTGGACCGACCTGGAGCCGGAACGGCTGCTGTGCACCTGGGAGCACGACTTCACCCACCAGGGCGTACCGGTGCGCCAGCACGAGCACATCTACGTCACCACGGGCCCGCACCGCGAACCGGTCCTGGAGGCCCCCGGCATCCACTGGCAGTGGCTCTCCGCCCAGCGCCTGGCCACCCTCGGCGAACCGGTCTGGCCGCCCCGCCTCTCGAACCTCCTCACGAACCCCCCGGCAGAGCCGGTCCACCTGGGCCTACTGGCCTGAGCCCGGCGCCTGCCGACAAGGCGCGCCCAAGGGCCCGTGCTCCCGCGCCACGCTCACGACGGATCCGCCGACCCCTCACAGGGCGGGGCCGGGCGCACTATGGTGTCGGGCGCCGACCGGAAGAGGACGTCTCATGACCACCGCCCCGGGGCCCGCCCACGGTGTCCCCCCGATGCCCGAGCGCAGCATTCCCGCGTTGCGGGCGGCGATCGCCGCCCATGCTCCGCAGCTCCTGGACGACTTCGAAGCCAACTGGCGGGCGAAAACTTCTGGCAGTGACCTTGGCTGCTCGCCTCGCAGACCGTTCGGGCACGCCCCCTAGCGGGACGGCGGGGTCTGGGCGGTGGCTTTCGCGTAGAGGGCGGACGCGTACTCGCCGAGGATCGTGCTGGTCGAGACGTCGTCGGTGTCGCCGCCCGTGAGGATGCCGACGATCTTGCCGTCGCGGGCGATCCACGCGCTGCCGCTGGTGCCGCCCGGGAAGTCCGCGCAGTCGAAGCGCTGCTGGGTCGCGCTCTCGCGTACGGCGGTGGCCGTGCAGGTACGGGGGATCTTCCGGTCGGCGGGGTAGCCGGTGACGGTGACCTCCTCGCCGGCCCGGCCGGAGGTGTCCAGCACGGCCGCGCCGGTCACGTCCTCGATGGAGCGGCCCTGGGCGTCGGGGGCGAGCGTGGCGAAGGCGAGGTCGTAGTCGTCGTCCGTGCCCTTGGCCCAGCGGTCGTCCTCGAAGACCTTCTCGATCTTCCATGTGCCGTACGGGGCGGTGTCGTTGGCGTAGGCGGGAGCGAAGACGGCAGTGCCGTCGCCCTGTTCCCCGGCGAGCAGGCAGTGCCCGGCGGTGATGACGAGGTTGCGGCCGGGGCTGTGCACCACGGTGGCCGTGCAGAAGTGGTCGCTGTCCAGGCCGTTGGTGAACAGGGCCCCGGTGAAGGCGGCGGGCCCGCCGGGCGGGGGCGTCACGGCCGGCGGCAGCGTGGTCCCGGGCGGGGAGGACAGCTGGGGCTTCGGCGCGTGCGAGCGCGAGGGAGCCGTGGCCGGGAGGGAGGGCTGCGCGGCCTTCGCCCGCGCGGGTGCGGTCGCCTCGGGGGGCGGCGCGAGCTTCGCCACCGCCGCGGAAGCCCCCACAGCCGCCACCGTGCACAGGACCGCCGTCACGACGCTCCGCTTGTCCACCGGCATGATGATCCTTCCGCTTTGCCCTGGCGAAGCATGCCTTGACCGCGGGGCCCGGTGCAAGGCACGGGACGACCCCTGTGTAGCCGGCCCGTCACCGCGGGCTGACACCAAGAGCCCGTCAACTCGGGTCCGGTGACGGGGCTTTGGCCGATTCGCCTATCATCGCCTCGATTCTCGCCGCCCCGCCGTCGCGCGGTCCAGCGGAAGGAGGATCTTGACGAGAGGGCAACGACAACTTGCGATTCACAGGCAAGCACCGGATATCCATCGTTGCCGCGGCGGCCGCGGCCGCGATCGTGGGAACCCTTCAGCTCCCCTCCACCGCCTTCGGCACGGAGGACACCACAGGCACCACAGGCACCACAGGCGCCACGGGCATCGAGAGCCCTGCGGACAGCGCCCCGCCGGCCGGGGACGCGCCCGACGCCCACGCGGAGGACTCCGCCACCCACGGCAGCGACGGGACGGTCTTCAGGAACGGCGTCATGTCGCTCGACCCGCGGACGGCGTCGCCGATGGCCGCCCCGAAGCCGGCCGCCGCCGGGTCCGCCGCGGCCGCCGCACCCACCCCGCCCCAGGGCGAGGGCTGGAAGCTGAGCGGCGCCACCAAGTGGCTGGCGACCGGCTACACGATCAAGTTCTACGACCAGAAGTCCGCGGACTGGCTGGGTCCGTACGTCCAGGCCTCCGCCGCGGACCTGCGCCGCGTCACGAACCTGCCGGTCACCGTCGACACGAAGCCGGTCGGCTGGGACTACGTCCGGCCCAAGGGCGAGGTGCTCGTGGGAGTGCTGCACCGCCCGTGCGTCCCGCCGGCCGGCGAGGGCACCATGGGCAGCACCGGCTGGAAGGTCGTCCGCGACGGCACGGGCACCGCCAACCTCAGCTGCGGCTTCACCAGCTCCTCCGTCGCCGAGACCGTGACCAGCGGGCACGCCTACATCGACGACTCGTTCTTCACCCCGGCCGGCAAGCCGACGGCCGCCATGGGCGAGACGTACATGCGCAACCACGTCAGCCACGAGCTGGGGCACACGCTGGGACTGACGCACGCCAACCGCAGCCTGAAGAAGAGCGACTGCGTCAAGGGGACCGACTCGGGCCAGTTCCCTGTCATGTGCTCCCCGGCCTACGCCTACCAGGACAAGCGGGCGGGCACCTACGTCCAGCAGTTCGACGTGCAGGGCCTGCGACGCCTCGCGGCGGGCGCCGGCGCGAAGCTTTCCCCCCAGGGCCGCGTGAGCGGGATCGGCTCCAAGTGCCTGGACGTCAAGGGCGGCAAGGCCGCCAACAGCACGCAGATCCAGCTCTACACGTGCAACGGCACCGCGGCCCAGTCCTGGATCCTGGGCAAGGACGGCACCCTTCGCGCGCTCGGCAAGTGCCTGGACAACGCGCGCAACGCGAGCACGAACGGCAACAGGATCAGCCTCTACGACTGCAACGGCTCGGCGGCGCAGCGCTGGTCGGTCAACACCAAGGGCCAGATCGTGCACGTGGCCTCGGGCAAGGTCCTCGACGTGGCCGGCGGCGCGACCGCCAACGGCACCGTGGTCCAGCTCTACACGGCGAACACCAACAAGCGCCAGGTCTGGGTCACCCCGAAGTAGCCCCGCTCCGGCCGGCACGACGCCACACGACGGCCACACGACGGCCACACGTCAGCCGCAGACGGCCGCGACGGCCGCACGGCAGCAACGGCCGCAGACGGCCGCACGGCAGCCCACCACAGCCGCACGGGCCCCCGGCCCGTGCGGCCCTCGCGCCGACCGGGGCCGTCAGGCAGCCGAGCCCGGTCCCGCCCACAGGCCGTCCGGGGTGAGGCCGAGCAGGTCGATCGCGTTGCCGCGCACGATGCGGTCCACCACGTCCGGGGCCAGGTGGCCCATCTGTGCCTCGCCGACCTCGCGGGACTTCGGCCAGGTCGAGTCGGAGTGGGGGTAGTCGGTCTCGTAGAGGACGTTGCCGACGCCGATCGAGTCGAGGTTCTTCAGCCCGAAGGCGTCGTCGAAGAAACAGCCGAAGACGTGCCCGGTGAACAGCTCCGACGGCGGGCGGAGCACCTTGTCCGCGACCCCGCCCCAGCCGCGGTTCTCCTCCCAGACGACGTCCGCGCGCTCCAGGATGTACGGGATCCAGCCGATCTGGCCCTCCGCGTACATGATCTTCAGGTTGGGAAAGCGTTCGAACTTGCCACTCATCAGCCAGTCGACCATGGAGAAGCAGCAGTTGGCGAAGGTGATGGTGGAGCCGACCGCCGGCGGGGCGTCCCCCGAGGTGGACGGCATCCGGGACGAGGAGCCGATGTGCATGGCGATGACCGTGCCGGTCTCGTCGCACGCCTGGAGGAAGGGGTCCCACTCGTCGGTGTGGACGGACGGCAGGCCCAGGTGCGGGGGTATCTCCGAGAAGGCGACCGCGCGCACGCCGCGCGCCGCGTTGCGGCGGACCTCGGCGGCGGCCAGGCGGGCGTCCCAGAGCGGGATCAGGGTGAGCGGGATCAGGCGGCCCCGGGCGTCGGGGCCGCACCACTCCTCCACCATCCAGTCGTTGTAGGCGCGTACGCCGAGCAGCCCCAGCTCACGGTCCTCCGCCTCGGTGAAGGTCTGGCCGCAGAAGCGGGGGAACGTCGGGAAGCAGAGGGCCGACTGGACGTGGTTGACGTCCATGTCGGCGAGCCGGTCGGGAACCGAGAAGGATCCGGGGCGCATCTGCTCGTAGGTGATGACTTCCAGTTTGATCTCGTCGCGGTCGTACCCGACGGCGGTGTCGAGGCGGGTGAGCGGCCGGTGCAGGTCCTCGTACACCCACCAGTCGCCGATCGGGCCGTCGTCGCCCTTGGCGCCCATGACGGGTGCGAACTTCCCCCCGAGGAAGGTCATTTCCTTCAACGGGGCGCGCACGACGCGGGGGCCGATGTCCCGGTACTTGGACGGGAGCCGGTCCCGCCAGACGTGGGGGGGCTCCACCGTGTGGTCGTCCACCGAGATGATCTTCGGGAAGGTCTCCATGGCCCATACGGTAGCACTGATCTGACGTACCGTCAGCTAGTTGGTCCGTGATCGGTCATGGACGGGCTGACGGGTACACACGAGACAAGGCAGACTGGCCCTTACACCGACGGAAGGCAGGGGGGACGACAGATGGACGGCGTACCGGCCATCCCGCACCCGCGGAACCACCCCGAGGTCCGTGCGGCTGCCGCCGCATCCGAAACGGCTCCCGCGACCGCCGTCCGCGCCGGCGCAGGCCCGGCTCGACCCGGTACCGCCACGACCCCTGCCACCCCCGCCGAACCCTCCACCACCGCCGGAGACGACACGGCCCGGGGAGACACGGCCCGGGGCGACACCGCCGCGGGCGACTCCCGGTTCGCCGTCCTCGGGCCCGTCCGGGCCTGGCGGGGCGGTGAGGCCCTGCCCTCCGGCACCCCCCAGCAGCGCGCCCTGCTCGCCGTACTCCTGCTGCGCGAGGGCCGCACCGCCACCGCACCCGAGCTGATCGACGCCATCTGGGGCGAGGACCCGCCCCAGCAGGCCCTGGCCACCATCCGCACCTACGCCTCCCGCCTGCGCAAGGTCGTCGCCCCCGGCCTGCTCGTCACTGAGTCCGGCGGCTACGCCATCCGCCTCCGCTCCGCCGCGACCCTCGACCTCGGCGTCGCCCGCGGCCTCGCCGCCGACGCCGACGCGGCCCGCGCCGCCGGGCACCGCTCCCTCGCCCGTACGCTCCTGGCCCGCGCCCTCGACCTCTGGGAGGGCGAGCCCCTCGCCGGGGTCCCCGGCCCGCACGCCGAGACCGAGCGCACCCGGCTCGCCGAATGGCGCCTGCAGCTGCTGGAGACCCGCCTCGACCTCGACCTGGAGGTCGGCCACCACGCCGAGGCCGTCTCCGAGCTGACCGCCCTCACCGCCGCCCACCCGCTGCGCGAGCGGCTGCGCGAGCTGCTCATGCTCGCCCTCTACCGCAGCGGCCGGCAGGCCGAGGCCCTCGCCGTCTACGCCGACACCCGCCGCCTGCTCGCGGACGAACTCGGCGTCGACCCGCGTCCCGAACTGGCCGCCCTCCAGCAGCGCATCCTGAACGCCGACACCGATCTCGCCCGCGCGGAAGACCCCGCTCCGGCCGCCGCGGCCGCCCCGATGAGGCCCGCCCAACTGCCCGCGACCGTGCCCGACTTCACGGGCCGCTCCAGTTTCGTCGCCGAGCTCGGCACGATCCTCTCCGGCGGCGCCCAGGACCAGGTCATGGCCGTCTCCGCGCTCGCCGGGATCGGCGGCGTCGGCAAGACCACCCTCGCCGTACACGTCGCGCACGCCGCCCGCCCGCACTTCCCCGACGGCCAGCTCTACGTCGACCTCCAGGGCACCGAAGCCCGCCCCGCCGAACCGGAGGCCGTTCTCGGCTCCTTCCTGCGCGCGCTCGGCACCCCCGACACCGCCATCCCCGACTCCCCGGCCGACCGGGCCGCGCTCTACCGCTCCACCCTCGACGGCCGCCGCGTCCTGGTCCTCCTCGACAACGCCCGCGACGCCGCCCAGGTCCGCCCGCTCCTGCCCGGCACCGCCGGCTGCGCCGCCCTCGTCACCAGCCGGGTCCGCATGGCGGGCCTCGCCGGGGCCCATCTCGTCGACCTCGACGTGATGAGTCCCGAGGAGGCCCTCCAGCTCTTCACCCGCATCGTCGGCGAGGAACGCGTACGCTCCGAACGCCAGGCCGCCCTCGACGTCGTCGGCGCCTGCGGGTTCCTGCCGCTGGCCATCCGCATCGCCGCCTCCCGGCTCGCGGCCCGCCGCACCTGGACCGTCTCCGTCCTCGCCGCCAAGCTCGCCGACGAACGCCGCCGCCTCGACGAGCTCCAGGCCGGCGACCTCGCCGTCAAGGCCACCTTCGAGCTCGGCTACGGCCAGCTGGAACCGGCCCAGCAGCGCGCCTTCCGCCTCCTCGGCCTCGCCGACGGCCCCGACATCTCGCTGTCCGCGGCCGCCGCCGTGCTCGACCTGCCCGAGTACGACACCGAGGACCTCATGGAGGCTTTAGTCGACTGCTCCCTCCTCGAATCCGCCGCCCCCGGCCGCTACCGCTTCCACGACCTCGTACGCCTCTACGCGCGTGCCTGCGCCGAGCGCGACGAGCAGCCGCCGAGCGAGCGCGAGGCGGCCCTCGACCGCCTCCTGGACTTCTACCTGGCCACCGCCTCCGGGGTCTACGCCCTGGAGCGCCCTGGCGACCGGCTGCCCGCGCACCTGTCCGACACCCACTACCCCGGCCTGGTCTTCGCCGAGCCGCGCGCCGCCCTGGACTGGCTGTACGCCGAGGCCGGCCCGCTGCTGGCGTGCGTACGGCAGGCGTCCGTACGGGGCGGCGACTCGCCGGTCCTGCGCCGGGGCGTGGACCTGCTGTGGGCGGCCAAGGACCTGGCCGAGTCGGGCGCCAACTCCAAGCAGTACGAGTCGGCCGCGACGGCCCTGCGCGACGCCGCCCAGGCCGCCAAGGACCCGTACGCCGAGGGCCGCGCCCGCACCACCCTCACCAACGTCCACCTGGTCGCCGGCCGCTTCGCCGAGGCCGACGACGAGGCCCGCCAGGCCACGGCCCTGGCCCGTGAGGCCGGCGACCCGCTGCCCAGCTGCTGGGCGCCCAACGACCGCGGGATCATCGCCCTCTACGAGGGGCGGCACGCGGACGGCGAGCGGTACCTGCTGCAGGCCATCCAGAACTTCCGCGCCGACGGCAACAACGTCGGCGAGGCGAGCGCCCTGTGCAACCTCTCCCGCATCCACGTCGAGCTGGGCCGCCTCACCAGCGCCATAGACCTCGCGCAGCAGGGCATCGCCATCTACGACCGGATGGGCCTGTCGCTGCGCCTGGCCAACGGCCGCTACGCGCTCGGCATCGCGCTCACCCAGGCGGGCCGGCTCGGCGAGGCCCTCGCACAGCTCACCGAGGCCCTGGCCCTCTTCCACGACAACCGGCAGCCGCTGTGGGAGGGCGTGACCCACTTCCGGCTCGCCGTCGCCCATCTCGCGGCGCGCCGGCCGACGCTGGCCGCCGCGCACGCCGAGCAGGCCATCGCGCTGCGCGGCATCGGCGGGGAGTGGCGGCGCGCGACCGTGCTGACCGTCCTGGGAAAGGCGCTGCGCCGGCTGGGGCAGACGGACCGGGCCCGGGCGTGCTGGCGGGACGCGGAAGCCGTGTTCAAGCAGCTCGGTTCGGCCGAACTGGCCGAGGTACAGACCCTGCTGGCAACGGAGATCGCCGCCTGACCTGCAGGGACGCTGTCTGAACGCGGCGTTCATCGTTCGTTTATCGCCGAACGGCACGATAGATGCATCGACCCGGTGCCTCGGGGGACACCCGGGCCGGTTGGAAGGATTACCCGTTCGGCGGTCATCGGGGGAATCGCCGAACGGGTCCCACCCATCCATCAGGAGAACCGATGACGACGAACGAGAACCTTCTGCCGAACGACGGCACCGTCAAGCCGCTCGACAACCATGCCTCGGGCGTCGAGATCGAGACTCTGGACAACCACGCGTCGGGCATCGAGATCAAGCCGCCGACCGAGGACGAGGCCGCGGGCGAGGAGATCCAGACGCTGGACAACCACGCGTCCGGTCCGCGCCCGTAACGAACGCACGACGTACGGGGGAGCCCACGGGGGAAACGGGGGGCTCGGGGGGTACGGGGGGAGCAACGGGGGAACGGCGGTCGCGGTGGCCCGGAGGGGGAGCCACCGCGACCGCCGCACCCGTATGCCCGGACGGACTCGTGGGCGCGGCATAGGCTGGGGGCGTGTTCTCCTCCCACGGGCCGAGCGTCCGCGAACTGGCAGTGCAGGGCCTCTCCTCCGTCGAGCGGGGCTACGACCTGCTCGCGCCGAAGTTCGACCACACCCCCTTCCGCACCCCGGAGCGGATGCTCGACGCGGTCGAGGAGACCCTCGCCCGGCAGGAGGGCGGCTTCGGCGCCGGCCTGGACGTGTGCTGCGGCACGGGCGCCGGGATCGGCATGCTGCGGCGGCTGTGCCGGGACCGGATCACCGGGGTGGACCTCAGCGCGGGCATGCTCGCCGAGGCCGGGCGCCGCCACGCGGACGACGACCGCGTGGACTTCGTACGGGCCGACGCGCGAGCCCTTCCGACCGAGCTCGCGGACCGCTACGACCTGGCGGTCAGCTTCGGGGCCTTCGGCCACTTCCTGCCCTACGAGCGGCCCGCGCTCTTCTCCCAGGTCCGCTCCGCGCTGCGCGCGGGCGGCGTCTTCGCCTTCCCGATCGGCGCCCCGATCCCGCCGAGCTCACCGGTGTGGTGGGCGGTGGCCGGCTTCGACGCCGTGATGCGGGTGCGCAACGCGGTGTGGCGGCCGCCGTTCGTCATGTACTACCGGACCTTCCCGCTGAGCGGGGTGCGGGCGGACCTGCGGGCGGCGGGCTTCACGGTGGAGACGGTCCCGCTGGAGCACTTCGGCCGCCTGCCCGGCGGCGCCCCGCGCTGGCGTCTGGTCCTGGCGCGCCGTTCCTGAGGGATGTCCCCGGCCGCCGGAGGCTTGGCGGAACGGCTGCGTCACCATCAGGACACAGGGCACAATCCGTGAGGAACCGTCAGGCAGCCCGCGCAGCACCCTCATTCCCTGGAGCAGCCGGTGTCGTCACAGGAAATGCTCATAACGATCACCCCCCAGCAGGCCGCCTACGGAGTGATCCTCCCCGTGGAGCTGCCGACCGGCACCGTCCGGCTGCGCATACCGCCCTGCCGGCACGGCGACCTCGTCAAGGTCCGCGTCGGCGGCGAGGAGATGCGTTTACGCATCCACGTCTCGGGAGCGGGCGCGGCCTGGATCGCGGGGGCCGGGGGCATCACTCCCCCGCCGACGACCGCCGCGGGCGGTGCGACCGCCCCGACGGCCGTGCAGCAGCCCGCCCCGGCCCCGTCGACCGGCGGCGGACGCGGCTGCCTGGTGGGGCTCGCCATCGCCGCGGCCCTGGCCATCGGCTTCTTCGTGCTGAGCGACGGCGACGACGGCTCGGACGCCAAGCCCTCCGCCGACTCCGCGCCCACCTGGTCGCCCTCCTGGTCGCCCACCCCGTCGCCCTGGCCGTCGACCCCCGAGACGGCCGCCACCACCCCGTACGTCCCCGAACCGGACGTCGAGCCGAGCCCCGAGCCGAGCCCGTTCGACCGGGGCACCTGCCTCAACGGACAGCTGCCGGACTCGACGACACCCCGCAGCGTCAGCGGCGTCGAGGAGGTCCCCTGCTCGGCCTCCGACGCGCACTACCGGGTGATCGAGAGCATCCCCGGCACCTCGGACCTGAACGGCTGCAACGACAACCCCAGGACCCAGTACGCCTTCTCCTACCGCTACATGCGCGGCTCCACCGTGCTCAACCAGTACGTCTACTGCCTGGTCGGCATCGGCTCCTACGCCCGCTGACCCCGTCTGTGCACACGTTCAGCGGCGGGCGCGGAGTTCGCGTTTGAGGACCTTGCCGCTCGCGTTGCGCGGGAGGTCGGTGACGAACTCCACCGCTCGGGGGACCTTGTAGTTGGCCATCTCCCGCCGGGACCAGGCGATCAGGTCGTCGGCGGTGAGCGTGGAGCCGGGGCGGCGGACCGCGTAGGCCTTGCCGACCTCGCCGAGGCGCGGGTCGGGGACGCCGACGACCGCGACGTCGGCGATGTCCGGGTGCAGGCCGAGGAGTTGCTCTATCTCCGCCGGGTAGGCGTTGAAGCCGCCGACGATGAACATGTCCTTGATCCGGTCGGTGATGCGCAGGTTGCCGCGCTCGTCCAGCACGCCCACGTCACCGGTGCGCAGCCAGCCCTCCGGGGTGATCGCCGCCGCCGTCTCGTCGGGGTCCTCGAAGTAACCCTGCATGACGTTGTAGCCGCGGACGGCGATCTCGCCGGCGCTGCCGGCCGGCAGGGGCCGCCCGGCGCCGTCCAGGACCGCCACCTCCGTGTCGGGGATGGCCCGGCCCGAGGTGGCGGAGACGGTCTCGGCGGGGTCGCCCCGCCGGCACATGGTGACGATGCCGCCCGCCTCGGAGAGGCCGTAGGCGGTGAGGACGGTGGCGATGCGCAGTTCGCCGCGCAGCCGCTCGACGAGCCGGAGCGGGACCACGGCCGCGCCGGTGACGACCAGGCGCAGGGCCGACAGGTCGTGGTGTCCGCGCTGGGGGTGGTCCAGGAGGGACTGGTGCAGGGTGGGCGGCCCGGGGAGTACGGAGATCCGCTCGGCGGCGACGTGGGCGAGGACGGTGTCCACGTTGAAGACGGGCTGCGGGACCATCGTCGCCCCGCGCATCAGGCAGGCGATGATCCCGGCCTTGTAGCCGAAGGTGTGGAAGAAGGGGTTGACGATCAGGTAGCGGTCGCCCTCGCGCAGTCCGGCGAGTTCGCTCCACACGTCGTAGCAGCGCAGGGACTGGGCGTGGGTGATGACGGCGCCCTTGGGGCTTCCGGTGGTGCCGGAGGTGAAGATGATGTCGGAGGGGGCGTCGGGGCGGATGGCCTCGGCGCGCTCGCGGACCGCCTCCGCCGTGACCCCGTCCCCGCCCGCGAGGAAGTCCTTCCAGGTGCGGAAGGTGTCGGGGGCGTCCTCGGCGAGGACGACGACCTCTTCCAGGTGCGGCAGCCCGGGCAGGGGCCCGTGACCGGCCCCTTCGGCGGCGGCCCTGCGCAGCGAGGCGACGTAGGAGGTGCCGAGGAAGGTGCCGGTCACGAAGAGCAGCCGGGCCCGGCTGCGCTGGAGGACGTACGCCGCTTCCGTGCCCTTGAAACGGGTGTTGAGGGGGACCAGGACGGCGCCCGCGGAGACGGCGCCGAGTGCGGAGACGATCCAGTCCAGGGTGTTGGGGGCCCAGACGGCGACGCGGTCGCCCGGCTCGGCCCCTGCGGCGATACAGGCCGCCGCGGCGCGCTCGACGCGCTCCCCGAGCTGCGTGTAACTGATCCGGACGCGCCCGTCGACGACGGCCTCGCGGTCGGCGTACCGTGCCGCTGCCGACCGGACGAGCCCCGCCACGGTGCCCCAGCGCAGGTCTCCGCGCGGGTCCTCGGGAGCACCTTCGCCCACGCCCCCGCCCAGACCCACGCCTGCGCCCACGGCCTCGGCCTCGGCCTCGCGCAGCCCGTCGTCGCCCATGCGTGCCACCCTCCCGCGAACCCAGTAGCTGACTATCCGTCAGATTAGCTGTAGCCTTCGCGGCTGTCAGTACTGGCGCACCCCGGAGGTGGCGATGGCGGCAACGCTCAAGGACGCTACGGCGATAGTCGGCATCGGCCAGACCCCCTTTGCCAGGCATCTGCCCCAGTCCGAGAAGGAACTGGCCTGCCGGGCGATCCTGGCGGCCCTGGCCGACGCGGGCATCGACCCTGGCGAGGTCGACGCCTTCTCCTCCTACACGATGGAGGAGACCGACGAGGTGGAGGTCGCCAAGGCCATCGGCGCCGGCGATGTCACCTTCTTCTCCAAGATCGGCTACGGCGGCGGGGGTTCCTGCGCCACCGTCGGCCACCTCGCCGCCGCCGTCGCCACCGGCCAGGCCACCGTCGGCGTCGCCTGGCGCTCCCGCAAACGCGGCTCCGGCCCCCGCCCCTGGAAGAACACCGCCGTCCAGCTGCCCACCCCCGGCCAATGGACCAGGCCCTTCGGCCTGCTGCGCCCCGCCGACGAGATCGGCATGCTGGCCCGCCGCTACATGCACGAGTACGGCGCCACCCGCGACCACCTCTTCAACGTGGCGATGGCCTGCCGCAACCGCGCCAACGAGAACCCCGCCGCGATGATGTACGAACGCCCGCTGACCCGCGAGATGTACATGACCTCCCGCATGATCAGCGACCCGCTCTGCCTCTTCGACAACTGCCTGGAGACCGACGGCGCACTGGCCTGCGTGATCGTCTCCGCCGAACGGGCCCGCGACTGCCGCCACAAGCCCGTCTACGTCCACTCCGCCGCCCAGGGTCTGCCCTCCCAGCACCACGGCATGGTCAACTACTGGAACGACGACCCGCTGTCCGGGCCCGCCTGGACCGCCGCCCGCCACCTGTGGAAGCAGGCCGACTTCGGCCCCCAGGACGTGGACGTCGCCCAGATCTACGACGCCTTCACCCCGCTCATCCCGCTCTCCCTGGAGGGCTACGGCTTCTGCGGGCGCGGCGAGGGCGCCGCCTTCACCGAGGGCGGCGCCCTGGAGCTGGGCGGCCGGCTCCCCGTCAACACCGGTGGCGGCGGGCTCAGCGAGGCCTACGTGCACGGCTTCAACCTGATCAACGAGGGCGTCAAGCAGCTGCGCGGCGTCTCCACCGCCCAGGTGCCGGACGCCGCGACCTGCCTGGTCACGGCCGGCGAAGGCGTCCCCACGTCCGCGATCCTGCTGAGGAGCTGACCGATGACCACCCCGTCCGACACCGCCGAAGCCGCCCAGGCCGACGGCCTGCTCCTGCCCGTCCCCGACGAGGACGGCGCCCCCTTCTGGGAGTACGCCGCCCGGGGCGAACTGCGCGTCCAGGCCTGCACCGACTGCGGGCGGCTGCGCTTCCCGCCCCGCCCCTGCTGCCCGCACTGCCGGTCCTTCGACAGCGAGTGGCGCCGCATGAGCGGTCGCGGCCGCATCTGGTCCTACGTCCGGCCCCACCCGCCGCTGCTGCCCGCCTACGCCGCGCAGGCCCCGTACAACGTGATCCTCGTCGAGCTCGCCGACGCCCCGCACATCCGCCTCGCCGGGAACCTGGTGGCCTCCGCCGGCGCCCCGCTCGACTCCGTGGACCCGGCCCGGCTGCGCATCGGCGCCCGCGTCCACGTGGCCTTCACCGAGCTGGGCGGGATCACCGTGCCGCGCTGGCTCCTGGAGAGGTCATGACCCTGAGGGTGGACCGCGACAAGGCCACCGGGGTCGCGGTCGTCACCCTTGACCGGGAGCACCGGCACAACGCCGTCGACCTGGCCACCGCCGCGGAACTGGGCGAGGCCTGGCGGGAGCTCCGCTTCGCCGAGGAGGTCCGGGCGGTCGTGCTGACCGGCGCCGGGAGGGCCGCCTTCTGCACCGGCATCGACCGCGGCGTCGAGGTGCCGCAACCGGCCTCGCCCTACTCCGCCGACGACCCGCTCATCGCGATCGGCCCCAAGTCCTGCGACCTGTGGAAGCCGGTGGTCGCCGCGGTCAACGGCATGGCCTGCGGCGGCGCCTTCTACCTGCTGGGCGAGTCGGAGTTCCTCATCGCCTCCGAGACGGCCACCTTCTTCGACCCGCACACCACCTACGGGATGGTCAGCGCCTACGAGGCCGTCTACATGGCGCAGCGCATGCCCTTCGGCGAGGCCGCCCGGATGTCCCTGATGGGCACGGCCGAACGGCTCTGCGCACGCCGGGCCCACGAGATCGGCCTGGTCTCGGAGCTGGCCGAGCCGGACGGGCTGCTCCCGGCGGCCCTGCGGGCGGCGCAGACCCTGGCCGGCTTCCCGACGGAGGCCGTACAGGGCACCGTACGGGCGCTGTGGTCGGCGAAGCAGGCCGCGCTCCAGCAGGCCCTGGCGCAGGCCCCGGCGCTGATCGCCCTGGGGAACCTGCCGCCGCAGCGCCAGGCGGACCTGTTCGCGAACCGCCGCACGGCCGCTCAGCCCCGGCTGCGCTGACGCGGCCCGTCAGCGGGGCTTGCGGGACTTGCTCACGCCGGGCTTCGGCGTGCTCGTGCTCCCGCTCGTGGAACCGCTCGTGGAACCGCCGGAAGTGGAGCCGGGGGCGGGGGTGCGCGTGGCGGCCGGGCCGGAGCCGCGGGTGGTGGGCTCGCCGAGCCGGCAGCTCCTGACGTCCGCGGCGCGCGCGGGGTCGTCGAGCGGCACGTCGACCGTGCGGGTCTCGCGGGCCCCCAGGTCCACCTGTACGACCTCGGACTCGACGGCGGCGCCCGCGGCACCCTCCCGGTGGAGCTCGACCTCGAAGGTGGCCTTGCGGTCGAGCCGCGAGGTGAACCGGAGCGTGGTGACGGGCCTGCCCGGGCCGGTGCAGGTGACCACGACCACGGTGGCCGGATCGCCGCTGGGGCTCGCGGAGGCGGTCGACGCGGAGGCCGTGCCGCCGTTCCCGTCGCTGCGGCTCTTCTTCGTCTTGCTCTTGGAGCTGGAGCAGCCGCCCCCGCTGCTGCTGCCCTTGCTGCCGCCCTTGCTCTTCCCGCCGCTGCTGCCGCCCGACGACGAGAAGCCCGTCAGCGCGAACACCACGGCCACCAGCACCGCGGTGAATCTGGTCCGACGCCCAGCCACCATGTCCCGAACCCCTCCCCCTGAGGCAACGGCGGGTCACGCTACCAGGCGGCCCCGGCAGACGGCGGCGGCCCCGGCCCCCGGGAGGGGGCGGGGCCGACCGGCCGTGCAGGCGGGTGGTGATCAGGCGGCGTCGACGACGCCGGAGGCCGCGATCTCGACCTTGCCCTTGGGGGCGCCGGACTGGGAGCCCAGGGCCTCGATCTGGTCGACGAGCTCCTGGCCCGAGACGACCTCGCCGAAGACGACGTGCTTGCCGTCGAGCCACGAGGTGACGACCGTGGTGATGAAGAACTGCGAGCCGTTGGTGTTGCGGCCGGCGTTCGCCATCGACAGCAGGTACGGGCGGTCGTGCTTCAGCTGGAAGTTCTCGTCCTCGAACTTCTCGCCGTAGATGGACTTGCCGCCGGTGCCGTTGTGGTTGGTGAAGTCACCGCCCTGGAGCATGAACTGCGGAATGATGCGGTGGAAGCCGGAGCCGGCGTAGCCGAAGCCGTTCTGGCCGGTGGCCAGCTCACGGAAGTTGCGCGCGGTCTTCGGGACGACATCGTCGTACAGCTTGAAGACGATGCGGCCCGCGGACTCGCCGTTGATGTTGATGTCGAAGTAGACGTTGCTCATGGGGTCCATCCTGTCACTCCCGGTGCGGTGCGCGACCCGGCGGGGCCGAACCCGGCCCCGGTCGGGTCACCCGCTCGTACGGGTGCCCGTGCCCTTCGCCGCGTCCAGGGCGTACACGCAGCGGTCCTTGCTGCACGCGTACACCACCCCCGCCTCCGCGACCGGGGCGCCGGCGATCTCGCCGCCCGTGGCCAGCTTCCAGCGCAGCTGGCCGCCCGCCGCGTCCAGGGTGTAGAGGCAGTGGTCGGCCGACCCGAAGTGCACCCGGCCGTCCGCGACCGCCGGCAGGCCCGTGATCTCGCCGCCCGCCGCGAACCGCCACTTCGGGGTGCCGGTGACCGCGTCGAGCGTGTACAGCGCGCTGCCCGCCCCGAGGTGGACGTTGCCGCCCACCACCAGCACCGGGTCGGAGGACTGCCGCGACTCCGTCGCGATCCGCCAGCGGTCCTGGCCGGTGGCCGCGTCGAGGGCGTAGACGGTGCCCAGGTAGTCGGCGAGGTAGACCCCGCCGCCCGTGACGGCCGCGCCCGGCGCGAAGGCCGGCGGGGCCAGGAAGACCGCGGGGGCCTCGAAGTGCCAGCGGACCCGGCCCGAGGCCCGGTCCACCGAGAGCACCCGGGTGCCGGCCGCGACGTACACGTTGCCGTCCGGGGCGGGCGTGACCCGGACGGGCACGTTCCCGCAGGAGCCCGCGTCGCCGATCGGGTACGACCAGGACTCGCGGCCGCTGCGGGCGTCCAGGGCGCGCAGCCGCGCGTCCTGCCACACGTACACCGTGCCGTCGTGGAGGACGGGGGCCGCCTCCGGCGTCTCGAAGTCGCTCTGCGCGCCGGTCAGCTCCCACAGCTTGTGGCCGTTGGACGCCTCCCATGCCTGTACGCCGCCGCCGCGCGTGGCGGTGACGACCGTGCCGCGCTCGGCGCGCAGCGCGTACACCCAGGCGTCGGTGGACAGCCGCCACCGCTCGGAGCCGTCGGAGCCGTCAAGCGCGTACAGGGAGGGCCCGTCGGAGGCGTGGATCCGGCCGTCGGCGACCGCCATGGACCAGGCGACGTCGCGGGTCTTGAACTGGCGGCGGCCGCTGGCCACGTCCAGCGCGTGGACCTCGAAGGAGGTCACGTACAGCAGGTTGCCGGCGACGGTCGGGGTGCCCCAGACCTCGTTCGACATGCGGAAGCGCCACGGACGCCAGCGGCCGCTGTCCGGGGCCGGGCCGGGGCTCGGTACGGACGGCGTGACCGGTCCGGTCGCCGGGGCGGGTGCGGAGCCGTCGGGCGGGCGGACCCAGCCGGTCGCCGAGTCCGCGGCGGAGGAGTGCGCCGCGGACGCCGCGGAAGCGGCGGCCGTCGCGAACGGTCCGGGCCCGATCGGCACCGGCGAGCCGCCCAGGCGTACGGGCTCACCCGACGGCACCGGGGACCGCGGCGGGTGGTGCGGGCGCTGCGGCACGGCCTGGCCGGTGCGCGGGTCCACCCAGCCCTCGGCGCCGCGCGGGCGGCGGTGCGTCGCCTGCTCGGACAGCGGCCCGCGGGCCCTCGCGCCGCCTCCGGCGCCGCCGTCACGGCCGGGCGCGGGCACGGCCGCGGCCGCGGCCGCGGCGGGCGTACGGTTGCCCGCGCGCCGGGCCTCGATCATGGCGACGGCCCGGCCGGGCAGCCACGCCGACGCGGTGCCGCTGTCGTCGCCGCCGTCGAACAGGTGCGGGGCCAGCTGCGCCTGCAGGTCGGCCGGGGTGGGCCGCAGCGAGGCGTCCATCTGCATGCAGGACTCGATCAGCGGCCGCAGCTCCTCGGGGAGCCCCTCCAGGTTCGGGCCCTCGCGCAGCAGCATGAAGACCGTCTCCACCGGGTTCGCCCCGTGGTAGGGGGGGTGCCCGGTCGCGGCGAAGACCAGCGTGGAGCCGAGCGAGAAGACGTCGCTGGCGCCCTTGACGCTGCGCGAGTCCTTCGCCTGCTCGGGCGACATGTAGGCCGGGGTGCCGACGGCGACGTTCGTCATGGTCAGGCGGGTGTTCGAGACGCCGCTCGCGATGCCGAAGTCGATCACGCGCGGGCCGTCCTCGACGACGAGCACGTTGGACGGCTTCAGGTCGCGGTGGACGAGGCCGGCGCCGTGGATGGATTGCAGGGCCTCGGCGATACCGGCGGCGAGCCACCGCACGGCCTGGGCGGGCATGGGCCCGCACTCGTTGACGATCTCCTCCAGGGAGGGCGCCGGGACGTACGCGGTGGCCAGCCACGGCACGGCGGCCCGCGGGTCGGCGTCGACGACGGCCGCCGTGTAGAAGCCGGACACGGCGCGCGCCGCCTCCACCTCGCGGGTGAAGCGGACGCGGAAGAGCTGGTCCTCGGCGAGCTCGGTCCGCACCGTCTTGATCGCGACCCGCCGTCCGGACGCGGACCGTGCGAGATAGACCAGCCCCATGCCGCCGGCGCCGAGCCGTCCCAGCACCTCGAAGGGGCCGATCCGTCTCGGGTCGTGCTGCGTCAGCTGCTCCACCACTCGCCTCCACACCTCCCCGTACGGGCCACTCACCGGGCCCGCTCCCACCGGCACGGGGACCTGCCCCGTGCAGCGTCTCATTCCGGGGCGCAGCCCGGGTCGCGCAACCCGATTCTGTCAGGCCCGGGCCGGGTCCGGCCCCGGCACGGCGAGCAGCCCGGTGTGATCTGCCCGGCGATCCGCACCAAGGCGGCTAGCCGTCCGCCTTGGTGCGGGGTTCCGAGAGGAGCCCGAAGACCGCCCCCTGATTGTCCGCGACGACCGCGATCCGCCCGTAGGGGGTGTCGAAGGGGTCCGCGGTGACCCGGCCGCCGAGGCGCTGCACCGTCGCCGCGGACTGGTCGCAGTCCGGGACGGCGAAGTAGACGAGGAAGTGCGCGGGCATGATCTCCGGGAAGGCGTCCGTGATCAGGCTGCGGCCCAGGACGGCGGTGTCCGTGCCGGGCGCCTTGCCGGGCGGCGACCAGATGCGGTATTCGACCCCGGCGTCGTCCTGGTCCTGGGGGACATAGCCGAAGACCTTCGCGTAGAAGACGTCCACGGCGTCGCGGGCCCGGGTGTAGACCTCGCTCCAGCAGTACGTGTACGGCTCCTGCTGGGCCTCGAAACCGTGGTGGGTGCCGGGCTGCCACAGTCCGAAGACGGCTCCGCCGGGGTCGGCGGCCATCGCGGCGGTGCCGTAGGGGCCGACCGGCATGGGGTCCATCACCATCTGGCCGCCGGCGGCGCGGATGCGCTGGGCACAGGCGTAGGCGTCGTTGGTGTAGAGGTAGACCCCCCAGACCGTGGGCATCCGGCCGTCGGGCTTGGGGGCGAGGGCGGCGACGTTGCGGCCCCGGCTGTAGGCCTGCGTGTAGTGGCCGTACGCGGCGCCCGCACTGTCCGCGTAGGTCCACCCGAAGAGCTCGCCGTAGAACCGCTTGCCCGCCTCGACATCGGGAAGCGAGGCGTCCACCCAGCAGGGTGCGCCTTCCACGAATGCGGCCATGGGCCCGGTTCCTTCCGTTCTGCGGGGGTGTGTACCCTCCCACCCTCTCCCAGCCATGATCCGCCCGAAAACTTGTCCACAGCCTGTTGATAAGACTATTCGGGGGAAACCTCAGGGAACCGGGCGGCGCCCCCGGCCCGGACCGCGGGGGCGCCCGGGCCGTGAACACGCGCCGCACCCGGGCCGTGAACACGCACCGCAACCGGGCCGTGACCGCGCGCCGCACCGGCCTGAATCCGCCTCCGCGGTCGCCCGGGACGCCCTTCCACCCAGGCCAGGGACCCGGTAACCCCATTTGCAGGCGGCCGAATAGCGCGCAGATCACCCCTCGGTAAGCTGACGGCATGACAGGACAAGTACGCACCGTCGACGGGCGTGTCGCCGGCCGGCGCGGCCAGGCGACGCGGCAGAAGCTGCTCGACTGCCTCAGCGAGATGCTCAGCTCCTCGCCGTACCGCGACGTCAAGGTGATCGACGTCGCCCGCAAGGCCGGCACCTCCCCCGCGACCTTCTACCAGTACTTCCCGGACGTCGAAGGCGCCGTCCTGGAGATCGCCGAACACATGGCCACCGAGGGCGCACAGTTGACGTCGCTCGTCGAGGGACGGACCTGGGTCGGCAAGTCCGGGTGGTCAGCCGCCGAGGAACTCGTCGACGGCTTCCTGGAGTTCTGGCGTCGCAACGACGCGATCCTGCGCGTGGTCGACCTCGGTGCGGCCGAGGGCGACAAGCGGTTCTACAAGATCCGCATGAAGATCCTGAACTCGGTCACCAACTCCCTCACGGAATCGGTGAAGGAGCTCCAGGCCAAGGGCAAGGTCGACAAGGACGTCAGCCCCGCCGCGATGGCCGGTTCGCTGGTCGCGATGCTGGCCGCGGTCGCCTCGCACCAGAAGGGCTTCCAGGCCTGGGGGGTCAAGCAGGCCGAGCTCAAGCCGAACCTGGCACTGCTCGTCCACCTCGGCATCACCGGCAAGAAGCCGACCAGGTAACGGCGGGCCCGCACCAGGTTCGCCGCCGCCGGCCGGCTCCGCGCCGGCGCCACCCCCGCCCGGATCAGCGACGCTCCAGGCGGAACAGCCGGATCTCACGCTCGATGCGCGCCTGGTACGTCGCGTACGGCGGCCAGAACCCCAGCACCGCCTGCCACGCCGCCGCGCGCTCCTCACCCGCCAGCAGCCGGGCCCGTACGGGGATGTCCCTTCCTTGCCAACTCACCTCCGCGTCCGGGTGCTTGAGCAGGTTCCCGGTCCATGCCGGGTGCCCGGGCCGGCCGAAGTTGGACCCGATCAGGATCCAGCTCGTCCCGCCGTCCTCCGGCATGCACGCGAGGGGCGTGGTGCGCGGCTCGCCGGTCCGCGCGCCCTTGGCGGTGAGGATCACGCCCGGCAGCATCCGGGCGCTCAGCATGACCTTGCCACGGGTGAGCCTGTGCACCGCCTTGTCCATGGCGGGGATGAAGTGCGGTGCGATCTTGGCGAACAGCATGGTCGAGGAGACCTTCTGCATCAGCTTGACGCCGGGAGCCACACGAGCCATCAGACGGCCACCTTCTCTTGTGCGGGCGGGGGTGCGGCGGGAGCCGCGGCGGAGGATGCGGGCGCGGTCGGGGTGGCGGCGGCCGGTGCGGGCACGGGCGCGGGGGCCGGGGCGAACAGGCCCGCACGGTCCGCGGCGTGCGCCCGCAGCCGGTGCACCGGGCCGAACAGCAGCTCGTCGGAGGCCGCGCGTTTGAAGTACAGGTGCGCGTCGTGCTCCCAGGTGAAGCCGATGCCGCCGTGCAGCTGGATCGCCTCCCCCGCCGTCAGCCGCAGCGCCTCCAGCGCCTGCGCGAGCGCGAGCCCGCCCTGGTCCGGGTCCCAGGCCGCGTAGTAGGCCGCCGAGCGGGCCGCCTGCACCTGCACGTACAGGTCGGCGAGCCGGTGCTTGACCGCCTGGAAGGAGCCGATCGCCCGGCCGAACTGCTCGCGCCCGCGCACGTACTCCACGGTGCGGGCGAGCGCCTGGCCGGCCGCCCCGACCGCCTCGGCGGCGAGCACGGCCGAGGCGGTGCGCCCGGTGGCGGCGAGGGCCCCCGGTACGCCGCCGCCCGGTACGCCGCCCCCCTCCTCTCCCTCGCCCCGGCCCCCGCCCTCACTGCCGCTCTCACCGAGCAACTCCGCAGGCACATCACGGAGTTGGATCCGGGCCTGCGGGCGCGTCTCGTCGAGCACGCTCTGCCGGGACCGTACGAGGCCGGGCGCGCCCTCCCGCACGAGGAACAGCAGGGTACGGCTGCGCGCGAAGCCGCCGGTGTGCGCGGCGACCAGCAGCAGGGACGCGCTGTGCCCGTCGAGCACCTGGGCGGCCTCCCCGTACAGCCGCCAGCCGTCGCCGGCCGCGTCGGCGCGGGCCTGGACCCCGCCGGCCCGGCCGCCGCCGGACCACTGGCCCGCGCAGTCCTCGCCGGTCAGCGCGAGGGCGGTGGCGAGCGCCGGGCCGGGGACGGCGAGGGCGGCGGTCAGCCCGCCCGACGCCAGCGGCGGGAGCAGCGCGGAGCGCTGGGCGGCGGTGCCGAGGGCGGCGATCAGCGGCGCGCAGAGCACAGCGGTGGCCAGCAGCGGCGAGGGCAGCAGTGCCCGCCCGGTCTCCTCGCAGGCCAGGGCCAGGTCGGCGGGGGTGCAGCCGACCCCGCCGTACTCCTCGGCGACGGCGATGCCCGGCAACCCGAGCTGGCAGGAGAGCTGCTGCCACAGCTCGCGGTCGTATCCGGCAGCGGTGCGGACGGCGGCCTTGACCTCGTCGGGGCCGCAGCGTTTACCCAGGATCTCGCGCAGGGTGCGCCGTATCTCGTCCTGCTCCGCGGTGAAGGCGGCATCCATCGTCGGGCTCCTCCCCGTATCTGACGGGCCGTCATGTTAGGGCGGCGGGCGACAGATGCACAGGGGGCGACGGGAGCGGGATGCGCGGGGCGGGTTGCGCGGGGCCGGGCGCCCCGGGGGTTGGGGGCCTAGCACCTGACGGGACGTCAGATGTACGGTCCTGGCATGCCTGGACTCACACCTGGAAGCGCCCCCCGCCCCGGCCGGCGGGTCGCGGTGGTCGGCGTCGCCCTCTCGGACTGCGGCCGGGTGGACGGCCCCACCCCCTACGCCCTGCACGCACAGGCCGCCCGGCGCGCCCTGGCCGACTCCGGCCTCCCCCGCTCCGTCATCGACGGCTTCGCCTCAGCCGGCCTCGGCACGCTCGCACCGGTCGAGGTGGCCGAGTACCTGGGGCTGCGCCCCACCTGGGTCGACTCCACCTCCGTCGGCGGCTCGACCTGGGAGGTCATGGCCGCGCACGCGGCGGACGCGATCACCGCGGGCCACGCCAACGCCGTGCTGCTGGTGTACGGATCCACGGCCCGGGCCGACATCAAGGCCCGGCGCCGTACCTCGAACCTCTCCTTCGGCGCCCGCGGACCGCTGCAGTTCGAGGTCCCGTACGGCCACACGCTGGTCTCCAAGTACGCCATGGCCGCCCGCCGCCACATGCACCAGTACGGGACGACCCTGGAGCAGCTCGCCTCCGTCGCCGTACAGGCCCGGGCGAACGCGGCGACGAACCCCGACGCGATGTTCCGCGACCCCATCACCGTCGAGGACGTCCTGGGCGGCGAGATGATCGCCGACCCCTTCACGAAGCTGCACTGCTGCATCCGCTCGGACGGCGGCTGCGCGGTGCTCCTGGCCGCGGAGGACTACGTACCCGACACCGCCAAGGCGCCGGTGTGGGTCCTGGGCTCGGGCACCGCCGTCTCCCACACCACCATGTCGGAGTGGGAGGACTTCACCGTCTCCCCGGCGGCCGTCTCGGGCCGCATCGCCTTCGAACGGGCGGGCCTGACCCCGGCGGACGTGGACCTCGCGGAGATCTACGACGCCTTCACGTACATGACCCTGGTGACCCTGGAGGACCTCGGCTTCTGCGCGAAGGGCGAAGGTGGCGCCTTCGTGGAGAAGGGCCGCCTGCTGCGCGACGGGGAACTCCCGGTCAACACGGACGGTGGCGGCCTCTCGGCCTGCCATCCGGGCATGCGCGGCCTGTTCCTGCTGGTCGAGGCGGTCCGCCAACTCCGCGGCGAGGCCGGGGCGGGCCAGGTCGCCAAGCCCGGCGGCGACCTCCCCCGGGTCGCCCTGACCTCGGGCACAGGCGGCTGGTTCTGCTCCTCGGGCACGGTGCTACTGGGGCGGGGGTAGGGGGCGGGGCACCGGCGGGGCGGGGGCTTCGGGGGGCGGGTGGGGCACCGGGGCCAGGATCGCGAGGGTGAGGATGGGGCGGCGGCCGGTGGTGCCGTCGCCCTTGATGCGGGGCCGGTGACGAAGGCGGTGAACGGCACGGTCAGCACCGTGGGGTGGGCAGCACCTTACCGATCGGTGAGGGCGCTCAGCACTCCCCGATCCGGTGGCGACGGAGTGCAGGGGTCTCGGCGGTGCGCGGTCAGACCAGCGAGGTCAGCAGGCCGCGAAGGAACCGGCCGAGCCAGAACGCGGCGGCCGACGGTTGGTCCTGGTCTTCCGTCGAGCCGTCGTGCAGCAGGTACTCGGTGGGGGCTGTGTAGCCCTCGCCAGGTTCGAGGCGGATGCGGACGACGCGGATGGGGTGGCCGGCTGCGACGTAGGCCCGGAAATCGTTGGTGTGGGGGTAGCGGTGCTCATGGCCGGTGCCGTGGACCGCGCGGCACACGGTCTGGACGTCCAGGGCGCCGAGGACGATGTAGCGGGTTCCGGGCCCCAGGTTGAGGGCGATCCTGCGGCGGCCTGTGTGACGGTCGGAACAGCGGAGCTTGTCCCAGTTGTCGAGGTGCAGGCCGATCAGCCGCCCGTCCTCGTAGTTGTCCGTGGTGGTGACCATGCCCGGCTTCGCCAGGGCCTGCCCCAAGTACACCGCGTCCGGATCGCCCAGGGGCCGGGGCAGGTCTTCGAGCGGAAGACCTTCCTGGAAGGGGGCCGGACGATCTCCACCAGAGTGCTGTCCAGGGGCCGGCGAGGCGCCGTGAGGGACCTGACGTCCGCGGCGGTCATGGGGCGCCACTGCCCGGCCGGGACGACCGCCCCGGACTCGTAGGCGGTCTCATTCTTGAGAGTGGTCCGTACGGTGGCCGTCTCGCAGCGGGCGCGGAGCGCGGCGGGGTCGCCGTACGCGATGTGCAAGGGCATGAGGGAGCCTCCTGTCAGTCGTCGCTGACGTCGATGTCGAGGTCGGCCACCAGGGCCTCGGCGAGGTCGGCCTGCTGGGCGGGCGTGATGCGGATCTTCGACAGGTTCGCGACGCCGCGGATCGCCGAGAGGTCGTTGCCGCGAAGGTCAGCGTCCCGGTACCGGCCGGCACCGATGCCCACGGCGAAGTCGTGCTCCAGCAGGAACTCGCACCACGCGTCGTCCCGACCGCGTAAATCGCGTACGCCTCTTCTCGTTCATGGCCGGTGGACACCTCGGCGAGGGCGCGGGCCTCGCGCAGCATGTCCGGCAGCTCGCTCAGCACGGCGCCGTTCGCTGCCGCATCGCGCAGGCGCAGCAGACGCTTCATGTCGTGCCAGAGCACCTCGGACGGGCGCGGGATTCCGGCGAAGACCGGAGCCAGGTCATAGCGGCGCAGCTCCCGCAGGATCGAAGCCGCGGACACCTGCCACTTCGTCTCGGCGCCACCACCGGTGTACGGACGCTCGATCAGCGTGTTCGGATGGCAGTGCAGGGCGGCGGCAACGGCGTTGATCAGCCCGGCCCGGTCCAGCTCGATCCGGCCCTTCTCCAGCTTGGACACCCAGCCCTGCGTCCGACCGAGCGCGGCGGCGAGGTCGGCCTGAGTCATCCCCACGGAGAGCCGCTGACGCCGGACTCGCTGGCCGATCCGCTCCTGCTCCTCGATGTACCCGCTCACATCCGCCACCCCGATCTGCGACCGCTTCTGACGGGACGGTACCCCCCGTGGAGCGGCTGGCGGCGGGCCTTGGCCACGGGATCTCACCATGCGGCACGCCGCTTCCGAGCGCCCCACCGCCGCGGCGACCTCGTCGAAGCCGAAGGCGAAGACCTCCCGCAGCACGGCCGGCAGCGGCGATTCCTTGATCAGTTTTCCGGCCGACATGAGCTGCTTGAGGGCGTTGCCGGCGGTCGGGTCGGCGAAGTAGTCGAGTCGCGTGTCCATGGTGTGCTCCTCCGTCGTCGTCAGTGGCTGCACTCCCGAGACGAGATGGCCGGGCGTCCTGTGACACGGATGGCGGTCATGGCGGATGCGACCTGCGTCTCCCCCGCTGCGGCCGGGCCGCTCGGTCCCGCTTAGCCTGGGCGCCATGAGCAGCGAAGGCCGTGACGGCGGTGCAGGCAGCGAGGCCAGCGACGAGGAATTCCGTTCCGTCCTGCACGCCCTGCGCGTGTGGGACTCCCCGCTCCCCGGGTTCGACACCGGGGCCGCGCCCGGCGAGCCGGTGGCGTTGTTCCGGGAATGGTTCGTGCACGCCGCGCGAGCGGGGCAGCCGGAGCCGCACACGATGAGCCTGGCCACGGTGGACGGCGAGGGGCGGCCCGACGTACGGACGCTGATCCTGCACGACGTCGACGGTCGGGGCTGGCACTTCGCCTCGCACGCCACGAGCGCCAAGGGCGTGCAGCTGGCCGCGCGGCCGGAGGCGGCGCTCGGGTTCTACTGGCCGTCGGTGGGCCGGCAGGTGCGGGTGCGGGGCGAGGTCACCGCGTGCGGCCCGGAGGAGAGCCGGGCGGACCTGGCGGTCCGTTCGCGCGGTGCGCTCGCGGCCGCGCTCACGGGGCGGCAGAGCGAGGTGCTGGGCTGCGCGGAGGAGCTGGTGCGGGCTTCGGAGGCCGCCTGGAAGCGGGCCGGGTCGGAGCCGGACGCGCCGGCTCCGACCTGGACGCGGTACGTACTGGCCCCCGCCGAGGTGGAGTTCTTCCAGGGCGATGCCGCCCGCAGGCACACCCGTCTGCGCTACCGGCGCGGCGCCGCCGGGGCCTGGGTCCGCGAGCTGCTCTGGCCCTGAGGGGGCGGGGGCCTCAGGCGTCCTGAGCCGGAGGCTCGGGCCGGAAGACCGCCACCCACACCCCGTCCGCGGCCTCGCGGAAGGTGACCGACAGCGGCATGCCGATGCGCAGGGCCGCCGCCTCGCAGTCCACCACCTCGGTCATCATCCGCGGGCCTTCGGCCAGGTCGACGACGGCCGCCGTGTAGGGGACGCGCGTGCCGAAGGGCGGGAGGTCGTTGCGGTGGATCACCGACCACGTGTAGAGCGTGGCCCGGCCGCTCGCGGTCTCCCAGGCCACCCGGTCCTCGCCGGCCCAGCAGTGGGGGCAGAACTCGCGCGGGTAGTGGTGCGCCCGTCCGCAGTCGCCGCACCGGCGCAGCAGGAGCCGGCCCCGCGCCGCCGCGTCCCAGTAGGGGCGGGTGAAGTCGTCGGCCTCGGGGAGGTCGTAGCGCACGGTGCCGCTCAAAGGAACAGCCCGATCGCCGCGTCGAGTGACCAGGTCTGCCAGGACATGGCGAGGAGCGCGACGAGCGAGATGAGCGCCATCATCGCGTTCTGCCCCTGCTCGGCCCAGTCGTGGATCATCAGCACCAGGTAGAGGACGTTCAGCAGGAGTCCGCCGACCAGTGCGACCGGGGTCAGGAATCCGAACACCAGGCCCAGCCCGAGGGCGAGTTCGGCGTAGACGACGATGTACGCCATCATCTTCGGCCGCGGTGCGACGACCAGCTGGAAGCCGCCCTTGACGAAGGTCCACCGGTGCTTGTTCGCGACGTCGGCGGCCCACGCGATGCCGGTGCCGCGCTCGAACCAGCCCCTCCTGTCCTTGTGCCGCCAGCTCTCCAGCCACCACAGGCCGAGGCCTATCCGGAGCACGGCGAGCCATTCGGCCCCACTGAGCCAGACGGTCTGCATCGGCAGCCCCCACCCCTCTCACCACTGATCTGACGGTACGTCAGTTCAGCGGATGCGGAGCGATCCCGCAAGGCCCCGGCCGGCCGGGGCCTTGCGCGCACGCGGGCGGGAGCCCCGGCCGGGAGCCCCGCCGTGACCGATCCGCAATCGATTCCCTCCTTGTCCGAGACCCATCAACCCAGCGTGGCGATACGATCACACCTCATGCCCGGAGTCCCTACACCAGCAGTCGACATGACCACCCAGCCCCGCCCCGTGTACGTCATCGGGGCCGGCCCCGGCGGCCTCGCCGCTGCCGCCGCCCTGCGCGCCCGCGGGGTCCGCGCGGTGGTCGTCGAGAAGTCCGACGCCGTCGGCGCGTCCTGGCGGCGCCACTACGACCGGCTGCACCTGCACACCACCCGCCGGCTGTCCGCCCTCCCGGGCCTGGCGATGCCGCGCCGGTTCGGCCGCTGGGTCTCCCGTGACAACGTCGTGCGCTACCTGGAGAAGTACGCCGAGTTCCACGAGCTGGAGCTCGTCACCGGCGTCGAGGTGACCCGCATCGAGCCCGGCCCCGAGGGGGAGGGCGGCTGGACCCTGCACGCCAGCGGCGGGCGGGTGCTGACCGCCGCGGCCGTCGTCGTCGCCACCGGCTTCAACCACACACCCAGACTGCCCGACTGGCCGGGCGCCCAGTCGTACGGCGGGCGGCTGCTGCACGCCGCCGACTACCGCAACCCCCAGCCCTACGCCGGCCAGGACGTCCTCGTCGTCGGCGCCGGCAACACCGGCGCCGAGATCGCCGCCGACCTCGCCGAGGGCGGCGCCGGCCGCGTGCGGCTCGCCGTGCGCACCGCCCCGCACATCATGCGCCGCTCCACCGCCGGCTGGCCCGCCCAGCGCAGCGGGATCCTCGTGCGGCGCCTGCCGGTGCGGCTCGTGGACCGGCTGGGCGCGCTCGTGGCGAGGGCCTCGGTCCCGGACCTGTCGGCGTACGGGCTCCCGCGCCCCGCCACCGGCCTGTACAGCAGGGTCAAGGAGGGCGCGATCCCGGTCCAGGACGTGGGCCTGGTCGACGCGGTGCGCGCCGGGCGGGTGGAGCCGGTGGCCGCCGTGGACTCCTTCGACGGGTCGGAGGTGGTGCTCGCGGACGGCTCGCGCATCACCCCGGACGCGGTGATCGCGGCCACCGGGTACAGCCGGCGACTGGAGGGGCTGGTCGGCCACCTCGGGGTGCTGGACGAGCGCGGCCGGCCCCGCGCGCACGGCGCCCGCACCTGCGGGGAGGCGCGCGGCCTGTACTTCACCGGCTTCACCAACCCCATCAGCGGCATGTTCCGGGAGATGACCCTGGACGCGGAGAAGATCGCCAAGGCGGTGGCGCGACAGACGGCCGACCGCTGAAGCGGCGGCGCCCGTCGGCGGGTCGCAGGGGGTGGTCCAGGTCGTACAGGTGCCGGTGCCGCGGCCATCGCAGCCCGCCGGCGCCCACCGGGGCCGGACCGCGCGCGGGCGGGCGCCCGTGCGCGGTCCGGCCCGTCGTCGATCTCGGCCTGAAAAGCACTCTGGACCGGATCCGGCGGAGTCTGCCACCGTTCACCACACCACCTCCACCAGCTTTCCTGCGCAGCCCTGTTCCTGACGGAACGTCAGTTCAGTAATCTGACTTCACGTCAGTTATCGAGTTCCATCGAGGTTCATCGAGCAGGAGCGGGCGGAACGATGCTTGGATCTACTCACGGCACCCTCACCACCGACTTCCGCGCACGCGTCGAGGCCTGCGGGGAGACCCCCCGGGCGGCCGTCCACTCGTCGGCGGCCCCCTCCGCCGACGACGCGGTCCCCATGGACGTCAGCGGGCGGCCGCTGCACGCCGACGTACCCGACCTGAACCGGTTCTTCCGGCCCGAGTCCGTCGCCGTCATCGGCGCCTCCGACGCCGAGGGCAAGCCCAACAGCGGCATCACCCGCCAGCTCATCGCCTGGGCGGAACGCGTCGGCGCCCGGATCCACCCCGTGCACCCCACCCGCCCCACCGTCTTCGGGCTGGCCTGCCACGCATCCGTGGCCGACCTGCCCGAACACGTGGACCTCGCCGTCCTGCTGGTCTCCGACCCGCTGCCCGTCATCGGGGAACTCGCCGACACCAAGGTGAAGTTCGCCGTCGCCTTCGCCTCCGGATTCGCAGAGACCGGAGATGCCGGCGCCGCCGCCCAGGAACGCCTCGCCGCCGCCGTCCGGCGCTCCGGCCTGCGCCTGCTGGGCCCCAACACCAACCTCAACGCCTTCGAGGCCTTCCGCGACGACCTCGACGGCCCGGCAATCGCCCTGATCACCCAGTCCGGCCACCAGGGCCGGCCCGTCTACACCCTGCAGGAACTGGGCATCCGGCTGTCCCACTGGGCGCCCACCGGCAACGAGGCGGACCTGGAGGCCTCCGACTTCATCTCCTACTTCGCCGAGCAGCCCGAGGTCGGCGCCATCGCCTGCTACGTCGAAGGCCTCAAGGACGGCCGGTCCTTCCTCCTCGCCGCCGACCGGGCCGCCCGCAACGGCGTCCCCGTCGTCGCCGTCAAGGTCGGCCGCACCGAGACCGGCGCCCGCACGGCCGCCTCCCACACCGGGAAGCTGACCGGCGCCGACACCGTCGTGGACGCCGCCATGCGCCAGTTCGGCGTCATCCGCGTCGACGGCCTCGACGAGCTCCAGGACACCGCCGCCCTCCTCGCCCGGGCCCGCAGGCCCCAGGCCGACGGAGTCGTCGTCTACTCCATCTCCGGCGGCACCGGCGCCCACTTCTCCGACCTGGCCACCGAGGCGGGCCTGACCCTGCCCACCCTCTCGCAGGCCAAGCAGGACGAGCTCCACCAGTGGATACCGCCCTACCTGAACGTCGCCAACCCCGTCGACAACGGCGGCCACCCGGTCGGCGACTGGCGCGGCCGGAAGATCATCGACGCGATCCTCGCCGACCCGTCGGTGGGCGTCCTGATCTGCCCGATCACCGGCCCCTTCCCCCCGATGAGCGACAAGCTCGCCCAGGACCTGGCGGACGCCGCCGAGCAGACCGACAAGCTGATCTGCGTGATCTGGGGCTCCCCCGTCGGCACCGAGGACGCCTACCGCACCACCCTCCTCGGCTCCTCCCGCGTGGCCACCTTCCGTACCTTCGGCAACTGCATCACCGCCGTGCGCGCCTACCTCGGCCACCACCGCTTCACCGCCCGCTACCGCTCCCCCTTCGAGGACGCACCGCGCACGCCGTCCCCCTCGTACCGCAAGGCGCAGGCCCTCATGCGGCCGGGACAGCAGCTCAGCGAGCACGCCGCCAAGCAGCTCCTGCGCGCCTACGGGATACGGGTGCCCCGCGAGCAGCTGGTGACGAGCGCGGCGGCGGCGGTCCGCGCGGCCGGACTGGTCGGCTACCCGGTGGTGATGAAGGCCTCCGGCCCGCAGCTGGGCCACAAGACCGAACTCGGCCTCGTGAAGATCGGCCTGACCTCCGCGAGCCAGATCCGCGACGCGTACCGGGAGCTGACCGACATCGCGCGCTACGAGAACGTCCCGCTCGACGGGATCCTGGTCTGCCAGATGGTGGAACGGGGCGTGGAGATGGTCGTCGGGGTCACCCAGGACGACCTCTTCGGCCCGACCGTCACCGTCGGGCTGGGGGGCGTCCTCGTCGAGGTCCTGCACGACGCGGCGGTCCGCGTCCCGCCCTTCGGCGAGGACCAGGCCCGCGCGATGCTCACGGAGCTGCGCGGCCATGCCCTCCTGGAGGGCGTGCGGGGCGCGCCCCCGGCCGACGTGGACGCGCTGGTGGAGGTCATCCTCCGGATCCAGCGCATGGCCCTGGAGTTCGGCGACGAACTCGCCGAGCTGGACATCAACCCCCTGATGGTCCTCCCCCGAGGTCAGGGCGCGGTCGCCCTGGACGCCCTGGCCATCTGCCGCTGACGCTGCGCTCGCCGCCCGGCCACCGCCGCGAGCAGCCTCTCCCCGCCCTTCCACCCTTCCCCTTCCACCCTTCCACCCTTCCGCCGTTCCTCCGCGCCTCAATCGCCGGCGGCGCTGGAGAATCCAGCCCGTCCGCCGTTCGAGGGCGCGGGCGCGCGGCGCACGCACGGGGTCCGGGGCTCCACCCCGGGAAACGGAGAAAGGGCGGGGCGGGGAGACAGCTCCGCGCAGCGGCGACCGGCACCCGGCATCGGCCGCAACCACCGACCACGAAGGGAGCCCCCTTGCCCACAGCCCCCGAGGACACCGTCCTCCACCGCACCGAGAACAACGTCTCCTGGATCACCCTCAACCGCCCCGAGGCGATGAACGCCGTCACCTGGGCCCAGCGCGAACGCGTCATCGCGCTGCTCGCCGAAGCCTCCGCCGACCCCGCCGTCCGGGCGGTCGTCCTCACCGCGACCGGCAAGGGCTTCTGCGCCGGCGCCGACCTGCGCGGCGGCCCCGCCACGGACGGCACCGGCGCCGCCAGCGGCGACCGCGTCGCCGGCGACGTGGCCCGCATGATCCGCCTCGGCGCGCAGCGCCTGATCACCGCGGTCCTCGACTGCGAGAAACCGGTGCTCGCCGCCGTCAACGGCACGGCCGCCGGCATCGGTTCGCACCTCGCCCTCGCCTGCGACCTCGTGATCGCCGCCGAAGGGGCCCGCTTCATCGAGGTGTTCGTGCGCCGCGGCCTGGTCCCCGACGGCGGCGGGGCGTATCTGCTGCCCCGCCTGGTCGGCCCGCAGAAGGCGAAGGAGCTGATGTTCTTCGGCGACGCCGTCCCGGCGGGCGAGGCCGCACGGCTCGGCCTGGTCAACAAGGTGGTTGCGGCCGAGGAGCTGGAGGCCACCGCCCGGGAGTGGGCCGAGCGGCTCGCCCAGGGCCCCACGCGGGCCCTCGCCATGACGAAACAGCTGGTCAACGCCTCCCTGGACGGCGACCGGGCGGCCGCGCTGGCCGCCGAGGCCACCGCTCAGGAGATCAACATGACCACGGCCGACGCGAACGAGGGCGTGGCGAGCTTCGTGGAGCGCCGCACGCCCACGTACCTGGGCCGCTGATCGGCGCCGGGGCCGCCGCCGGCGGCCTACATCTGCGGGTCGGGCTTCAGCAGCGCGAACACCGCGCCGAAGGGGTCCGCCAGCCAGCCGAGCCGCCCGACGTCCGGTACCTCGGCGGCCGGCATGAGGACGGTCCCGCCGTTCTCCTTGGCCCTGGCGATGGTGGCGTCGACGTCACTCACGTGGAAGTAGGGCACCCAGCGCGCCTCCCCGCCCTCGCTGCCGCCCGCGCCCTCGCCGAGCGGTGCGACCCCGCCGAAGGAGGCGTCCTCCTGGTCGCCGTCGGCGGTGCTCAGGACGCGGTACGTCATCCCGGGCGTCTGCATCTCGGCGTGCCGCCACCCGAACAGCCCGGCGTAGAAGGCGATGTCGGCGACCGGGTCCGGCACGTGGAGCTCCGCCCACACCAGGGTGTTCTCGGCGGAGGCGACCCCGAAGCCGGCCGTGTTCCCGGGCTGCCAGCAGGCGAACTCGGCGCCCTGCGGGTCGGTGAACTGCGCCAGCCACCCCTCCCCCATGACGTCCACGGGCTCCGTCCGCACCGTCCCGCCGCCGGCCCGGACCGCCTCGGCGGTGGCCCGGATGTCGGGGGTCATGAAGTAGTGCATCCAGGCCGACCGGGCGCCCTCCTCGGTCAGCGGTCCGAGCGCGGCGACGGTCTTGCCGTCCTGCCGGAAGGAGCCGTACCCGCCTGCCTCGGGGCCGGAGGAGACGAACTCCCAGCCGAAGACGGCCTCGTAGAACGCGGCGGCCGCGCCGGTGTCGGGGCTGCCGAGGTCGAGCCAGTTGGGTGATCCGGTACGGAAGTCGGTGCCGAGCATGGTCCCTCCCGGGGTACGGCGGCGGTGCGGGGTCGCTGCCACGATGCCGAGCCTCCTCCCCCGAGCGGGGGTACGGGCCCGCCCACCCGCCCGGTTTCACCCGCGCGGGTGCACCCCGGCCGGCCCGGTCCGGTGCGCCGGCGCGGGCCGCCGCACACCGCCGCGCCCCGACCCTTCACATCTGACGACCCGTCAGCTTCAATCGGGGGTGTGATGGGACATGCAGGGATGGCGGCCACCGTCGTCCGATACCTCAGGTCAGTCGGCTCCCCCACCTCCGCCTCGGCGGAGCGGGAACCCGAGTCCGTCGACGCCCTGCCGCGTCCCGATCTGCGGGCCGTCGGCGAGGACGAGCGCGCGCCGGTCAGCCCCGCCGAATTCCGTTCGGTGCTGGGGAACTTCGCGAGCGGGGTCACGGTCGTCACCGCGCCGCCGGGGGAGGGCGAGGACGGGCCGGCCGGCTTCGCCTGCCAGTCCTTCGCCTCGCTGTCCCTGGACCCGCCCCTGGTCACCTTCATGGTGGCCCGTACGTCCACGACCTGGCCGCGGATCGCCCGCGCCGGAGTGTTCTGCGTCAACATCCTCGGGGCCGAACAGGGCGAGCTGTGCCGGTCCTTCGCCGTCAGCGGCGCGGACAAGTTCTCCGGGGTGACCCACGCCCCGGCCCCCGTCACCGGCTCGCCGCAGCTCGACGCCGTGCCCGCCTGGATCGACTGCCGGATCCACGCCGTCCACACCGGCGGGGACCACCTCATCGTCGTGGGCCGGGTCGTGGCCATGGGCGCGGCCGGAGAAGGCGATCCGCTCCTCTTCCACAAAGGCCGCTTCGGCCGCCTCGCCGGCTGAGGGCTTCCGAACGGCCGACTGCCGGTCCACCCCCTGGGGGCGGACCGGCAGTCGCCGTATCGGATGGTTCCGGTCGGGTCCAGGCACGTCCGGGCAGGTCCGGGCAGGTCCGGGCAGGTCCGGGCGGTTCAGAAGGCGAGCACCCCGCGCGCCACCCGCCCGTGGCGGGCGTCGTCGACGGCCTTGGCGAAGTCCTCGACCGGGTAGACCTCCGTCACCAGCTCGTCCAGCAGCAGCCTGCCCTGCCGGTAGAGCTCCGCGTACAGGGCGATGTCGCGCTGTGGGCGCGAGGACCCGTACCGGCAACCCATGATCGTCTTGTCGAGGTACAGGGACGAGACGAGGAAGGACGCCTCCTCCTTGAAGCCCGGCACGCCCAGCAGCACCGCCTGGCCGTGCCGGTCGAGGAGGTCGACGGCCTGGCGGATCAGCTTGACGCTGCCCACGCACTCGAAGGCGTGGTCGGCGCCGGTCGGCAGGATCTCGCGCACCGCCGCCGACGGGTCGGCGACCGCGGACGCGTCGATGAAGTGCGTGGCCCCGAACTGCCGGGCCACCGCCTCCTTCGCCGGGTTCGCGTCCACCGCCACGATCGTCGCGGCCCCGGCGATCCGGGCGCCCTGGAGCACGTTCAGCCCGATGCCGCCGGTGCCGATGACGACCACCGTCTCGCCGTTGTCGACGCGTGCCCGGTTGAGGACCGCCCCCACCCCGGTCAGCACCCCGCAGCCGATGAGCGCCGCCGACGTCAGCGGGATGCCGGCCGGGATCTTCACCGCCTGCACGGCCTTGACGATCGTCCGCTCCGCGAAGGCGGAGTTCGACGCGAACTGGAACAGGGGTTTGCCGCCCCGCGAGAACGGCTGCCCCGGCATCCCGATCGCCTTGCGGCACATCGTGGGCCGGCCCCGGTCGCAGTCCGCGCACGCCCCGCAGTTGGCCAGCGTGGACAGCGACACGTGATCACCGGGCGCCACGTGCCCGACGCCCTCACCGACGGCCTCCACGACCCCGGCGCCCTCGTGCCCCAGCACCACCGGCGGCGGGAACGGGATCGTCCCGTCCATCACCGACAGGTCGCTGTGGCACAGCCCCGCCGCCCGGATCGCGACCAGCACCTCACCCGGCCCCGGATCCCGGATCTCCAGGTCGTCGACCACTCGGGCCTGCTTGCCGTCGAACACGACGCCTCTCACCTGGGCTCCTTAGGCAGGCCGAGCACGCGCTCGGCAATGATGTTGCGCTGGATCTCGTCCGAACCGCCGTAGATCGTGTCGGCGCGGGTGAACAGGAACAGGCGCTGCTCCTCGTCGAGCCCGAGCTCGTACGGGAGGTCCGGCGCCCACGCTTCGGGCCCGGCCGCGGCCGCGGCCCCCCGGACCTCCACCGCCAGCTCACCGAGCCGCCGGTGCCAGCCGCCCCAGAGCAGCTTGGCCACGCTCGGCGCGCCCGGATCACCCTGCGCGCCCAGGGTCCGCAGCGCGTTCCACCGCATGATGCGCAGCTCGGCCCACTGCCGTACGAGGCGGTCGCGGACCACCGGATCGGCCGGCGCCCCCGGAGCCGTCGCCTGAGCCGTCCCCGGAGCCGCCGTCGCGGGGGCCGTCGCGGGGGTCGTCGCCGCAGCCGCGTACAGCCCGAGGACCCGTTCCAGCTCGGCCGCGAAGCCGATCTGCTGGACCAGCGTCGACACGCCCCGCTCCAGGGCGAGCAGGCCCATGGCCACGGTCCAGCCGTCGCCCTGCGCACCCACGACCTCCGCCGCCACCGCCCCGTCGAAGAACACCTCGTTGAACTCCGAGGTCCCGGACATCTGCCGAATCGGCCGGACCTCCACGCGGCCCGGCTGGTCCATCCGTACGAGCAGGAAGGACAGCCCCCGGTGGCGCCGTGAGCCGGGCTCGGTGCGGGCCAGGACGAAGCACCAGTCGGCGTCGTGGGCGAGGGAGGTCCAGATCTTCTGCCCGGTGACGCGGAACAGCCCGTCGGCCGGGTCGCGCACCGCGGCCGTGCGGATGCCCGCGAGGTCGGAGCCGGCGTCCGGCTCGCTGTACCCCTGGCACCACAGCTCCTCGCCGCGCGCGATGGCGGGCAGGAAGCGACGCTGCTGCTCCTGACTGCCGTAGGCGATGAGGGTGGGCGCGAGGAGGTTCTCCCCGATGTGCCCGACCCGGCCGGGGGCGCGCAGCGCCGCGTACTCCTCGGCCCACACCACCTGCCCGGTCAGGGAGAGCCGCCGCTGCCCGTACGCACCGGCAGGGACCGCCCAGCCCTGTCCGATCCAGCCGCCGCGGCCCAGCTCCCGCTCCCACGCCCGCCGGGCCTCCACCCCCTCGTGCTCGCCGCCCGGCCCGCCGAGGCCGACGGCCTGCGCGTACGGACCCACGAGGTGCTCCGCCAGCCACGCACGGACCTGGGTGCGCAGCTCCTCGTCCTCGGCCCCGAAGCTGAAGTCCACGCCGCTCCCCCCCCCCGTCAGGCGTTGGGGCGGTCCTTGGCGGCCGCCGCCTTGGCCATGGCCTCCAGCTGCGCCAGCATCGGCATGGGATCGGTGCCGACCGTCCCGGGCAGGAAGTCGGCGATCTTCTCCGGGGTCCAGGAGCCCTCGGCGTATCCGGCGCGCAGCTCGCGCGGCTGCGCCCACACGGCGATCTTCGGGCCGGCGATCGTGTAGACCTGCCCGGTGATGCGCTCGCCGCCGACGGCGACGGCCTTGTCGGAGAGCAGGTAGGTGACGAGCGCCGCGACGTCCTCGGGCTCCCCGATCTCCTTGAGCTCCATGGGGACGTTGGCCGACATGCGGGTGCGGGCGACGGGTGCGACGGCGTTGGCGGTGACCCCGTACCTGGCCAGGCCGAGCGCGGCGGAGCGGACGAGCGAGATAATCCCGCCCTTGGCGGCGCTGTAGTTGGCCTGGGCGACCGAGCCCTGGTGGTTGCCGCTGGTGAAGCCGATCAGGGTGCCCGATCCCTGGCGGCGCATGACGGCGGAGGCGGCGCGGAAGACGGTGAAGGTGCCCTTGAGGTGGGTGGCGACCACGGGGTCCCACTCCTCCTCGGACATGTTGAAGAGCATCCGCTCGCGCAGGATGCCGGCCACGCAGACGACCCCGTCGATGCGCCCGTACCGGGCGAGCGCGGTGTCGACGATGCGTCGGCCGCCCGCCATGGTGGAGATGTCGTCGGCGACGGCGACGGCCTCCCCGCCGGCGGCCTGGATCTCCTTCACGACGCCGTCGGCGATCTCGCTCGTGGGCTCTCCGCCCTCGATGCCGACGCCGTAGTCGTTGACGACGACCTTGGCGCCCTCGGCGGCCGCGGCGAGTGCCACGGCCCGTCCGATGCCCCGGCCGGCGCCGGTGACGGCGACGACCTTGCCTGCCAAGAAGTTCCCCACGTCGGCCCCTTCCCGCGTTTTCTGACGGTCCGTTAGATTCTATGGGTAGTCAGATGCACGTGCACAAGCCCTCGTTGCCGCATTGACGCAAGGAGCTGTCGACGCCCATGACCCTGCCCGCCGAGTTCCACGACATCGCCAAGCGCGTCAGCAACTGGGGCCGCTGGGGCGCCGACGACGAGATCGGCACCCTCAACCTGATCACCGACGAGGTCGTACGGGGTGCGGCCGCGGAGATCCGCAGCGGCCGCCGTGTCCCCCTGGCACTGCCCCTCAAGGAGGACGGCATCCAGGTCGGCGTGATCCCCGGCCGGATCAACCCGCTGCACACGATGGTGCAGATCAACCAGGAGCTCTTCGGCCCGGGTACGGTGGCGTGCAGCGACGACGCCGTCAGCATGGGCCTCCAGGCGGGCACCCACTGGGACGCCCTCACCCACGTCTCGCACTCGGGCAGGATCTACAACGGCCGTCCCGCCGGCACCATCACCGCCCACGGCCGGGCCGAGTTCAGCGGCATCGACAAGGCCACCCCCATCGTCTCGCGCGGGGTGCTCCTCGACGTGGCCCGCGCGAAGGGCCTGGACCGCCTGCCCGGCGACCACGCGGTGACCCCGGCGGACCTGGCGCAGGCCGAGGAGTTCGGCCGGGTCACCGTCCGCCCCGGCGACATCGTCCTGGTCCGCACCGGCCAGATCCAGGTCTATCTGGCGGGCGACAGGCACGGCTACGGCTTCCCGTCCCCCGGGCTGTCCGTCCGTACGCCGCAGTGGTTCCACGCACGGGACGTGGCGGCCGTCGCGAACGACACCCTGACCTTCGAGATCTTCCCGCCGGAGATCGAGAACCTGTGGCTGCCGGTCCACGCCCTGCACCTGGTGGAGATGGGCATGCACCAGGGCCAGAACTGGAATCTCGAAGAACTGTCCACAGCCTGTGCAGAAGAGAACCGGTACGCCTTCCTCCTCTCCGCCATGCCCGAGCCCTTCGTGGGCGGCACCGGCACACCCGTGGCCCCGGTGGCCATCCTCTGAGACCCGCCGCGCAGGTGGAGAGGGGTGCGGCGACCCCGGCGGCCCGAGCGCCACAGCGGCTGGAACCATGTTGTGTCCATGACGCGTCACCGTTCTCGCGTCACCCCCCGCTCCTCACCACCCTCAGCACTGGAGAAGCGCATGACCAACCCGTACCAGGCGTCCCCGCCCCCGCCACCGCCGCCCTTCACCCCGGTCCCGCCGCGGCGCTCAGGCGGAAAGTTCGTCACCTTCCTGGTCCTGGCCCTGGTCGTCGGCGGCGCCTACGGCGCCTCCAAGGTGCTGGGCGCGGACGACGGCAAGTCGTCCACGTCCACGTCCACCTCAGCCTCCGCCTCACCCTCCGCCAAGCCCACGGCGAAGGACCCCGGGTCCCCCGAGTCCTCCTCCGACACCTCCAGCGCGTGGAAGGTCGGCGACTGCGGCGGCCCCGACCCGTCCAAGGGCGCCGACGCGTACAAGCGGACCTCCTGCTCCGACTCCGGTGCCACCTTCAAGGCCATCGACATCAAGGAAGCCAGCATCCTGCCGGGCTCGATCCAGTGCCCGCCCGGCACCGACGTGATGATCGAGGTGAGCATCTCCTACAACGGCGGCAAGTCGAGCGGCATCCCCACCAACACCGTCTGCGGCCGCAACGTGTCCAACGACCACCCCGGCGACGCGGGAGCCGGCGGCGGCCAGCTCGTGAAGGGCGACTGCGTGACCTCCCAGGCCAAGGAGGTCTCCTGCGGCAGCTCGGGCGCGCTCAAGGTCCTCGGCCTGGTCAAGACGAAGGAAGAGTGCCCCTCCGGCACCACCGACCCCATCCGTCTGACCATCTCGATCGGCCGCCCCTACGACGTGATCTGCACCGACGGCTGACCGCCGCGCCCGCGGCCGGACTGCGACGACGGCCGGACCGCGTACGACGGCCGAACCGCCTGCCCGCAGCCGGCCTGCGCACCCACAGCCGGCCTGCGCCCCGCCACCCGCCCGTGTGATGCGGGTGGCGGCGGCGCGCGTGCACGCCCCGAGCGCGGCACGGCAGCCGCCACCCCGCGACCCGCACTCGTCAAGGCGTGTCCTTGGCGTCCCCTCGCGTCGAATCGCTCCACACCAGGGTGATCAACCGGTGACGAACCGTCAACACCTCGTTAGAGGTACACGCGCGGTTCCCGCCCCGAAGTGTGAACTTCCGACGTGCAGCACGAGGCGTCCGCCGAGGCGCCGCCCGTCGCGGCATCCGACTCCGCTTTCCGCGCACGGTCGATCTCGCACCAGATCCGCTTGCCCGCGCCCTCGCGCTGCCAGCCCCACCGGTCGGCCAGGCCGTCCACCAGCTCCAGGCCGCGCCCGCCCGTGTCCTCTCCGCAGGCCTGCCGACGGGCCGGCGCCCGGTCGCTCGCGTCGGCCACCTCGACGCGCACCCCCAGCCCCCCGAACAGCATGCGCAGCACGGCCGGACAGCCCGTGTGCACGACCGCGTTCGTGACCAGTTCGGAGATCAGCAGGATCAGTGTCTCGGCGAGCGGCTCGTCGTCACCTATTCCGGAGCCCGCCAGCCGCGACCGCGCCCACCGGCGGGCCCGGCCGACCTCGGCGGGATCCGCGCCTACCTCCAGCTGAACCTGAAGCACCTGCACCGCTCACACCATCCGAACCGGCGGACACTTCGCCTCACGACGGGGCGGGGTCACCGACCGTGACCCCCTTGCGTAGCAGCATGGTTGACATACAGTCACCGGAACAAGCGCTTCGGGCATATTCCCGCGCGAAGGAGTAGGCGTGGTGCATACTGTGCGACGCTCACGCCGCTCAACCGCTCGCATTCCTCGGAGCGTACCGGAGCAGCCCCCCGACTCCGGGCCGTAATGCCGCTGGCGCAGGACACAAAGCGATATCAACTCTCTGTAATCAGACATGCGTCCCGGGTCGTTGTCCCCGCACCCTCTCCGCACCCCTCTCCGCACCCCTCCCGACCCACCCGTCACGCCGAGCCGACCGGCCGCCAGGGCGCAGCGGGCCACCTCGCACGGCGGGCCACCTCGCGCGGCGGCCGGCTACCCCGCCGAGTCCAGCAGCTCCGCCGCCAGCAGCTCCTCGGCCTCCGCCGCCGTCTGCCACTGCTCGGCCCGCACCCAGGCCCGCTTCAGGTGCAGGTGCACATCCGCCTCCCACGTGAAGCCCATCCCGCCGTGCACCTGCAGGCAGTCCCGGGCGCCCAGGACGGCGGCCTCGTCCGCCAGCAGCTTCGCCGCCGCCACCTCACCCGCCCCGCCCGTCACCGCCGCCGCGTACACCGCCGTACGGGCCACCTCCGCCCGCACCAGCATCTGCGCGCAACTGTGCTTGACCGCCTGGAACGCCCCGATCGGCTGACCGAACTGCTCGCGCTCGCCCGCGTACCGCACCGCCAGCTCCACCGTCCGCAGTGCGCTGCCGACCTGGAGCGCGGCCGTCAGCAGCGCCCCCTCCAGCGCGTACGCGCCGACGTCGCCGCGCCGCGCAACCCGGTGCAGCGGCGTCAGCGGGTCCACCGCGCGTACCGGCTCGCCGTCCGGGAGCCCGGCCGCGCCGAGCACCGCGTCCGCCTCCCCCAGGTGGGCGACCAGGTCCCCGCCCAGGTCGAAGGCGGTCACCACCGCCGTGCCCGCCGCGGCCCCCGGCACCACCCCCGCGGCCAGGTGCGTCGCCACCAGCGGCCCCGGCACCAGGGCCCGCCCGGCCTCCTCGAAGACGAGCACCGCCTCCGGCAGCCCCAGCCCCACACCGCCCTCGGACTCCGGGAGCCGCAGCGCGAAGAAGCCCGCCTCGCCCAGCTCCCGCCACAGCCCGCGGTCCACGGCGACGCCCGTGTCCACCGAGGCGCGCAGCGCCGCCCGCCCGTACCGGCCCTCCAGCAGGCCCCGTACGCCCGCCCGCAGGGCCCGCTGGTCCTCCGTCGGCTGGAAGTCCATCCCGCTCACCGGCCCTTCGGGAGGCCGAGGATCCGCTCGGCGACGATGTTCCGCTGGATCTGCGAGGTGCCCGCCGCGATCGTGTACGAGAGGGAGGAGAGCCGGTCCAGCGTCCACTCCTCCTCCAGCGACAGCGACGCCGCCCCCAGGACCTCGGCCGCCGTGTCGTACAGCTCCTGGCGGGCGTGCGAGTAGGCGAGCTTGAAGACCGAGCCTCCGATGCCGGGGACCCCGCCCGGCGACCGCTCGGCCTCGCTCACGTTCCACTGGGTCAGCCGCCACAGCGCGCCGAACTCCCCGTACAGCCTGCCCAGTCGGCGCCGCAGCGCCGGGTCGTCCCAGCGGCCGTTCGCCTTCGCCGCAACCGCCAGCTCGCCCAGGGTCCGGCGGCAGGCGACGACCTCGCCGACGAAGGCGGTGCCCCGTTCGAAGGACAGGGTGACCATGGTGACCCGCCAGCCGTCGTTCTCCGCGCCCACCCGGTCGGCGACCGGGACCCGCACCTCGTCGAGGAACACCTCGGCGAACTCCGTCGACCCGGCGAGCGTGCGCAGCGGCCGCACCGTCACCCCGGGCGCGTCCATCGGCATGGCCAGCCAGGAGATCCCGCGGTGCTTGGGGGCCTCGGGGTCGGTGCGTACGAGCAGCTCGCACCAGTCGGCGACCTCCGCGTGCGAGGTCCAGATCTTCGACCCGGTGATCACGTAGTCGTCGCCGTCGCGGACCGCGCGCGTCCGCAGGGAGGCCAGGTCGGAGCCGGCGTCCGGCTCGCTGAAGCCCTGGCACCACACCTCGTCGCCGCGCAGCACGGGCGGCAGCCAGCGCGCCCGCTGCGCGGCCGTGCCCTCGGCGGCGATGGTCGGGCCGGCATGCAGCAGTCCGACGAAGTTCGCGCCGACGTAGGGGGCGCCGGCGCGCTCGGTCTCCTCCAGGAAGATCAGGTGCTGGGTCGGAGTTGCGCCGCGGCCGCCCGCGTCCACGGGCCAGTGCAGGCCGGCGTACCCGGCCTCGTACAGCCTGCGCTGCCAGCCCAGGTCGTAGGCGCGCCGGCCCGGCCAGTCGTCCGGGGAGGGCCGGGCGGGCAGCTCGGGGAGGGTCTTGCCGAGCCACTCGCGCAGCCGCGCCCGGAAGTCCCGCTCCTCGTCGGTGTACGTCAGGTCCATCAGCGGCCCGCGCCCTTGCTCCGGTCCTGGTCCAGATCGAGGCCGAGCATGCGGATGGCGTTGCCGCGCATCAGCTTGTAGACCGTCTCCTCGTCCAGCCCCCGCACGTGGTCGAGGGCGACCTCCTTGGTGTGCGGGAAGGTCGAGTCCACGTGCGGGTAGTCGGTCTCGAAGGTCGCGTTGTCGCGGCCGACGACGTCGAGGGAGGCGATCCCGTGCTTGTCGCGGAAGAAGCAGCAGAAGATCTGCCGGTAGTAGTACGTCGAGGGCGGCTCGGGGATCAGGCCGCGCACCCCGCCCCAGGCCCGGTGCTCCTCCCACACGTCGTCCGCGCGCTCCAGGGCGTACGGGATCCAGCCCATCTGCCCCTCGCTGTAGGCCAGCTTGAGCGTCGGGAACCGCACGAGGACCCCGCTGAAGAGGAAGTCCATCATCGAGGCCATCGCGTTGTTGAAGCTGAGCGACGCCTGCACGGCGGGCGGCGCGTCCGGGGAGGCCGCGGGCATCTGCGAGCTGGACCCGATGTGCATGTTGACCACCGTGCCCGTCTCCTGGCAGACGGCGAAGAAGGGGTCCCAGTAGCCGGAGTGGATCGACGGCAGGCCGAGGTGGGTGGGGATCTCGGAGAAGGTCACCGCCCGGACGCCGCGCGCCGCGTTGCGCCGGATCTCGGCCACCGCCAGGTCGATGTCCCACAGCGGGATGATGCACAGCGGGATCAGCCGGCCGCCGCTGTCACCGCACCACTCCTCGACCATCCAGTCGTTGTAGGCGCGCACGCAGGCGAGGGCGACCTCCTTGTCGTACGCCTCGGCGAAGGTCTGCCCGCAGAAGCGCGGGAAGGTCGGGAAGCACAGGGAGGCCTCGACGTGGTTGAGGTCCATGTCGGCGAGGCGCGCCTTGGGGTCCCAGCACCCCTGGCGCATCTCCTCGCGGGTGATCCCCTCCAGCGTCATGTCGTCGCGGTCGAAGCCGACGGCGGCGATGTTGCGCTTGTACGGGAACTTCAGGTCCTCGTAGATCCACCAGTCGGTCGGCGGGCCGTCCGGGTCCATGGAGATGACGTACTTGCCGCCCGTGTACTGGAGCTCGCCGATGCCTGCGGTGAGCGCCTTGGGACCGCGGTCGCGGTATCTGGCGGGCAGCCAGAGGTCGAACAGGTGCGCGGGCTCGATCACGTGGTCGTCGACGCTGATGATCCGAGGCAGTTCCATGGGCTCCCCAATCCGGTGCCAGTTCCGTGCCGATCTGATGGATCGTCAGAAGCAAGCTAGCCCCGCCACCCCTGGACCGACAAGCGTCGGCGCTCTACGCTCTGCGCCAGATCTGACTAACCGTCAGTTATTGGCCGAGGAGAGGTCTGGGATGACGGACACCGCGACCGCGACAGCACTGAGCCGCTCCCGCACCCTGTGGGAACTCATCACCCGCCGGGCCGCACTCACCCCGGACACCACCGCCTTGATCGAAGCGGCCGAAGACCCCACCGCCGACCGCACGCTCACCTTCGGGGAACTGCGCGACCGCTCCGAACGCGTCGCCGCAGGCCTGTACGGCATGGGCGTACGCCCCGGCACCGTCGTCGCCTGGCAGCTCCCCACCCGCATCGAGACCGTGCTGCTCTGCGTCGCCCTCGCCCGGCTCGGCGCCGTCCAGACCCCCGTCATCCCCTTCTACCGCGACCGCGAGGTCGGCTTCGCACTGCGCGAGGCCAAGGCCGACTTCTTCGCGGTCCCCGGAGTGTGGCGCGGCCACGACTATCCCGCCATGGCCCGGCGGCTCGGGGCGCGCGGCGTCTTCGACGCGTACGACTCCCTCCCCGACGGCGACCCGGACGTACTGCCCCCGCCGCCCGCCTCCGGCACCGACGTCCGCTGGATCTACTGGACCTCCGGCACCACCTCCGACCCCAAGGGCGTCCTGCACACCGACCGCTCCCTCATCGCCGGCGGCTCCTGCCTCGCGCACGCCCTGCACCTGAGCCCGTCCGACGTCGGCTCGATGGCCTTCCCCTACGCCCACATAGCCGGCCCGGACTACACCGTGATGCTGCTGCTCTACGGCTTCCCCGCGGTCCTCTTCGAGAGGTTCGCGATGCCGGACGCCCTGGACGGCTACCGCCGCCACGGAGTCACCGTCGCCGGCGGATCCACCGCCTTCTACTCCATGTTCCTGACGGAACAGCGCAAGGCCCCGGACGTCCCCCTCATCCCCACCCTCCGCCTCCTCGCGGGCGGCGGCGCCCCCAAGCCGCCGGAGATCTACCACGCTGTGGTCCGCGAACTGGGCTGCCAGCTCACGCACGGCTACGGAATGACCGAAGTCCCCATGATCACCATGGGCTGCCCGGACGACACCCCCGAAAACCTCGCGACCACCGAGGGCCGCCCCCCGGAGGGCATGTCCATCCGCATCACCACCCCCGACGGCACCCCTCTCCCTCCGGACACCGACGGAGAGGTACGCCTGCGCGGCGAGGCGGTCTGCCAGGGCTACCTGAGCCCCGACCAGTCGGCCGAGGTCTTCGACCGCGACGGCTACCTGATCACCGGCGACCTCGGGCACCTGACGCGGGACGGCTACCTGGTCCTCACCGGCCGCAGCAAGGACGTCATCATCCGCAAGGGCGAGAACATCTCAGCCAAGGAGATCGAGGATCTCCTCCACCGCCTCCCGGGCGTCGCGGACGTAGCCGTCATCGGCCTCCCGGACCCGACCCGCGGCGAACGCGTCTGCGCGGTGATCGAACAACCCGAGGGAGCGGCCCCCCTCACCCTCCCCCAACTCACGGCCTACCTCCGCACGGAAGGCCTGGCCACCCACAAACTCCCGGAACAACTGGAACTCCTCGACGCCCTCCCCCGCAACGAAGCCCTGCGCAAGGTCCTGAAGTACAAGCTCCGCGAGCGCTACACGTAGGGCGGGGCCCGGGGGTGCGGGGGCGGGGGCGGAAGCCGGGGGCTTGCGGGAGAACACGTATCGCGCCTGGGTCACCATGCGCACGGAACCCAGGCCAGTGGCCGAGATTCCTCGGCACCACCGACTCAAGGGGACTTTGGCGCACGGCGTCCATCGGGGACAGACCTGTGAGCAGTGGCAGATCGAGGTGACCGGGGGAGGCCGGATTTGGTACCTCTTGGACACGGCCCGCGACGCATGCTGGATCATGTTTGCGGGTACTGGTCACCCACGCGCCACAGACACCAAGTGAGCAGCGAACCTTCACCCCACACGGGCGGACGCCGTCATAGAGAAGCCTCGTCACGGCGTGCTCAGCGTGGCGATCTCCGCCCCCGGCTCCGCTACGCAGTACCCGACAACCATGTGGCCCTGGGCAACGCACCGTGGCGCGCCCCTCTGCGACGTCAGCGAACGACGGGCCCACTGGCCACAAGGCTGTCTCCTCCTCCCTCAACGCCTCGGACGCCGCCCAACGGTGGCGGGCATGAGGAATGCGGTTTGGCTCAGTGATCCATCGACCGACCGTCTTCGCGTCGACTCCACAGGCTTCTGCGCTACGGGGATGCCCGTACCGGCCGCAGCGCCCCCGGCCCCCCGCATCCCCTACAGGCGGCTCAGCGACGCCGCCGCGAAGAGGACGTCGCGGATCGCCTCGCGGTCGCCGTGCTGGCCGACCGCCGCGTCTTCCGGCGAGATGTGGCCGGCCGCCAGCTGGCAGAACTCAAGCCCGTCCAGGGCGATCTCCGCCACCGTGCGTTCCGCCGACGGTTTCGCCCCCGGCGAGTCCAGCGCGATGTCCCAGCCGCCGCCACCCGCGCCCTCGATCTCCAGGTGCAGGGTCCGCCCGGGCGCTCCCGCCGCGACCAGGCCACGCGCCGGGGCCGCCAGGCCCGCCCGTCGCCGCTGGGCGAGCGCACTCGGCAGCAGTCGCGCCGCCAGGTCGATCATCCGGTGCAGGTGCGGCCCGGACGGCGGCTCGTACGGGTAGTCCACCGCGTCCGCGATGTCCCACGCGTGCACCCAGCACTCGAAGGCCCGTTCCAGGAAGGCGTCACCGAGCGGCAGCGCGAAACTCCCGTAGTCCACGGCGAGTTCGGCGACGCCGCGACCGGCGAAGGACACCGTGCGGACCAGCGTGTGGCCCTGTTCTCGCCACGGCTCGCGCACCTGGCGCGTCGCCGGATACGACGACGCGCCCCAGAAGTACTCCGTCCGTACGGTCGGACCGCCCGGCGGCGCTTCCGACCCCAGCGGGTCGTCCAGCCCGAGCGCGGTGGCGATCAGCCCGTCGACCGTCATGAGGTGACCGATCACGCCCGCCACCGTGGTCCGCTGCGACCGGTGCCGCTCCCCCTCGAACCATTTCAGGCGTACCGGGGTGTGCCACTCCGAGTCGCCGAAGTCCTGGAGCAGGGCGTCGAGCCGCGCGGTCTCGGTGTCGTACGGGCTCGCCCACCCCGGCACCGGGATGCGGGCCGGCCGCTTGCCGAGGCAGTCCTCCAGCACGCGCGAGCGCAACAGCGGTTTGAGGTCGAGGGTCTCCTCCGGATGCAGCAGCCCAACCGCGTCGCGCAGCCGCAGCGCCTCCTCCGCGCAGGGCGCGCACTCGGTGAGGTGGTCCTCCACCGCCCGGGTCTCCTCGGCCGAGCAGGCGGCCAGCGCCCACGCCCCGAGCAGGGACTTGAGTACGGCGTGCGAGGGCGGCGGCGACTGTGGTGACGGCAGGGCTTCCGGCAGCGGCAAGGGCGACGGCAGCGGCCGGGGCGCGTGTCCCGGGTCGAGGTCGTCGGCGGCGCCGCGCGGGCCCGGTATACGGGCCTGGCCGCCGGGACGCTCGTATCCGTCGTCGGGCGACTGGGCGCGGCCGTTCATCGGGGTGTTCCGTATTCGCGCGGGCCGTAACCGGGCTGGGCGGCGTCCTCCGGCGGGAGGGCATTGGCGGTCGACAGCAGCTGGAGCCCGAGCCGCAGCCTGCGGCGCGCCTCGTCCTCGCTGATCTTGAGGTCGGCGGCGGCCTGCCGGTAGTCGCGGCGCTTGAAGTAGGCGAGTTCCAGCGCGGCCCGCAGGGGCGCGGGCATGGAGGTCACGATGTAGTCCGCGCGGGCGGCGGCGTTGGCGCTGCGCACCTTCTGTTCCAGCTCCTCGCGGGAGCCCCGGCCCAGTTCGGCCTGGCGCAGCCGGGCCACCGCCTGGCCCTGGGTGATCCGGGCGACCCAGGAGCGCATGGAGCCCTGCTTGGGGTCGTAGGCGTCCGGGTTCTCCCAGATGTAGCCGAAGACCTCGCGGGTGATGCGGTCCGCCGCCTTCTCGTCGCCCAGGACGCGGTGCGCCAGGCTGTGCACGAGCGAGGCGAAGCGGTCGTAGAGCTCACCGAGCGCGGCGGCCTCGCCGCGGGCCAGGCGCTGCTGCATGCGGCGGTCCCAGCGCGGTGGTACGTCCTTCGGCATAAGTTCCCCCAGCCGTGTGTCGACGCATCGAATGTAGTGGGCACATGGCGGATCGCGCCTCTTTTGGAGGAAGCTCCCCTCGGAAGTAGGCCCTGCGTGATAGGGGCGTCGCAGGGCGTGAACGGTGGTGCGGCCCAGGGCACATGGGTACACGCGTACGCGCCCCGCCGCGCTCCCCGTGCGCGGGTTCGATGCGGCCGCCGGCTTGACCGCTTCGCTTAACGTGCAGGCCAACTAGGCCTTACGCTCCTGCCTTGTCTTGATCTGAACCCCACGCACACGTGAAGGTGGAACGCCGCATATGGACAGCGCAGAATACGAGCGCAAGATCGCCGCCCGATTCGCCACCTTCGACCAGGACGGATCCGGCTTCATCGACCGGGAGGACTTCAGCACGGCCGCGAAGGCCGTCCTGGCCGAATTCGGTACCGCCGCACGGTCGGAGAAGGGCCAGGCCGTCTTCGGCGGCGCCGAGGCGTTCTGGCAGGGAATGGCCGGAATCGCGGACGTCGACGGGGACCAGCGGGTCTCCCGCGAGGAGTTCATCACCGGGGCGGCCAAGCGGCTGCGCGACAACCCGCAGCGGTTCGCGGAGATCGCACGGCCGTTCCTGCGGGCCGTGATCGCGGTGGCGGACGAGGACGGCCTCGGCGCGACCCCGCCGGCTGCGGCCCGCGTGCTGCGCGTCCTCGGGACCGCGCCCGAACTGGCCGAGCAGGTGGCGCTGGGCCTCGACACCGACGGCGACGGCCGCATCGCGGAGGACGAGATCCTGGCCGCCTTCGCGGCGTACTGCGGGGTGGAGGCCCCGGACGCGTAACACGACGCCTGCGGCGGGCTCGCACGCATCCGGGGTGCCGCGCCGCCGACCCGCCGACCGCCCGAAGCGCCTTGGCTCCGGCGCCCGGCGCCCGGCGCCCCGCACAGGCGACGGGCATGGCTCCACGGGCCGGTGCGGCCTGCTTCGCGCCGTCGACCGGGGCGCGGGGATCCGGGGGCGCCGCCCCCGGCGCCCGGCCCGTACCACGCCCGGCAGACACGAGGGGGAGCACCCCCGCGCCGCGCCCCGCAGGCCGCCGCGCGTCAGGGGCCGCACGTCAGGGGCCGCGTGTCAGGACATGCGCGTCATGCCCGCACGTCAGGCCCGCGCGTGAGGCCCGCACGTCAGGCCCGCGCGTGAGGCCCGCGCGTGAGGCCCCTCGCGCCAACGCGGCCGGGGTCAGGCGAAGACCACCGTGCGGGAGCCGTTCAGCAGTACGCGGTGCTCGCTGTGCCACTTCACCGCGCGCGCGAGCGCCTGGCACTCCACGTCGCGTCCGATCGCCACCAGCTGGTCCGGGGTGACCTCGTGGCCCACCCGCTCGACCTCCTGCTCGATGATCGGCCCCTCGTCGAGGTCCGCCGTCACGTAGTGCGCGGTGGCACCGATCAGCTTCACACCGCGCGCGTGCGCCTGGTGGTACGGCTTCGCGCCCTTGAAGCTCGGCAGGAACGAGTGGTGGATGTTGATGATCCGCCCGCTCAGCTCCTTGCAGAGGGTGTCGGACAGCACCTGCATGTACCGGGCCAGCACCACCAGCTCGACGCTCTCGGCGCGTACGAGTTCCAGCAGCTGCGCCTCGGCCTGGGCCTTCGTGTCCTTCGTGACCGGGATGTGCACGAACGGCACGTCGTACGAGGCCACCAGCTCGGCGAAGTCGGTGTGGTTGGAGACCACGGCCGCGATCTCGACCGGCAGGGCCCCGATCCGCGAGCGGAACAGCAGGTCGTTGAGGCAGTGCCCGAACTTGGACACCATCAGGATGATCCGCATGCGCTCCTCGGAGCGGTGGATCTCCCAGTCCATCTTGAAGGACTCACCGATGGCGGCGAAGCTCGCCCGCAGCTTCTCCACCGTCACCGTGGGCTCGGCCTCGAAGTGCACCCGCATGAAGAAGAGCCCGGTCTCCCGGTCTCCGAACTGCTGGCTGTCCACGATGTTGCAGCCGGTCATGAACAAGTAGCTCGACACGGCGTGCACGATGCCCTGCTTGTCGGGGCAGGACACGGTCAGGACGTACTGGGGCTGCTGCTGGGCCTGGGCCTCGTTGTGCGGGTCGCTCATGACCGCACAGCCTTTCACACCGCGCGGGTGAGGATCTTCAACACTTCCAGCGAGGTGGGCCGTACGTCCGGGTCGTCCCCGTCGGCCTGCGCGAGCCGTACGTGCGCCTCGCGCGCGGCGCGGACCGCCTCGGGCCACGCGTGGTGCTCCAGGTAGACGGAGACGGGCGCGTCGGGGCCGACCTGGTGGAGGATCCGGAGCACGCGCAGCACGGCGAGGTCGACGAGGGCCGCCTCCTGCGAGTCGCGGAAGATCGTGCCGACGTACTTCTCCGCCGACCAGCTGTCGAGCCAGGTGTCCTCGACGAGCCGGTACACGGCGTCGGTGACGTCGCCGTACCCTTCGCCGCCGGCCAGCCAGGTGTCCTCGTGGAAGGCCGGATCGGAAAGCATGTGCAGCGCCGAGCGCACGTTGCTGCGCCAGCGCCACCACGGCATGTCGTTCAGGGGCATGCCGCCCATGGTGGAGGAGCGGCCGCCGCGTTTGGAAGAGTTCTTCGAACCTTGGGCGAATGTCACGCTTTCGATCGTACGTTCCCGTCCAGAGGGATCTTGAAGCGCCTGCGGGTGACCGCGCCCCCGTAATTCACCTCGGTGTCACCGGATGTTGCGTCCCTCTCACTCGACAGTTATCGGCGGGGCGGAATGGTGCACGGACATGACCATCTCGCGACGTGCATCATCCCTCTCGCGCACTCTCGTGGCCACGGCGACGGGTGCCTGCCTCGTGGCCGGGTGCGGGACTCTCCCCGGGGGCTCGGGGGGCTCCGGGGAGACGATCACCGTCATGACCTTCGCGCCGGAGGAGACCAAGGCCACGAACATGCCGGGCATGACCGGGATGGCCAAGGCCTACGAGCGCTGGGTGAACGCCAAGGGCGGCATCAACGGTCGCAGACTCCGCGTCCTGACCTGCAACGAGAAGAACACGCCCAGCGGCGCCGCCGACTGCGCCCGCAAGGCCGTCGCCGAGAAGGCCGTCGCCGTCGTCGGCTCCTACAGCCAGCACGGACGCGCCTTCATGGCCCCGCTGGAGGCCGAGGGCATCCCCTTCATCGGCGGCTACGGAGTCTCCTCCGAGGAGTTCCAGTCGCCGCTCTCCTACCCCGTCAACGGCGGCCAGCCCGTCCTGATCGCCGGCGCCGGGCACCAGCTGAGCCGCGCCTGCGACCAGGTGGCCCTGGTCCGCCCCGACACCCTCGCGGGCGACACCCTGCCGGTGCTGCTCAACGCGGGTCTGCGCGCCAACAAGATGGCCGACGCCTCCGACATCCGGGCCGCCGAGGACTCCGCCGACTTCCAGCCGCAGGCCGGCGAAGCCCTCGCGCACACCATCGGCACCGGCAAGGACAAGGAGAAGGAGAAGGGCTGCGTCACCGCCGTCCTCGGCGAGCGCACGGAGACGTTCTTCGACGCCTTCCGCCGCACCGAGCCGCAGCGCAGCAAGCCGCAGATCTCCTCCGTCCTGGGCAGCGTCAGCCAGTCCCTGGTGGACCGCACGGGCGGCCGGGAGAGCCCCTTCGAGGGCGCGTACCTCACGAGCTGGTACCCGGTGGCCTCCGATCCCCTCTGGGAGCCGATGCGCAAGGTCGTCACCGACTTCGCCTTCGGCGACGACACCGTCGACCCCGACGACAGCGGGGCGCAGACCACCTGGATCGCGTACACGGTGCTGGGCGAGATCGTGAAGCGCTTCGACAAGGGCCAGAGCATCGACGCCCGCACGGTCAAGCGGTCGCTGAACGAGTCCCAGCCCGTGAGGACCGGCGGTCTCACCCCGGACCTGAGCTGGCGCTACCAGGACATGCGGGCCGTCGCCGGCTTCCCCCGCATCGTCAACGGCCAGGTCACCTTCCAGATCGTCCGGTCGGGGCGGCTCGTGGCGCAGCCGGGTGAGCAGCCCATGGACATGACGCCGACCCTGGTACAGGCCCCGCGCATGGGCTGACGTGGCCTGCGGCGGGGGCGGCGGCAGGAGGGCGGCGGGGCGCGGCGTCGCAGTCAGGCGGCGGGCGGCCCGTGGTTCAGAGCTGGGACTTGTCGCGCTTGGTGAGTCCGTACTTGGCCGCGATCGTGTTCCACATGGTCGCGGCCGACTCCTTGGCCTTGGTCGCCTCGCCGCTCGACTTGTTGCCCTCGGAGGCGTTCTTGGTGGCCTTGGCCTTGCCGTCCTTGCACTTGTCGTCGTCCACGTCGTCCGCCCAGGCGGCGTAGCTGTTGTCGGCGTCCGCCGAAGCCCGCCAGGCCTTGGTCAGGGCAGCGGACAGCCTGGCGTGGTCGGGGAGCTTGTCGACCTTCAACTCCTGCAGGCGAGTGATCAGTTCCTCGCGCTGACGGGCCGCGTCGCGCAGGTCCGAGGCCGCCTGGTCGAGGTTGGAGCAGCCCTTGATGTCCTCCACGGCCTTGATCACCGAGGCCCGGCTGTCGTTGCTGTCCGCGAGGAGCTTGTCCAACTGGACGGCCTGCGGCCGGGCCGGGTCGACCGGGGCCTCGCCGGCGGGCGCGGCGGAGCCGCCGCTCGCGGTCGGCGCGGCGGGGACGGCGCCGGGGTCGTTGTTCTGCGGCTTGCCGTCGCCGAGCAGCGAGCCGACGCCGAGGCCGATGACGGCGAGGCCGATGACGACGGCGCCGATGATCGCGGGCGAGACCTTGCGGGACGGCTCCGCCGGTGGTGGCGGGGGTGGGGCGTACTGCGGGTGCGACTGCTGGTGCGGTGGTACGGGGGCCTGCGCGCGCGGCGGGTAGGGACGCTGCGACGGCCGGCCGCGCAGGACGGGCTCCTGCACGGGCGGGAGGTGCTGGGTGTGACCGGCGGAGTCGTCGCCGCGGAAGAGGCCGTCGAAGCCCTCGACGCCGGAGGCGGCGGGGGTGGATGCCGGGGATGCCGGCACCGGGGGCAGGTACTGCGTCGCAGCTTCGGCGTGCCCGGGGGCGGCGGGGCCGGCCGGAACGGGCGGGATGTACTGCGTCGCGGCCTCGTCGTGCCCGGGGGTCGCCGGGACGGGCGGGATGTACTGCGTCGCCGCTTCGGCGGGAGCGGCGGGGACCGGCGGGATGTACTGGGTGGCGGCCTCGGGCAGCGGCGGGTAGCCGTAGCCGTGCGGTGCGCCTGGGCCTTCGTAGCCGGGACCGACCACGTGCCCGACCGCGAGCCCGGGCTCGCCTTCGGGTGTGGGGTAGGCCTGCGGGTAGCCGTAGGCGGCCCCGGGGTGCGGCTGCTCCGGGTATGCCGGGTACCCGGACGCCGGGTCCGGATTCCACGGGGCACCAGGTTGCGGTGCGCCCCCTTGTCCGCTCTGCGTCACCGGTACTCCTTCTCCGACTCACCCGACCGTACGGAACCGTCCGGCAACGCTACCTGCTCACGGGACGGAGCGGGGGCGGGGTCCGGAGAGCCGGGACCGGAACCAGGCCCCGGCTCCCCGGTTCCCTGTCCCTTCCGGCCCCGCCGCCGCCCCACCCGGCCCCGCTACCCTCCCCTCCAGCCCCGCCGCCCCACTCAGCCCCGCCGGCGCTTGAGGCGCGGGGTCCGGGGCGGCGCGTAGTGCGTGCCGCGGGCCGGGCACCGGCGCGGGCGGGCCCGTCAGGCGACTCGGACGGCGAATTCGCGGACCGCCGTCTCCTCCCGGTACGGCTCCAGGCGGGTCCGGAAGTCCTGCAGGTACTCCGCCCCGCGGTTCGAGCGGAGTCCCTCCAGCAGTTCCGCCGCCTGCGTGGCCGTCCGGCAGGCCTGCTCCACCTCCCGCTGCTGCACCTGCGCCGCCGCCAGCAGCAGCAGTCCGATGGCCCGGCGGCGGGCCTTGCCCGCCGGGAGGCCGCGCAGGGCCTCCTGCGCCTGCCGGGCCGCCGCGTCCCCCTGCCCCAGGTCCCGGTGGCAGTGGGCCAGCTCGTCCGCGAGGTACGCCTCGTCGAAGTGGCGGATCCACACCGGGTCGTCGCCCGACTCCGGCTCCGCCCGCTCCAGCGCGCTCACCGCCCGCGCGGACAGCACGCCCGTCGCCCGGCCGTCGCCCAGCAGCGCGTGCCCGCGCGCCTCGGCGGCGTAGTACATGGCCTCGACCCGCGGGGTGACCTGCCCGCGCGTCCCCTCCTGGGCGGCCCGCGCCAACTGCGCGATCTCCCGGGGGTTGCCGAGCTCGGCGGCGAGGTGGCTCATGGACGCCGCCAGCACGTAGCCGCCGTACGCCCGGTCGCCCGCCGCCTGGGCCAGCCGCAGCGCCTGGATGTAGTAGCGCTGCGCCAGGCCCGGCTGGCCCGTGTCGACCGCCATGTAGCCGGCGAGTTCGGTCAGCCGGGCCACCGCCGCGAAGAGGGCCCGCCCGACGGGTTCCCGGTAGGAGCCCCCGATCAGGCCGGACACCACCGAGTTGAGGTAGTGCACGACCACCGGCCGTACGTGGCCGCTGCCGAAGCGGTGGTCGAGGTCCTTGAGGGCGTCGGTGGTCGCCAGTACCGCCTCGACGTCCGACATGCCGACCCGCGAACCGCCGCTGCGGGCCACCTGGGTGTCGGCGCCGGTGATCAGCCAGTCGCGGCTCGGTTCGACGAGCGCCGAGGCCGCCACGCTGGAGCCCACGAGGAAGTCGCGGCGGCCGACGTCGCTGCGCCACAGCTCGCAGACCTGCTCGATGGCGCCGACGACGGTCGGGGAGAATTGCAGGCCGACGCCGGAGGCGAGGTTCTTGCCGTTGGCCATGCCGATCTCGTCGATGGTGACGGTCCGGCCGAGTTTGCGCCCGAGCGCCTCGGCGATGATGCCCGGCGCCCGGCCGCGCGGCTGCTGGCCGCGCAGCCAGCGGGCCACGGAGGTCTTGTCGTAGCGGAGATCGAGGCCGTGTTCGGCCCCGCACATGTTCACCCGCCGGGCTAGCCCGGCGTTGGAGCACCCGGCTTCCTGGATGAGCGCCTGCAGCCGTTCGTTCGGCTGGCGGGCGAGGAGAGGCCTGGCTGCCATGAAAACCCCCTGCTGACCGCGGGTGTGATCCATTGGAATGATCACTTCCCGCCTGATGTGCGGAGAATCTTCCGCTCTGCGTCGTGTCGCTACCCAGCAACAGCGCCCCGGCCTCCTACGCGCCCCCACGCATGCATCAGTGCGCCCCGTATGCAGGATCGGTGCTCCGGCCGCGGGCGGGTTTACCCCCGTAACCCCGGGTGACCCGGGCAGTTGTGATGGGCGTGGAAGAGACCATGGGAGTCACGGAGACCGCACCCATCCCCAAGCAGCGCGGCGAGCAGCTGCTGGACCATGCCGTGCGGTACGCGGAAGAACGGCACTGGGATGTCTTCGCCGGCACCTGGTTGGAGCCCGGGGACGGCCGGGAGCTGTGCTCCTGCGGGGCCGCGGACTGCCCGGCGCCCGGCGCGCACCCGGCGGTGAAGGACTGGGCGGCGCACGCCACCGGCAGCGCGGTGCAGGTGCGCCGGGTCTGGGGCAAGCACCCGCAGGCGTCGATCCTGCTGCCGACGGGCCGGACCTTCGACGCGCTGGACGTGCCGGAATCGGCCGGCTTCCTGGCGCTGGCCCGGCTGGAGCGGATGCAGCGCACCCTCGGGCCGGTCACGCTGACGCCCGATCACCGGATGCTGTTCTTCGTCCTGCCGGGCGCCGGCGTCAAGGTCGCGGACCTCGTGCGCAAGCTGGGCTGGTCGCCGTCCGCGATCGACCTGACCGCCCGCGGCGAGGGCGAGTACGTGGCCGCCCCGCCCACCCGCTTCGGCGGACGGGGCGCGGTCCAGTGGGCGCGCCGGCCCACGCCCGCGAACCGGTGGCTCCCGGACACGGAGGAGCTGATCGACGCGCTGGCGTACGCGTGCGGCAGCGAAGCGGCGGCGGAGCGCAAGCGGCGCCAGGGCTGACCCCCCGCACGATGACGTGCGACCGGGAAGTCATGACATAAGTAACTGCTGAGGCCTCTCCCCCTCCTCCTATCGTGAAGGAGGAACGACCAAGGGGGACGCGATGAGAGGCAGGCGCATGCCGGACCAGGGCGATGCGACGGGTGGAACGTACGGGACGGACGGTGCGCGAACCGCGCCGTCCGCCGTGCGCGTGGAAGGTCTGTGGAAGCGGTTCGGCGAGCAGGTGGCCGTCGCCGGCATCGACCTGGAGCTGCCCGCGGGGAAGTTCATCGGCCTGGTGGGGCCCAACGGCGCGGGCAAGACGACCACGCTGTCGATGGTGACCGGACTGCTGCGCCCCGACATGGGGCGGGTCGTCGTCGCGGGGCACGACGTGTGGGCCGATCCGACCGAGGTGAAGGCGCGGATCGGCGTACTGCCCGAGGGACTGCGGCTCTTCGAGCGGCTGTCGGGGCGCGAACTGCTCGGCTACATGGGCCGTCTGCGCGGACTGCCGGGCGAGGAGACCGACAAGCGGGCGACGCAGCTGCTGGACATCCTCGACCTCGCCGGTTCGCAGCACAAGCTGGTCGTCGACTACTCGACCGGCATGCGGAAGAAGATCGGCCTGGCGGCGGCGCTGCTGCACAACCCCGAAGTGCTCTTCCTGGACGAGCCGTTCGAGGGCGTCGACCCGGTGTCGGCGCAGACCATCCGCGGGGTGCTGGAACGTTACACCGCGTCCGGTGCCACGGTCGTCTTCTCCTCCCACGTGATGGAGCTCGTCGAGTCGCTGTGCGACTGGGTGGCCGTGATGGCCGCCGGCCGGATCCGCGCCGCGGGCCCGCTGGCCGACGTACGGGGCTCCGCGCCGTCCCTGCAGGCCGCCTTCCTCGAACTGGTCGGCGCGCACGGGCGGGACGCGTCCGGGGACGCGCTGGACTGGCTCGGCGGCAACTCCGGGAGGGGCACGCGATGAGCGCTCCCGCCACCTCCGCCGGGGCGTCCGGTGCCCCCGGTGCGCCCTCGGGGGTGTCCGGTGCGGCCGGGATCGCCGCCGGACCGGCGCCCTGCGCGACGCCGCTCGCGCTGACCCCGATCTTCGTGCGCATCAAGCTGTCGCTGCTGCGCAACGGCCTGAAGGGTTCCTCGAAGCGCAAGGCCGCCTACTTCTCGTCGCTGGCCTTCGCGCTGGTGGTCGGCGGCTTCATGACGCTCGGCCTGAGCCTGCTGCACGGCAACGCCCACGCGGGCACCGCGGTGGTGCTGCTGGCCGCGATCCTGGCGCTCGGCTGGGCCTTCATGCCGCTGTTCTTCCCCGCCGGGGACGAGACGCTGGACCCGAGCCGACTGGTGATGCTGCCGCTGCGGCCGCGTCCTCTCGTAGCGGCCCTGCTCGCGTCCTCGCTCGTCGGCATCGGGCCGCTGTTCACGCTGTGCCTGGCGGTCGGCTCGGTGATCGCCGTCGCGCGCGGCGCCGCCGGGGCGGTGGCCGCGGTGGTGGCCGTACCGCTCCTGCTGCTCGGCTGCGTGATCCTCGCGCGGGCCGTGGCGACGGCCAACGTACGGCTGCTGACCAGCCGCAAGGGACGCGACCTGGCGGTGCTCAGCGGCCTGGTCATCGCGGTGGGCGCGCAGCTCGCCAACTTCGCCAGCCAGAGCCTCTTCCAGTCGGGCGGCCTGGCGACGCTGGAACCCGTCGCGGCGGTGGTGCGGTGGCTGCCTCCGGCGACCGCCGTCGGCATGGTGGACTCCGCGAGCGAGGGCGCGTACGGCCGGGCGGCCGCCCAGCTGGTCGTGACCCTGGCCGCGCTGGCCGGCCTGCTGTGGTCATGGGAGCGCAGCATGACCCGGCTGATGGTCACCCCGGACGGCTCCACGATCTCGACTTCGGGGTCCGCCAAGGACCGCGGGGGCATCGGCGGCGGCTTCTGGTCGCTGCTGCCCTCCGGCCGGACGGGCGCCTCCATGCAGCGCGCCCTGCGCTATGCCGTACGCGACCCCAAGACGAAGTCGGCCTGGGTGACCGCGCTGGCGATCGGCATGATCGTGCCCGTCTTCAACGCGCTGCAGGGAACCGGGTCGGTCTACCTCGGCAGCTTCGGCGCGGGCATGCTCGGTGTGCAGATGTACAACCAGTTCGGGCAGGACACCTCCGCCTTCTGGATGGTCGCGCAGACCATCTCCGGCACCCGCGACGCGTACAGGGAACTGCGCGCCCGTGCTTTCGCGCTGGGGCTGGTCACCCTCCCGTACACGGTCCTCGTCACGGCGCTCACCGCCGCCCTGCTGGACGACTGGCAGGGCTTGCCCGCGGCCGTGGGCGTGGCCCTCGCCCTGCTGGGCTCGATGCTGTGCACGGGGGCTCTGGCCTCGGCCCGCTTCCCGTACTCCATCCCGACGGAGGGCGCGTTCAAGAACGTCGCCCCGGGGCAGGGCGGGCTCGCCTGGGGCGGGATCCTCGGCGGGATGCTGGCGTCGGCGCTGGTGTCCGCGCCGGTGATCGCCCTGGCGGTGTGGCTGAACACGGCCGAACACCGGGACGTGTCCTGGATCGTGCTCCCGGTCGGCGTGGCCTGGGGCTGGCTGGCGGCCTGGGCGGGGCTGCGCCTCGCGGCGCCGACGGTGGCGCGCAAGCTGCCGGAGATCCTGTCGGCGGTGAGCAAGGGCTGACGGCGCCGACCGCGGCCGAACGGGCCGGCCTGCGCCCCCTGGTGGGAGCAGGCCGGCTTGTCGCGTGGCTCCGCGGCCGGGTCGTCGGGGTCAGGGGGTGGGGGTCAGGGGGCGGGGGCCGGGATGTCGTCCAGGAACGGCTCCAACACGGCGCGCCAGGCCGCCGGTTGGTCGTAGTGGAGGTAGTGGCCGGCGTCGGGGATCTCCGCGTAGCGGCCGGCCGGCAGGACGCGGACCATCTCCTGGGCCTCGGCGCGGCCCAGTTCGCCGTCCAGGCCGCGGACCACCAGGGTCGGGCAGCGAACCTGGGCCAGCTCCTCCCAGTGCGCGTCGTGGACCCAGGTCTCGCGGGCCGTCAGCATCTGGCGGCGGGAGAAGAGCGGCCGCCAGCCGTCCGCCGACTCGTGCATGACCTCGGCGAAGAAGGCGCCGCGGCCGGGGTCGGGGCGCTCCACACGGGGGTCGTCCTCGCCGAACCAGCGGCGGGCCGCGTCCTGGGTGGGGAAGGGGAGGGGCCAGAGGTGGAACCAGTCCTCCCACTCGCGCTGGGAGGCCGCGCCGAGGGCCGAGGCCCGCATGTCGCAGATGACGAGGGCCGCGACCAGGTCCGGGCGGCGGGCGGCGAGCTGCCAGGCGGTGAGGGCGCCCATGGAGTGGCCGATGAGGGTGACGGGGGCGAGGTCGAGCTGCTCGACGGCGGCTTCCGCGTCGGCCACGAAGGCCTCGCGGCCCAGGGTGGTGTGCGGGGCGGCACCGGCGGGCGGGCGGGCGCTGTGGCCGTGGCCGCGCTGGTCCAGGGCGACGACGCGGCGGCGTTCGCCGAGCCAGTGGGCGGTGCCGGCCCAGTGGGAGGCGCGGCCCATCAGGCCGTGCAGTAACAGCACGCCGGGGCGGGGGGCTGCTTCGGGGACCGGTTCTCGGAACTGCCAGGCGGCCAGACGGACTCCTTCGGACCCCGTCACATCGATGCGCTGTACCACCGCAGATGCACCCCCTTCGCTCCCCGCCAGACTATCGAACCCCCATTCGAAAACGGGGTTCTCGCCCACAACACCGCTCTTTCGAGTGACCTTGCTCAAGGATTGGCCGCCTCTGCCGAGGGAGATCCTTTCAACAGGGAGGCGGGCCGCTCGGGGAAGACGGTCCGTGGGGACGACCTTGAGAGCTCGGGGCTCCAGGTCACACAGGGGAGGACCGGTCCCGGCGCCGCAAGGCGCCGGGACCGCCCACACCAAGGCCGATCCGTACGGGTGGGGACCCTGCGGTCAGCGCTTCGCCACGAACACGTGCGAGGCGATCTCGGCCTCCAGCTCGGCGGCCTCGCCACCGCTGCCGACCAGCACACCCCCCGGGGACTCGGTCACACTCACCACCGAGCCGGGCTGCACGCCCGCCCGTCGCAGCGTGTACATCAGCTGCGCGTCCGTCTGGATCGGCTCCCCGATGCGCCGCACGACCACCGTCTTGCCCTCGGCACCCGGGTCGAGCTCGGCCAGGCTGATCATGCCGTCCTCCAGGAACGGCTCGGCCTCGGCCTTCTCGCCCAACTCCTCCAGCCCCGGGATCGGGTTCCCGTACGGCGACTCGGTCGGGTGGCGCAGCAGCTCCAGCACCCGCCGCTCCACCGCCTCGCTCATCACGTGCTCCCACCGGCAGGCCTCGGCGTGCACCTGCTCCCACTCCAGCCCGATGACATCGACGAGCAGGCACTCGGCGAGCCGGTGCTTGCGCATCACGCGCGTCGCGAGCCGCCGGCCCTCGTCCGTCAGCTCCAGGTGCCGGTCCGTGGCGACGGCCACCAGGCCGTCCCGCTCCATGCGGGCCACCGTCTGGCTCACCGTCGGCCCGCTCTGGTCCAGCCTCTCGGCGATCCGGGCGCGCATGGGGACCACGCCTTCCTCTTCCAGCTCGAGGATGGTGCGGAGATACATCTCCGTGGTATCGATCAGTCCGGACATTCGTGCCCCTCGGATTGCGTGCGCTGGCCCTGTCCCCAATTCTGACGCATCAGGCGGACAACCGTCCCGTGCCGTGAGCCAAGACCGGCCGCCGATGCCGCCCGGCCCTTCGGACCCGGGACGGACGGCCGTATTGACACGCCCTTGGTCCAGACCGCACGGTGAGCGGCGACACGGACGCACCCCACCTCTGGAAGGGCCTTCGGCGTATGAGCGAGAGCAAGCTGGCCGGTCAGTTCTTCGACGCCGCCATCGGCCTCCTGGAGCGGGTCCGCAACGAGGAGGCCTCGCACATCGCCGAGGCCGGCACCCTCATCGCCGACGCCGTCGCCGCCGGCAACCGCCTCTTCGCCTTCGGCGCCGGCCACTCCTCACTGCCCGCCCAGGACGTCGTCTACCGGGCCGGCGGCCTGGCCCTGATGAACTTCCTCGCCGTACCCGGCACCGCCGGCGTCGACGTCATGCCCGCCACCCTGGGCAGCGCCCTGGAACGCGTCGACGGCCTCGCCGGCGCCGTCCTCGACAGCAGCCCAGCCTCCGACGGCGACGTCCTCGTGATCATCTCCCTCTCCGGGCGCAACGCCCTGCCCGTCGAGATGGCCATGAACGCCCGCGCCATCGGCCTGAAGGTCATCGGCGTCACCTCGGTCGCGTACGCCACCGGCACCCGCTCACGACACGTCTCCGGCACCTTCCTCAAGGACCACTGCGACGTCGTCCTCGACAGCAAGATCGCGGTCGGTGACGCCGAGCTCAGCATCGACGGCATCGACGCCCCCTTCGCCCCCGCCTCCACCGTCGTCACCAGCGCGATCATGCAGGCGGTCATGGCCACGGCCGCCGGCGAACTCGCCGCCCGCGGCATGGAGCCCCCGCTCCTGCGCTCGGGCAACGTCGACGGCGGCCACGAATGGAACGGCCGCGTCATGCAGGAGTACGGCGACCGGATCTTCTTCCGTCACTGAGGGGCCGCCCCGCAGCCGGTCGCCAGGTCCAGGTCCGCCGCGACGCGGGCCGCGACCTCCTCCGCGTACGCGGCGTCCGCCCGCTCGAACGCCGCCCGCGAGGGCCCGCGCAGGAACGTCAGCGCCCCCAGGGTCCGCCCCCGGCTGCGCAGCACCGTGCACAGCGCGTGCGCCGCACCCTCGGGCCACTGCCGGGCCCGCGCCCACTCCGCGTCCGCCTCACCACGCGGGGCGCTGGTGCGCACCGAGCCGATCCGGTCCAGCGCCTGCAGCGCCGGGTGCCCGGCCGCGTACCGCACGGGAATCGAACCGGGCCCCGGCAGCGCGGGCGGCGACGCGGCGCACCGTACGAGCCTGCGCCGCTCGGAGTCGGCCGCCGGGGCCAGTACGTCCAGCAGCGCGTGCTCGGCGAAGCCGGCGAGCGCGAAGTCCAGGCGTACGGCGGCCGCCTCCGCCGGGTCCTCGCATTCGGCGGCCGCCCGCCCCGCCCGGTGCAGCTGATGGGAACGAAACCGTGCCTGCGCGGTGTCGAGCTGCTCCTGCCGGGCGCCGGTGACGTCCTGGAGCAGCCAGCCGACGCCCAGCGGGACTGGTTCCTCCGCGAGCGGCGAAGCCAGCCGCAGGAAACCGCAGCGCCAGCACCGGCGCCGTACGCCCTCCGCCGTGCGCACCGACACCCACATCTCCACGGGCGCGGGCGGCGCCCCCTCCGCGAGCACGTGCTGGAGCGCGCCCTCCAGCTCCTCCACCCCCTGGGCCAGCAGCTCCCCGAGGGGTCGGCCGAGCAGGGCGGTGCGGCCGGTCCCGAAGGCCCGCGCGGCGTGCACGTTGACCACGGCGGGCCGCAGGTCGACGTCGACGAGGACGACGCCCCAGGAGGCGTCCTCCATCAGGGCCTCGCTCAGCGCGATGGACCGCTCCAGATCGATCTGCGCGTGCACCTCGCTGAAGGCGCAGTACACCCCGGCGGGCGAGCCGTCCGCGCCCGGCACCCCGGCGGACTGCGTCCGCACGAGGACGCGCCCGCCGTCCTTGGTGAGCAGCGGAAACTCGTGGACCTGGCGCCCTGGCACGTGCTGGGCGGACATCAGTCTGTCCTGCACGTCCTGCGCATCGGCGGCCCGCACCGCCCACCCCTCGAACCCCTTGCGCCCCACGGCCTCCCCGGCGGACCAGCCCAGGATCCGCTCGGCCTCACGGTTCCAGTGGGTGATCACGCCGTCGGAGTCGAAGGCGCACAGCGCGGCGTCCATCCCGTCCAGCAGCGCGGCGAGCAGATCGTCGGTGGTCTCGTCACGTCCGGAAGCACTCACCTGGAACCCCCAGCAGGTGTTGGCGTATGCGGCACGTCAGATCATTGAACTCGAACGTGACCCACACCACACCGCATTCGGGGAAATCGATGCGGGACCCGACATCCGGCGCGAAGCTTCCGCGTCGGCCACACGTTCGAGTGATCTCGCTCGATCCGCCTGCACCCCACGTCCTGCGTACGCAGCCGCGGGCACACCGCGAGAGCGCCGCGGAAATTCGATTGAGCGCAGAGCAGGGGCCTCCTTAGAGTGGACGCACACTGAAAGGAGGTGATCCCGGAAATGTACGAACTCCGGACGCGTGAGGTGGCTGCGGGCTAGGGCCCGTCGTCAGTAGCGCACCCAGTGCGGTGCCCGGCGGATCGCCCGGCGCCAATCCCAAGCAGTCACCCGACCCGCGGGCTCGCCGGTACGTCCGGCCGGCTCCTCTCACTGCAGGAGAGGAACCCGAGCCCGCGGGTCGTCTGTTTTCCACCGCGGCTACGGGCAGAGCCTTTCCAGGCGCCACTTCCCGCCCTCCAGCACGTAGTGCAGCCGGTCGTGCAGCCGGTTCTCGTGGCCCTGCCAGAACTCGACCTCCTGCGGGACCACCCGCAGCCCGCCCCACTCCGGCGGGACCGGGACCTGCTCGCCCTCCGGGTAGCGCGCGGCCAGCTCGGCGTAGCGGCGGTCCAGCTCCGCGCGGGAGCCGATCACGCTCGACTGCTCGCTGGCCCAGGCGCCCAGCTGCGAGCCGTGCGGCCGCGAGCGGAAGTACGCCGCCGTCTGGTCGCGGCCGATACGGGACGCCGTGCCGGTGACGATCACCTGGCGGGCGATGGGATGCCAGGGGAAAAGCAGCGCGACGTGCGGGTTCCCGGCGAGCTCCCGGCCCTTGCGGGACGCGTAGTTGGTGAAGAAGACGAAGCCCCTGCTGTCGAACTGCTTCAGCAGCACCGTGCGCGAACTGGGCCGTCCGTCGGGGGTGGCCGTCGAGACGACCATGGCGTTCGGTTCGAAGAGGTGCGAGTCGGCCGCCTGCTGGAACCACCGGGCGAACTGCTCCATGGGGTCCTCGGCGAGGCTCCCCTCGTGGACGATCTCCGAGCGGTACTGCTTGCGCATCATGGCGGGGTCAATGTCCTGATCGGTCACACGAGCCATCCTGCCGCAGGTGGACCGGCGACGGTGTGCCGTATGTCACGCTTCCGCAGTCGGGGCGGAGCCGCCAAAATCTTGGGGCCGGTCCGAAGGCCCCCGCACGGGTGAGCATCGGCCGTGCCGGGCATCAACGGGGATGACCGCGCCGGACCGCGAGTCACGCCGGGAGCCGCGCGTGTTCGCACTATCTGAGGAGCCGCCTGATGTCCGACTTCGTACCCGGGCTCGAAGGGGTCGTCGCGTTCGAGACGGAGATCGCCGAACCCGACAAGGAAGGCGGATCGCTCCGCTACCGGGGTGTCGACATCGAAGACCTCGTCGGCCACGTCTCCTTCGGGAACGTCTGGGGACTGCTGGTCGACGGTGCTTTCAACCCCGGCCTGCCGGCCGCCGAGCCCTTCCCCATCCCCGTCCACTCCGGTGACATCCGCGTCGACGTGCAGTCCGCGCTCGCGATGCTCGCCCCCGTGTGGGGTCTGAAACCGCTGCTGGACATCGACGTGCAGACCGCCCGCGACGACCTTGCGCGCGCGGCCGTGATGGCGCTGTCGTACGTCGCCCAGTCCGCCCGCGGCCAGGGCCTGCCGATGGTGCCGCAGCGCGAGATCGACAAGGCCGAGTCCGTCGTCGAGCGGTTCATGATCCGCTGGCGGGGCGAGCCGGACCCGAAGCACGTCAAGGCCGTCGACGCGTACTGGACCTCCGCCGCCGAGCACGGGATGAACGCCTCCACGTTCACCGCGCGCGTCATCGCCTCCACCGGCGCCGACGTGGCCGCCGCGCTCTCCGGTGCCGTCGGCGCCATGTCGGGCCCGCTGCACGGCGGGGCGCCCTCCCGCGTGCTCGGCATGATCGAGGAGATCGAGCGCACCGGCGACGCCGTGGCGTACGTGAAGAAGGCCCTCGACAAGGGCGAGCGCCTGATGGGCTTCGGGCACCGCGTCTACCGCGCCGAGGACCCGCGCGCCCGCGTGCTGCGGCGCACCGCCAAGGAGCTGGACGCGCCGCGCTACGAGGTGGCCGCCGCGTTGGAGAAGGCCGCCCTGGAGGAGCTGCACGCGCGTCGCCCCGACCGGGTGCTCGCCACCAACGTGGAGTTCTGGGCGGCGATCATGCTGGACTTCGCGGAGGTCCCGGCGCACATGTTCACCTCGATGTTCAGCTGCGCCCGTACCGCGGGCTGGTCGGCGCACATCCTGGAGCAGAAGCGCACGGGCCGCCTGGTGCGCCCGTCGGCCCGCTACATCGGGCCGGGCCGTCGCAACCCGCAGGAGATCGAGGGCTACGCGGACATCGCCGACACCGCCTGACCGGCTCGGCCGCCGCACGCTGCGGGGGCGCCGCGTCCCGGACTTCTCCGGGGCGCGGCGCCCCTGCAGCGTTTCCGGGCGGCCCGCTGGCCGCCTTCGGCCGACCGGCTCAGCCCAGGGCCACGTCGAGGATCCGGGACCACTGGGCCACGACACGGGCCCGGCGGGCGGCGTCGTCGGTCAGGACGTTCGCCAGGCCCAGGCCGCGGGCCATGTCGAGGAGGCCCTGCACGGTCTCCCGTACGCCGGGTACGGACTCGTCGGCGCCCAGCAGTTCGACGGCGATGCGGTGGGTCTCGCGGCCGACCCGGGCCTCCAGCTCGGTGACCCGCGGACGCAGCTGCTCCTCGTTGGAGGCGGCGACCCACAGCTGGAGCGCGGCTCGGAACAGGGCGCCCGTGTACAGGTCGACCAGCGCCTCCACCACGGCCGGGCGGGCGGCCGGGCCGGCGTGGAAGAGGTCGCGCAGGGCGGTGGAGCGTTCCTCGGCGACGTACTCGACGGCGGCGGTGAACAGGTCCTCGCGGGTCGGAAAGTGGTGCTGGGCCGCTCCGCGGGATACGCCGGCGCGTTCGGCGACGGCGGAGACGGTGGAGCCGGCCCAGCCGTGCTCGGCGAGGCAGGACACGGCCGCCTCCAGGAGGTGGCGGCGGGTGACGCGGCTGCGCGCCTGCTTGGGGCCGGTGGCGGCCGAGGCGGCCGTGGGGGCCGAGGCGGCCGTGGGGCTGTCGGTCACAGGGCCCATGACGGGTCCCGGCGCTCGAAGCGGGCGGTGATGCCCTCGTGGGCCTCGGCGGAGGCGAAGTGGTGTGCCGACAGTTCGGTGAGGGCCACGCCGTCCTGGGCCAGGGCCGCGCGCACGGGGGCGGTGACCAGTCGCTTGGTCGCGGCGAGCGCCTGCGGGCCGGCCTTGCGCAGACCCGCGAGGACGGGCGCGAGGATCGCGTCCACGTCGTCCCCGTGCAGGGTGAGCAGGCCGATCCGCGCGGCCTCGGCGGCGTCGAACGCCTCGGCGGTCAGGAAGTACCGGGCCGCGGCGCGCGGGTCCAGGCGGGGCAGGAGCGGTGCGGAGATGACGGCGGGAACCACGCCCAGGTGGGTCTCCGTGAAGGCGTACGAGGACTGCGGCCCGGCGGCGGCGACGTCGCAGACGCCGAGCAGGCCGAGGCCGCCGGCCCGGACGTGGCCCGTGACGCGGGCGACGACGGGCTTGGGCAGCTCGGCGATCTCGCGGAGCAGGGCCACGAAGTCGGCCGGGTCGAAGGGGGACTTGAGGTCGGCTCCGGAGCAGAACGTGCCGCCGGTGTGGGTGAGGACGACGGCACGCACGGCCGGGTCGTCACCGGCCGCGGCGAAGGCGGCGCGGAGTTCGGCGACGAGCTCCGCGGAGAGGGCGTTGCGGTTGGCCGGGGAGTCGAGGGTGAGGGTGGTGATGCCGGCCGCCGTTGTGGCGTGGACGGGTGTGGCCATGGCTCCTCCGGAGCGGTGGGCGGGTGTACGGGGGCCTCCGGGTGGAGCGTATGTCCTCCCGGAGGGGCGGTTCCTACGAGCCGGCTGCCCTGCGGGCGGCTCGGCGGGTGCCGGGCCAGCGGGCTGCCCTGCGGGCGGGCTCGGCGGATACGGCCTGGTCTGCGGGGTGCCCTGCGGGCGGCTCGGCGGATACGGCCTGGTCTGCGGGGTGCCTTGCGGGCGGCTCGGCGGATACGGCCTGGTCTGCGGGGCGCCTTGCGGGCGGGCTCGGCGGATACGGCCTGGTCTGCGGGGTGCCTTGCGGGCGGGCTCGGTGGGTGGCGGGCCTGGTTTGGGGGCGTCGGTGGTGTC